>CALWSU010000004.1 GCA_944384295.1 uncultured Lachnospiraceae bacterium | reverse complement strand
TAGGCGATGTAAAAGTAATCCTGCCCAAACTGGCAGACGCAATCAGAAAATATAAAGCAAGCAAAGCAACAAACTAATTTTACATATCTTGTAATATATCTTGCAGGGCTTTCTGTACTTAAAGCAGATAGCCCTGTTTTTTTGCGCTTTGCCGCAAAAAAACAGGAAAAATAGAAAAACAAAGCGAACAAAAACAGGAATGTACCGACAGCCTTTGACACATTATGCACTTTGTCCGTGTTATATTTCAAAGAAACAGCAGAACGCTGCAAGAAAAAGCAAGGAGGACATAGCAAATGCGGTATGATTTTTCGGACGAGCATAATTTGTATGGCTATGGGGAAACAGACGATTTTTCCTTTCCCGCAAAAGTAAAACAAATTGGCGCCATTGATACACAAATCAAAATTTATATGGAGGATTATGTTTATACATATTTGTATCAATATGGCAAAAGTGGCGGGAATACAGAAAAAATGGCGGCATTGGTCGGACGTCAAATGACCATAGATGGACAAGATGTTGTATTGATCAGCGGTGCAATACAAGGTCGTGGATTGGTACAGGAAAATGGTACTTTGACTTTTGGCGCGCAGACATGGGAATATATCGGCAGTCAATTGGAGATGTATTTTCAAGGTTTGACTTTGGTTGGCTGGGCACATGCACAGCCGGGATTTGGTGCGTTTTTGGTCGCAAAAGATGAAGCATTTCATAAAGCGCATTTTAAAGAATCTTGGCAGGTATTGTTTACATTGGATACTGTGGATAAACTAGATGCGTTTTATGTGTATTCCAAAGAACAAACAGGCTTGCGTCAAGCAATGGGCTATTTTGTGTATTATGAAAAGAATCAGGAAATGCAGGAATATATGCTCGACCATAGCATGGTGCGACCAAGAGAAGCACAAAAAGAAACCGAGCAAGAATCCGATGCCACGACAACACAAAAGACAAGCAATCATAAAAGTGAAAAAAACGAAAAAGATGAGATGCCACGCCGGAAACGCCGTCCAACGCCAGAAGAACGTATGGACGCGGCAAAAGAAATCCGTCAAGTGTTGCAACGTAGAGCCAAACAAGCAAAAACAGCGCAAAAAAATCGTTATACCATGTTGACAGGTGTCAGTTGTGTATTATGCGTTGTTTGTGTGTGTATGGGCTTTGCATTGATTCGTAATGTGAATCGTTTGCAGGTATTGGAACAAAATATCACACAAGTACAAAATTCTTATACAGCTTTGGCGGCACAGATGGAAGATGTGCAGGTGCAGTCCGCTTTTGCTGTCAGTCAAAGCACACAGCCAGCAAATACACAAGAAGAACCAGAAACACAGGAACAAGCGACAAAAACGAATGAAACCAATGGAGAAGAAAAAATACATATTGTATTGGAGGGCGAAACTTTAGGTTATATCAGCAGAAAATATTATGGTACGATGGACGGTATTTATAAAATTATGGAGGCAAATGGTTTAGCAGATCCCAATTTAATTGTATGTGGACAAAAATTACGTATCCCAGAATAAGTGCTGTGTTTTTTCTGGAAATCCGGCGTTTTTCAAAGAAAAGGACTTGCAGGGGCTTTTGTTGTGTGGTAAAATACTCTTACTGCTTAGAAGTTGACAGTCTTTTTTCGGACTGCACATAAATTTTTTTAGATGCTACATCTGTTATTTTTTGTAGGCATCTGATGACAAAATAGGAGGTTTTTGCAAATGGCAACCATTAGCCTGATTTTATCTGTGGTACTGATTCTTTTGTCTGTGCTGCTCTGTATCATTATTTTACTGCAATCCAAACGCTCCGCAGGTCTGGGCGCAATCAATGCGGCTAGTTCTAGCGATACGTATTGGAGCAAAAATAAAGGCAGCTCTATGGAAGGCACACTCGAAAGATATACAAAAATTGGCGGTGCATTATTTATGATTCTTGCACTGGTTTTAAATTTAATTGGCTAAGGAACACAGATTAGAGACGCAAAAAAGCGGCTGAGTCAAACGCTGTTTTGGTATGGCATACGCAAAACAGTGTACAATACCATTCGTAGAAACAGAAATGGAATTGTTTTTTGACCAACCGAGAAAAACTGCGTCTCTTTTTTTATAGGCGGCAATCTCCAAGGCTGGAAAGGAGTTTTTATGCAAGAGAATCAAATACAAGAACGGAAAGAAAAAATATTTTCCTGTATCCAAAATTCGGCATATCCCCCTATGAAACGAAAACAATTGCGTGTCATGATGGGCGTGCCGGAGGAAGACAGAACATTATTTGAACATTTGCTTTCTGAACTATTGGCAGAAGGCAGAATTGTAGAAACCAAACGCGGCAAGTTGATGCTGCCAGAAACATTGCAAATGGCAACTGGTATTTTCCAAAGTCACCCGCGTGGTTTTGGCTTTGTGACGCCGGAAGAAGGCGGCGAGGATATTTTTATTCCGGCAGCACATACCAATGGCGCATTGCCCAAAGACCGCGTGTTATATCGTATCACAAGCAGCAGTTCAGACGGACGCAGAGCCGAAGGCGAGATTGTACGTGTGCTGGAACGCAGTATGCAGCGTATGGTGGGGGTATATGAGCAAATCCGCGGTTTTGGTTTTGTGATACCAGATGATAAAAAAATGGCAAAAGATATTTTTATCCCGCGCGGCAGCGCGATGGGCGCAGTGACAGGGCATAAAGTTGTGGTAGAAATCACAAAATTTGGTGATGCAGTACAAAGCCCAGAAGGTGAAGTCATTGAGATTTTAGGTCATATCAATGACCCTGGGATTGATATACTGTCTGTGGTGCGTCGTTTTGAATTGCCCGAAACTTTTTCAGAAGAAGTATATCAGGAAATCGAAGATGTTGCAGATTGCATCACAGAACAAGATTTATGCGGGCGTGAGGATTTCCGCGATTGGCTGACCATCACCATAGATGGTGCAGATGCCAAAGACTTGGACGATGCTGTTTCTTTGCACAAATTAGAAAACGGCAATTTTGAATTAGGGGTGCATATTGCGGACGTTTCTTATTACGTCAAAGAGCATACAGCATTAGACAAAGAAGCGTATGAAAGAGGAACAAGCGTATATTTGGTAGACCGCGTGATTCCCATGTTGCCGCATAAATTGAGCAATGGCATTTGTTCTCTGAATCCACAAGTTGACCGCTTGACGCTCAGTTGTATTATGGAAATTGATACAAAAGGTCAAGTTTGTGATTCGCGTATCACGCCTTCTGTGATTCATTCTGATTTTCGTATGACATATGATGCCGTACGCGAAATTTTGGAAGAACAAACACCAGAACTTTTGGAAACCTATGCCACAATTATACCTATGTTGCAAGATATGGAGCAATTGCGCCAGATTTTGGTAGAAAAACGTAAAAAACGTGGTTCTGTAAATTTTGATGTTCCAGAATCGAAAATTATATTGAATGAAAAGGGCGAAGTGCAAGAAATCCGACCATATGAAAGAAGCATTGCCACCAATTTGATTGAAGAATTTATGTTGGTGTGTAATGAAACGGTCGCAGAATATTTTTATTGGCAGGAAATTCCATTTGTATTTCGTTCGCACCAAGAACCAGATACGGAAAAAACAGAGAAAATGGAACAGTTTATCCGTAGTTTTGGGTATCATGTCAAGAAAAAAGATGGGGAAATCCACCCCAGAGAAATACAGCGTATTTTAGCCAAAGCAGAAGGCACACCGGAAGAACATGTTATTACAAAAGTGATGCTGCGCAGTATGATGCAGGCACGTTATACAGCGGATAATCAAGGACATTTTGGTCTGGCGGCAAAATATTATTGCCATTTTACTTCACCCATACGGAGGTATCCGGATTTACAAATTCATAGATTGATTCGCAAAACATTGGCAGGAGAAATGAGCGGAAAACAGGAAGCCGTATATCGTAAAAAAATGCCAGAGGTTGCTCTGCATTGTTCCAAGCGCGAACGTATCGCCGAAGAAGCAGAACGTGATACCAATGCTATGAAAAAAGCGGAATATATGCTGACAAAAATTGGTCAGGAGTTTGATGGTGTGATTTCGGGTATGACAAATTGGGGTATTTTTGTGGAATTAGAAAATACAGTAGAAGGATTGATTGCTTTTTCTCGTATTCCAGAAGAATATTTTACCTATGACGAAAAGCAGATGATTGTGACAGCAAAATATAGCCATAAAATATATCGTATGGGGCAGAAAATACGTGTGGTGGTTGTGGATGCTTCTAAGGAATTGCGTACGGTAGATTTTATGTTTGTGCCAGAAATGGATACTTTTTAAAAATTTGACGAGAAATTTACTTTAGAAATAATGTGTTGTCGTCGATAATAAAATAAGCAGTATCTCTGCTATGATTCCCAGAGGAAGGAGGAATTTGATATGGTAGAATCAATTGCATCTGCAAGTATGAATTTGAGCGCAGCAAAATTACAACAATCTGTTGGTATCGCAATGGTAAAAGAAACCATGCAGACACAGGAAATGGCAATGCAAAACTTAATCAATACCATTTCCAGCGCAACAGAAGGGATGCATATCGACACATATGCATAATTCCAAGTGACCATACAACGTATGAGGAATATGTAAAAAAAGAAGTCAGAAATGTTTTTATATTGGTTTCTGACTTCTTTTTTATTTCGCCCAAATAGCAAACAGTAAAAAAATAGAATAAAAAAAGAGTATCAGATTGCTCTGATACTCTGAAAGCGTGAGTGACATGATTCGAACACGCGACCTTCTGATCCGTAGTCAGACGCTCTATCCAGCTGAGCTACACTCACATCTCACATGCAAGAGATATAATACCAGACAGTATATTTTTTGTCAAGAGAAAATATCATATTTTTTTATGTTTTTTTAGAAAAACGTATTGGACAGATTTCTAACATAAAAAAATGTCCTATCCTCTGCACCAAAAGAGGATAGGAGCCTTTGTTTTTAATCGGAATGATTTTTGAGCAGTAGTTTTTCTGCAAGCTGGGAAGAATAAGACATGCTCCGTCGCACCAAATGTGCTGGAATATGAGAAATCCGGCTTGCTGCACGTGCGCCCAATACCAAAGGCAATACGGGCATAGGGATTTTTTCCATATTCGCATATTCTTTACATACTTGCTGATACAGCTGCTCCACACGATTGCCGAATGTTTCTACAGATAATGATTCCATTGCGTTTTGTGCATTGTCAGAAAGCATTTTGCATAAGTCGGGCTGTGTCAGTAGGCGGTAGAGCAAGTCTGGCAGTTCTTCTGGTGTATCGAAAAACATGCCTGTCACGCCATCTGTCATGATATTTGCAATACATTCATCACGTCTGGCTGCAACTGGAATCCCTGCTGCCATCGCTTCCGCAAAAGTTAGACCTTGTGTTTCGCTTAAAGACGCGCTGCAAAATACATTGCCAAGCTGATAATATTTGCCGATTTCTTCCCAAGGTTTGCCGCCTGTAAATAGGAGATGTTCTCCAACACCAAGCGTATTTGCGTAATGCTGTAAATTTGCAACTTCTGCGCCTTCGCCGACAATAACCATTTTGGCATCTGGTAATTTTTCTAAAAGTTTGGGTAAGGCACCTATCACAACATCAATACTTTTTTCTTTGGCAATACGTCCGATGGAAAGTATCACAGGGGTATCTGGCTGTAATCCCAAACTTTCCCGCAAACGTAAAATTTCAGCGGTGTCATAATTGGATTTGCGAAAATGTGAAGTATCAATACCAGTTGGGATAATATGTATGGGCTTTGTGACGCCATAACTGCGCAATAGATTTTCTGTTTTTTGTGTGGGTGCGATGACCTCCATAGCGGTATTACAGAAAATGCGGCTGTATTCGCGTGCGCCTTCTGCGGTAATCAAATGCCCACCTGCAATATAATGTACATAATCTTCATACATGGTATGGTATGTATGTACCATAGGAATGCCTTGTGTGGTAGACAGAACTTTTCCAAGAAAACCTAATGCAAATTCTGTTTGTGTGTGTATGATGTCCAATTGCAGATTTTTGATTTTACGCATGATATGTGGCGGACATACAAAGCATGCGCGGTAATGTTTCACAAATATAAATGGCATGCTAGGCAGCCGAATGATATGCGGATCGGGTTCCCATTCTTGTTGTGGGTCATAAGGTGTGAAAATATATACCTCGTGCCCTTTTTTCTCCAGTTCTCCCCGTAATGTTTGTATAGATGTTGCTACACCATTGAGTTGAGGGAAGTAGGTATCGGAAAAGATACCGATTTTCATGATTCCACCTCCAAATTTTTGCGGCACTACAATATAACCGAGCAAAGCAAAAAACAAAAGCCGCTGTTTCAGATAGAAATATCACCAGTTCCTTTTCAGTTGTCTGATGCTACCTTTCAATGAAAAAATTTTAATATAATTTTTTTTGTTTGACAAGTCAAAAAGTATTACGATTTTTTGAAGGAAGCATTTCAAAAAGCGAAAGAAAAAGCATATTGTCAGAAATAGCGCGTGATATGATATAATAAAAAACATAAAAAACACAAAAAACAGAATACACATAATATCCATACAAAATCACACAGTTTCTACGTTATCATATTTATCATCGTAGAAATCATAGAATAGGGGTCAGAATATGCAGCAGAAATTTCATAAAAATCAAATACAAGCCATAGAGCATCATACCGGTCCGATGCTGGTATTGGCAGGACCGGGCAGCGGCAAAACGACCGTGATTGTTGCAAGAGTACGTTATTTGATAGAAGAAAGGAAAATACCACCACAACGCATTTTGGTCATTACATTCACACGCGCCGCAGCCGATGAAATGAAACAAAGATTTTTGGCACAGTCTGCGCAGACAGGCGTACAATTTGGCACGTTTCATAGCATATTTTTTCGTATCTTGCGCCAAAGTTATGGCTATACATTGGACGATGTGCTTTCCGAAACACAAAAACATCAGATTTTACGCCAAATTTTAGCCCAACAGCAGATACAGGCACAAGATGAGGAGGAGTATATTCGTCAGTTTGTTTCGCAACTTTCTTTGATGCAAAATGAATTGGAAAGTACCATATCTTTTCAGCCAGAGGGTTTGCCAAAAGATGAATTTGTTGCAATGGTACAAGCATATGAAGCCGCAAAAGCACAAATGCAGAAAATAGATTTTGATGATATGTTGACACAATGCTATGCATTGTTGTCCCAAAATGAAAAAGTGCGTCAATATTGGCAGAATAGATTTTCTTATATCTTAGTAGATGAATTTCAAGATATCAATCAGGCACAATATGCATGTTTGCAAATTTTAGCAGCACCCAATCAAAATTTGTTTGTAGTAGGCGACGATGACCAGAGTATTTATGGCTTTCGTGGTGCAAGACCGGATTTTATGCTGGATTTTCCGAAAGATTTCCCCAATACAAAAACTGTGATATTAGATGTCAATTTTCGTTCTACAGGACGTATCATACGACTGGCAGAACGTGCTATTGCGGGGAATACAAGCCGATATCAGAAAAATATACAAGGCAATCGCGATATTGGTGCAAAAGTACATGTCTTTACCGCAGAAGACAGCACAGATGAAGCGGAATTGATTGCAAGCAAAATAGCCGCTTTGCTGGAATCTGGAATGCCGGGAGAAGAAATCGCGATATTATATCGTACCAATGTGCAAGGTGGAGCATTTGCGCGTGCGTTGTATCGGCGCGGGATTGCGTATCATTTGCGCGAAGGCGGTATGGACGTCTATACACATTGGATTGCAAAGGATTTAGAGGCTTATTTATTTTTGGCGGAAAATGAGGAGAGTGACAGCGCGTTTTTACGAATCTGCAATAAGCCGAAACGATATATCAGTAAAGAGGCTTTGGCACAGGCAGAAACTATGCCATATAGTTTGTTGCGTAGTTTGGAGGTTTTGCCGACGTTGCAACGTTGGCAGGCGGAACGACTTTCTAACTTGCGTCAAGATTTGGCGCAGATTCGACGACGCGCGCCGCATGAAGCCTTGCGGTATGTACGTAATGTGGTAGGGTATGATGAATATTTGGCGGAATATGCCGCATATCGCAAAGCCAGTTTGCCCAATATGATGGAAATTGCAAATGAAATTACAGAAACGGCGAAAGGTACCAAAGACAGTGCAGAATTACACCAAAGACTACAAGAAATGAGCGCACAAATGCAGACACAGCAAAATGGGCAAAAGAAAAAAGAATCACATGCTGTGACGCTGAGTACCTTTCATGGTGCAAAGGGGCTGGAATTTTCGGCTGTGTTTCTGCCTTCTTTGGTAGAAGGTGTGTTGCCACATGAACGTAGTCGGACAGGCTCTGCTTTGGAGGAAGAACGACGTTTGTTTTATGTGGGGCTGACACGCACGAAAGATAGCCTGTTTTTGTCTGCGATACGCAGTCGTTATGACCAGCCAGTCAAACCTTCCCGATTTTTGTCAGAATTAGGCTTGCCTCCGCAAATGCTGCAAACTACAGAAAATAAGAAACCGCAAAATACAAAACGAAAAAAAGTATAAATATAAGATAGGCAAATATCTGCAAAAATGTAAAAAATCGTAAGAAAGAGTTAATACATTTTTGTTGCCTGCTTGCTATAATCAAACTAGAAAGATAGGTGATATTTACTATTTTTCTGATATGATGCAACAATATGGGATAAGGGTAGGAGGTTGCTATGCGTTACGAACAGAAGAAAAAACTCAAACAAAAAATTTTTGCTGTCATTGCGTTGGTGATTGCCTTGATTATGGTGTTGAGCTTAGCCGCGCCAATTTTCGCAATGCCAACAGGTACAGCGACTTCGACCATGGTAGAGGTCAGCGAAGAAAAGGAAGAAACGGTATCTACCATACCAATAGAAAAAGAAGTTGGTACAGACCGTTTTACATTAGATGTGAATGTAGGGTTTGATGGTTCCTATGTGGTGCAGCAGATTACGCCAGTACGCGGTACCATTACCAATCTGGGCGAAGATTTTACAGGGGAACTGCAAATCAAAGCGTATACTTACGAAGATAATGAATTGAATTATAGTAAGTATGCCATCTATGCACAGCCGATTACATTGGCAAAAGGTACCACAAAACAGATTTCTATGGATATTGGTATGAGCACCATACGTCGTAGTTTACAGATTTCTTTGGTAGATGCACAAGGGAATGTTGTGTTTTTGAAAAATGAGCCTGTGGAAGCAGTTTCTCCAGATGCTATTGTATTTGGTGTTCTGACAGAACAACCAACACAATTGCAATATATTTCACAAATAGAAATGCTGTATACAGAAGAAAATATGAATCAGGCGTTTTTTCTCAATGCAGACACTTTCCCAGACAGCGAAGGTGTATTGGCAAATTTTCATGCGATTGTGATTGATGATTTTGATACGACAACATTACGCCCTGAGCAAATCGATGTATTGCGCAGCTGGGTAGATGGTGGCGGTCTTTTGATATTAGGAACAGGCGCACATGCACAAAAAGTGTTGTCTGGTTTGGATTTTCTGCCGGTACAGATAGGGGGAAGTACACAACTGTCACAGGTGGAAGATATTACAGGAAAAACTTTGTCATTTTCTTCTCCTTTACAGGTGACTGATTTACAAGCAGAAAAAATACAGACAGTCTGGAAAAGTGGACAAACTGCATTGACTTCAAAATTAGAATATGGTGGCGGTACAGTGTTACTGCATCATTTTGCGTTAGGATTGGCACCATTTTCTGCCTTACCAGAAAGAGCAGATGTTTTAGAAACACTGTATTTGCAAACAGTTGCAAATGCATTTTCCTCCAGAGTATATTTTGACTTTTACCAAATGCGATATAGTGCAGACCATTTTCCAGCATTATCATCTGGTCAAATTTGGCTGATTTTTGGCGCGGTATTGGTGTATATCGTGATTGTGGGTCCAGTACTCTATTTGGTATTAAAGAAAAAAGACCGCAGAGAATGGGGCTGGGTTGTCATTCCAGCATTATCTATAGTGTTTATGGCAGTCATGTTTTTATTGACCAGACAAAGCGTATATCAAAGCAGTTTGCTTAATACGGCTGCAATTGTGAATTGTGAACAAGGCAGTACACAAGCAAAGGCTAGTGTTGCATTTGCTATGAAATCCCCACATCAGGGAGATGTTACATTCCGTAGTGAAAATAATATCCCCATACAACCTATTATAGACCGTGGTTGGTATGGAAACTACACCAATATTTCTGAGTTGGAGTATAAAGTGGCAACAGGTGAAAATACAGAAGTCACTTTTTATGATAATATGGCTTGGGCAAGCAATGTATTATATGCTTCAAAAGTCATGGATTTGGGCGGAACCATAGAAAGCAGTGTACACTTGGAAGATGAAAAAATTCAAGGCGAATTAAACAATCAAAGCAATGTCGCTTTTGATGATGTATTGTTAGATGTAGGCGGAATTGTGGTACGGATTGGCGCATTGGGTGCAGGAGAAACAAAAACCATTGATATTCCTGTGACAGAAGCCATGTTAGAACAAGGATACGAGTCTTATCAGCTCTTTTTTGATGGTTCCAGTCCTTTGGGCAGTGTGCAAAAGGGGCAAATGAGCCGAGAAGAAGCATATCGCTTGAGTCGTGAAGCGGATTTATTTGAGCAAGTATATTATAATTCTGATTTTAGCGGCAGTTGGGATAGCACAAAAGTAGTATGCGGATTTTATGGTTTTAGTACGACACCCATTTTCGATGGTTTCAAATATATCAATGGAAAAGTGGTGCAAGAAAGCAGTATGGCAATGTATTGTATCAATTTTGAGCAAGACTTGTCTAAAATGGAAAGTTTTGATTTACAGCAAGGCTTGCAGCCAGATTGGGAAAACATGAATGTCAATCAAAATATCAGTGTCAATTATGACCAATGGGCACGCAGAGTATGGCTGTATAATATGAGCAGTGTGGAACAGGTGGCAGAAATGGCATATACCATAGGCGAAGATGTACGCATTGATGAAATGACTTTTGGCTGTAACTATTTAGATAGACAGACGGCACAGCCTGAGATTTATCATGTGACTACAGATACATGGGAGATTTTGAAAGAAGAACCTTATACAAACGCAATGGAATATATCGACGAAAATCATCAAATTCGGATTAAAGTTTCGGTACAAAATGAAACAGGTGCACCAGTGCTGTATGTGAAAGGGGGCGGACTCAATGCTTGAGATTCGAAATTTGGTAAAACAATATGGTAGATTTTTGGCTGTAGACCATTTGAATTTGCAGATACCCAAAGGCAGTGTATATGGCTTTGTGGGACCGAATGGGGCAGGCAAAACTACCACAATGCGTATCATGGCAGGTCTGCTTCCAGCTACATCAGGCTGTATTTTATTAGATAATATGGATATGATTCAGCAGCCGCGCTTGCTTTGCAGCAAAATCGGCTATATGCCAGATTTTTTCGGTGTATATGATAATTTGAAAGTTACAGAGTATATGGATTTTTACGCGGGTACTTATGAAATCCCTTATCGCGAAAGGGGAGAAATCATTGATAATTTGTTGGAACTGGTTGACCTATCCCATAAAAAGAATGATTATGTAGATGTACTTTCCCGTGGTATGAAACAAAGGCTTTGTTTGGCACGTAGCTTAATTCATGACCCTGAACTTTTGATTTTAGATGAACCGGCTTCTGGTTTAGACCCCAGAGCCAGAGTAGAAATGAAAGAGATTTTAAAACAGCTGCAAACCATGGGAAAAACTGTTGTTATTAGTTCTCATATTTTGCCCGAATTGGCGGAAATGTGTACAGAATTGGCAATCATAAACCATGGAAAATTGGCGGCACAAGGTACTGTACATGATATTATGAAGCAGTTACAGCAAAAGCGTATCATACGCATCAAACCGCTGGGCGCAGTGGAACAAACAGTTGCAGTATTGCGGGAATTGCCAGCCGTAGGCGAAATTTACGAAAATATACAAGATATAGAATTTGAGTTTACTGATACAGAAGAAGTGCTTTCCGATATTCTCAAAAAGCTCATTGAAGCGGGTATCCCCATCATTTCTTTTGGTGAAAAAGAAGGCAATTTAGAAGAAATCTTTATGCAGGTGACAGGAGGTGCAGAAATATGATGAATCCCGTATTGCGCAGAGAGGCAATTACCACGATGCGTACATGGAAGACATATGGCGCGCTGGTCGTATTTTTGGCAATTTCAGCCATTGGCGCAGGATTTTTTATCTATGTTTCTATGTTTCAAAATTATGATTTGTCGTTTGACCCTTCTTTGATGGTCTATCTGTATGTGGTTTTGGCAGCTGTACAGATGGGGCTGGTGCTGTTGACTGCGCCTGCAATTGCAGCTGGTAGTATCAGTGGCGAAAGAGAACGGCAAACTTTAGATTTGCTTTTGGTAACCAAAATGCGTCCTATTTCGATTGTGATGGGAAAAATGTTGTCTTCTTTGGCATATGTACTGCTTTTGGTGGTTTCCACCATGCCAGTATTTGCGATTGCGTTTTATTTTGGTTCTATCTCTATGCTGCATGTATTGCAGTTGATGGCATTTGTGCTGTGTTCGGCATGTATGGTAGGTGCAATATCGGTTTATTTTTCTTGTAAATTCAAGAAAACTATTGTATCTATTGTGCTGATGTATTTGGTGATTGGTGTATTATGCTTTGGTACATTGCTGCTTTTGGCATTTGTGTATCTTTCCTCTTATCAGATATTTCAAGGAGAAGTGCCACTTTTGACCACGATTGTCATATTGTTACCGAATCCAGGAGTAGGCTTTTTCTCCATGATTGATGCGCAATTGGGCAGTAACATTACGGGCAGTTTATTGGCATATAGTGACCAAACAGGTCCGATATTGGTTTGGGCTGCGGAACATATGTGGCTGCTGAATATCTGTTTTGATGCAGTGATCACAGTATTATTTATCTGGTTGTCAGCACGTGCGATAGATCCTATGCGAGAAAGCAAAGTAAAAAGCAAGAAAGTACAAAAGGTAAGCAAAGGAAAATAAATCTCAATGAAATCTAAATTGGCATAGGAAAGGAGCGTATCAATGAAGAATGATTTTCTACGCTTGCTGCGCCCTTTGCGGCGCAAATTAGCAACAGAACGTTTTTGTAAGCGTTTGTTATATCTGGAAACAGCAGCCGCTTTGCTGTCTACAATATTGGTGATTTGTTCCAAGTGGATTGCAATCCGTTATGTTTGGCTGTATTGTATTGGTCTATTTGCGCTTGGCTTTTGTGTGGCATGGTTTTGGAGTTTTGTACTGCGTCGTGTCACACCCAAAGAAATTATGGAAACAGCCGACGCACTTGGCGCAAAAGAACGTATGGTGACCACATGGGAATTGTTGGAACGTACACCACAAAACGAAGTGGAACGTTTGGCAGTCGAAGACGGTATGGAAATGGCAAAACACGAAAATTTTGCAAAACAATATCATATGCAATTGCCAAAAAAAGTAGCGATTGTTGGTTTGTGTATGTTGCTGCTTTTGGTGGCTGCTGGATTTGTACCCGTACAGCGTGAACAGGAAGTTGCGCTTTATGCCCAAATACAATTGGATAAAATAGAGCAAATCAAAGAAGAAGTAAAAGAAGATATGACCAAAGAAGAACAAAAACAGTTTGAAGAAGTGGTATCTTCTTTGGAATGGGAACTGAAACAGGCGAAAACAGAAGCCGAGGCAAAACAAGCCATACAAGAAGCCCAGCAAGAAATGAAACAATTGCAAAAAGAAAGTGTTTCAGAAGATTTGAAAAATTTGGCGGACGCATTGCAAACCCAAGAAAGTACCGCACCTGCGGGGCAAACATTGGCACAAGGCAATACAGGCGCAAGTGAGCAGGCGATGCAGCAACTTGCCAATGCATTACAAAATATGACAGATGCACAAAAACAACAGCTAGCCGCACAGCTACAGCAGGCAATGGAGGGCATGACCAGTCAAGAAATGCAGCAAGCAATGCAAGATTTACAAGATGCTTTAGAAAATGGAACAGACCCAAGTGATGCTTTGGAACAGCTTGGAAATGCAGCATCGCAGCAAGCGCAACAAAATGCAGGTTTACGCAATGGCTTACAAAAAATGAATGAAGGCGTAGGACAAAGCAGCGGACAAGGTACATCTGGGCAAAGTCAATCGGGTGCGCAGAATGGCGAAGCGCAGCAAACACAAAATAATGGTGAAAATGGAGAAAATGGACAAAACGGACAGAATGGGCAAAGTGGACAAAACGGGCAAAACGGACAGAATGGACAGAACGGACAAAGCGGAAATGGTTCACAGGGAGGTTCTGGTGGAACGGGAGCTGGTTTAGGCAATCAGCCTGGCGGCGATGGCAGAGGCTCAGGACATGTGGACGCGGAAGAAATTTATACCCGTGGTGCAGCAGATAAAGGTGGTTATGATGCAGAATTGGGTGGTACGGACAGCGGCGAAGGTCAGACCACAACCACAGAAGGTACAACCACAGGACAAAGAGGCGAAAGCGTGCCTTATGAGCAAGTGTACCAAGAGTATCGGGACGAAGCCATTCGTCAAATGGATAATAGTGATGTGCCATATGGTATGAGAGAATTGGTTTCTGATTATTTTTCTACATTGGAACGCTGATAAGGAGGCGTATATTTGATGTATGGTAAAAAAATAGCAGTGGTTTCTATGGTAGTTTTGGGGCTTTGTGGCTGTTCCAGTTTGACACCCGAACAACAAGAGCAAATCAAACAGGAAACAGGTGCGGCAATAGAACAAGCCGGAGAAGTATGGAATCAGGCACAAACTGCAATTGCAGAAGAAATGTCCAAAATTGATTGGGCACAAGATATTTTTCAACCACAAACCGCAGAAGATAAAAAATTGACAATATATTTTAACGATGGTACGGTTGCGGAAGATACCAATACTTTTATAGAAAATTTGCAGGTATCAAAATGGCAAAAACAAACCCAACTTCCAGAAGGTTTGCAAGAGAAAGTAAGCTTTGACCTCAGACAAGATGCCACTGTACAATTGGGCGATACCGTATCCAATACAAATTATAAAATTGCAAAAATGACTGTGTATGCAGATGGATATGTATCTTTGCAAATTTTGGAAAGCATGACAAAATATATGGATATTGTGATTCCAAAAGAAAATTTTACTGCGGTGTATCAAGTGCCGGAGGAAGTCGAACAGTATTTATGCGCGCTTGGGCAGTAAGCAAGTAGACCAAGCAGACAAGGAGAAAGGAGGAAATGCAGATGCAGTTTTTGCACCCCATTTTGGGGCTGGCGACATTGGCGGGCGGCGTGTCGCTGATTGTGCTGATGTATTTGCTCAAACAAAAATATAAAGAAAAACAAATCCCAAGTTTATTTTTGTGGGATAAAGTCTTTGTACAGACAAAGGCAATGCAGCCATGGCAGAAATTGAAAAAAAGCTTGCTTTTGTTCTTACAATTGGCAGCGGCAGCCTTGCTGGCTTTGGCAATTTCAGGACCATTTGTAGCAAGTGATATGCAGTCACAAAATTATGTGTTGGCGTTGGATTGTTCTTTGAGTATGCAGGCAACCGATGAAAGCCCGACCCGTTTTGCAGCGGCAAAAAAGGACATACAACGCATGGTGGAACAAGCAGCGCCAACCGCTTCTTTTTCGCTTGTGATTTTGACAGACCAACCATATTTGGCGGTAAGTGATGGGGAAAAAAGCCGTTTGCTGCGCTTGTTAGACGAAGCCCAACCCACAGCAGGCAGCGTGGATTGGGAAAAAGCAAGTCAAATTATGACAGCAGAATGTGAAAAACTGGACGCACAAGCGGCATTATATACAGACCAATACGGCAATTTAGAAGCATTGTCTCCCATTGAGGAAGTATATGGCATGTCAGCAGAAAATAGTGCTGTGACAATGCTTTCTCATAGAATACAGGACGATGGTCTGTATGTCATGACACAAGTACATCATTTTGGAGAAAACAATGTCGAAAAACAAGTGACACTGTATACAGATGGTGTGGCATTTGATACACAAACGGTGCAACTGACCGCAAATGCAGATACCAGTGTGGTATTTCAAGCGGTACCCCAAGAAGCCAAAACATTGGAAGTGCGGTTATCTCCAAAAGATGTATTGCCATTGGACGATGCAAGATATGAAGGATTGGCAGTCAGTGATACACAAAAAGTGCTTTTGGTAGGTGCAGGGAATGTATTTTTGGAAAAAGCCTTAGCTTTGCAGCCAAAAGTGCAAGTATATACCACCCAAAGCGCAGAAGAACAAGAACTTTCTGGCTATGGATTATATATCTTTGATGGCGTGATGCCGGATACATTGCCAACAGATGGACATATCTTGTTTTTGCAGCCTTCACAGGAACAGTCTTTGATACAGGTTGGAGAAACACGCACTTTTAGTGATACAGTACGTGGTGTAGATGATACATTGTTGGAAAATACAGGTGGTATTTCTTTTGCGCTACAAGAAGGAACGCCTCTTTCCGCAGATTGGGGACAGACTTTTTTACGCGCAGAAGGACAAACATTAGGGCTGTATGGAGAATATAATGGACAAAAGATTGCTGCGCTTGGCTTTGATTTACATAAAAGTGATTTTCCGCTGCAAGCAGGCTTTCCGATTTTATTGTATGATTTAATCGAATGGTATTTCCCAGAAAATGCGGCGGGCTTGTCACAAGCAGAAGCAGGACAAACCGTGTCTTTTGATTTGCAGCCTTCGACACAGCAGGCTGTCGTGCAAACAGCAGCAGGTACAGAAATTGCGATTGCACCACCATTCCCAGCACAGGTATTGACCGATACCAAAACGGCTGGTTTGTATCTCTTGCGAGAAACGGACGCAACCGGCGCAGTACGAGAAACACCGTTTGGTGTCAATCCAAAAACTTTGGAAGAATCGGATTTGAGAGAACAAGGTGAGGCAGGTACACAGACGCAGGAAGTAAAAACCATACGTGCAGGACGTAGTATTGCAGGTTTGGCATTGCTGTTGCTTTTGGTGGTATTATTGATAGAATGGCGGGTGAATTGCCGTGAAGTTTGAGTTTCAACAGATATGGTATCTTGTATTGCTTCTGCCAGTATTGGCAGTCGTGATATGGATAGGATACAAAGGGCGTTTTGTATCAAAATTGCGCCAAAAACTGCTTACGGCAATGCGTGTGCTGCTATGTACACTTTTGATATTGGCAATGGCAAACCCCATTTATCAGATGCAGTCGGATATTACAACCACCATTTTTGCAGTAGACGCTTCAGACAGTATACAGGGACAAGACGAAGTCATACAGACATTTTTGCAGGAAGCAGAAGCCGCAAAAACAGAACAAGACGCCATTGGTGTATTGTCGTTTGGCAGACATGCTATGGTGGAGCAGATGCCCCAATTAGAAACCAATGCAGCAGCTGGCAGATTGGCAGAAGTGGATAAAACGGCAACTGATATGGCAGGCGGTTTAGAAATGGCGGCTTCTTTATTGCCTAGTGATACTGGACGACGTGTTGTGCTGGTATCTGATGGGAACGAAACCATTTCTGACAGTCTGCAACAAGCAAAAGCACTGGCATCACAAGGGATTGTGGTAGATGTGTTTGCATTGGAATTGGCAGATACACCAGAAGTGCAAATTACAGATTTAGAAATTGCAGAACGCATCAATAAAAATGTACGTTATGAATTGGCAGTACGCATTGATTCCAATGTAGATACGACAGCACAAGTGCGCTTGTATCGCGAAGATACCATGATTGCGCAAGAGGATATTGACGTGCGTACAGGTGAAAACAGAGTGGTATTTTCTGACTTGGCAGAACAAGGCGGACATGTGACATATCGCGCGGAAATTACACCAGAACAGGATACCATGAAAGAAAATAATCGTATTTATGGTTATACCTATATTACAGATGTACCACAAATGCTGATTATCGAACAAGAGGACGCCGGCAGAGAATGGGAAAGCATGTTGTTCAGTAAATTTCAAGTCACACGTATTGATGCCTCTGCGGCGCCTGTAGATACCGACCGCTTGGCGGCATATGATGGTGTGATATTGGCAAATGTAGATGCTAGAGAATTACCCGATGGCTTTGATGAGGCGTTAGAGGTATATGTTCGTACATTAGGCGGCGGGCTTTTGGTCAGCGGTGGTGAAAATACATATGCGCTGGGCGGCTATGATGATACTATGTTGGCAGATATGCTGCCTGTGGATATGGAATTGGAAACGCAGGAAGAAGAAGGCGATTTGACCATGATTATGGTCATCGACCGTTCTGGCAGTATGTCGGAAGGAAAATATGGTGTTACACGTATCGAGATGGCAAAAGAAGCTGCAATTCGTAGTTTAGATAATTTTGGACCAAATGACCGTGTTGGGGTAGTTGGGTTTGACTCTTTGGCAGAATGGGTGGCAGAACCACAATCGGTACAAGAGAATAAAGTAAATTTGACACAAAAAATCGGTAGTATGCAGATTGGCGGCGGTACCAGTATTTTACCTGCTTTGCAATTGGCATTGGAAGGTCTGCAAGCAGAGGATACAAAGCAAAAACATATCTTGCTTTTGACAGATGGGCAGGCAGAACGCAACGGCTATGAAAATTTGCTGCGTACGATGCGAGAGCAAAATATTACATTATCTACCATTGCAGTTGGCAGTGATGCTGATACCCAATTGATGCAATGGCTGGCAGAAGAAGGTGGCGGCAGATATTACTTTACTGATGAATTTACCGATTTACCCGAAATCTTTGCCAAAGAATTGGATATGGCAAGCAGAGAATATATCAATAACCGTAGCTTTTATCCCACTGCACAAGATGCTTCTGTGATGTTGGACGGTGTGGAAGCATTGCCTATGTTAGATGGGTATATCAGTACAACGGCAAAAAGTCGTGCAGAAGTCGCGTTGGTCAGTGATTTAGATGAGCCCATATTGGCTGGTTGGCAATATGGTTTGGGACGTGCAGTTGCATGGACACCAGATGCACAAGGACAATGGACACAAGGCTGGTTGGCAACAGAAGAAGGCGTAGCAATATTGCGCAATGCGGCTTCTTGGATGATGAAAACGCAAAGCAATGAAGACGTACGCCTCAGTGCAGAAGCAGGCGAATCAGAAAGCCAATTGCGCTTGGAAATGCCATTTGATGCGGAAGTATCAAAAGTTGCAGTACAAGTGGTCGATAACGCACATCAGACATATGATGTAGACTTAATGGAAACGGCACCAGGCATTTTTGAAGGCACGATGGAAACGGCGCAAGAAGGCGCATATATTGCGAATGTCAATATTACACGTGGAGATACCGAAAGTCAGGTGCAAACAGGATTCCATATCTCTTATGCAAAAGAATATGATATGACAAGTCGTATCAATGGCTTGCAGCTTTTGACACAGATTGCAGAAAGTACAGGCGGACGTGTGTTAACAGATGGCACGATGGTGTTTGATGCCAAAGCAGATGCGGCACAAACACAAAAACAATTGCAGATTCCGCTTTTGTTGGCATGTATGGTTTTGTTGCTGTTGGATATTGCATTACGACGTTTCCCAGCGCCTTTGGTATATCTGGAACAACGTGCCTATGCAAAAGCACAGGCAAAACAGGAAAAACAGGTAAAAGCATCGCAGCCAAAGCCAGAAAAGAAAACTGCACAAAAGAAAACAACACAAAAGCATGCAGAACAGAAAACGCCACAACAGAAACAAGAATCGAAAGATACAGCAAACAGTACCGCGCAAAAATTGACAGCGGCTAAGAAACGGCGTGGCAGATAAATACAGTATGCAGATAAACGATATTTTTGAAAAAAAAGAAATTTTTTCCAAAAATGTAATATGTCAATCTAGCAGGAAGTTCAAAATTGCTGATAAAATCAGCGGTTTCTAGCTTCCTGCTTTTTCTTTGCGCATAAATGCCATAAGCATGTAATAAAAATGTAAGGAAATTTATTAGAATTGATATTGTTTTTTTTATAGGGTTTCGCTATGATATAGAAAGTATGTTTTGTCATAAACTGACAAAGTATGTATTTTTATGAAGCAAGCCGTATTTTTGGTACAAAAAAAGAAAGTAACGGCATAGTGTTAGAGAGAGGCAGAAAGAAAGTTGGGGTAATCTTGGAAGAAACAACGGGCGTAAGACAAAAACGAAAGCAGGAAACAAACGCAGCCAAAAGAAAAGTTTTGGTCGTGGTGCTGTTGGCGGTGCTGATTGCCGGAGGTGGTTTTTTCGCATATGCTATGTACCAAAGACATCAAATCAAAGAACTTTTGGCAGCAGAAGGGATTTATCAAAATGTCAGCATTGATGGTATAGATATGACCGGCAAAAGCCAAGAAGAAGCTTTGGCAATCTTGCAGCAAAAATATGACGCACAAGGAGAAAAACTGACATTGCAATATGAGCAAGAAACTTGGGAGTATACTTTTGCAGATTTAGAGGCAGGGTATCATCTGGCAGAAGCGGTAGAACAGGCATATCAAACTGGACGCAGCGGCACAGAGGAGGAAAATTATCAAGTCGGGAAAACTTTGCTCAAAGATAACATCAATATTGAGTTGGAATATTCCTATAATCAAGATTTGCTTGGGACAAAATTAGATGAAATTGCAACCCAGTTCAATAGAGATGCAGTAGATAGTACTTTGAGTCGACAAAATGGGACTTTTGTGGTCACTCCAGAACAAAGCGGACGCGTGATGAACCGGGAACAAACACTGCAAAATGCAGTACAAGTGATGGAAAGTCATACCAGTGGTACCGCACAGATTGTAGCGGACGTACAAGAACCAACCATTACCGCAGAAGCAAATGGACATGTCAAAGACTTGATTGGCAGCTTTAAGACCACATATACCATGAGTGACCCGAACCGTAATAAAAATTTGGCAGTAGGCTGTAATTATATCAATGGTACTGTAATAGCACCAGGAGAAACCTTCTCCGCAAATGAAAACTTAGGTCCTCAGACATATGCAGGTGGCTATACCGATGCTGCAATATATAATAATGGGAAAGTGGAAAGCGGTGTCGCAGGCGGGGTATGTCAGGTTACTACGACATTATATAATGCAGCTATCATGGCAGAATTAGAAATCGTGGAACGCCACCCCCATTCTATGACGGTCGGTTATGTGCCTTTGGGACGTGATGCCGCAGTTGCGGGCACTTATAAAGATTTGAAATTTAAGAATAATACGCCATATCCGATTTACATAGAAGCCTATGCAAGCGGGGGGAATTTGGTGATGAATATTTACGGCGAGGAAACACATTCTAGCGGACATTCTGTATCGTATGAAACAGTATATGAAGAAACCGTACCAAAGCCGGCAGAAGTTGTGACAGAAGACCCCAATATGGCAGAGGGAGAACGTGTTGTGACTTCTCGCGGCAGAACAGGCGCAAAGGTAAGCGTATACAAGATAGTATATGAAAATGGTGCGCAGGTAAGTCGTGAATGGTTTAGTTCTTCTTCCTATCGTGCGGCGGCAGATTATGTAACAGTAGGCACCAAGAAAGCAGAACCGGCTATGGCGCAGGAAGATGCACAAACTACAGAATAAAATAAGAAAAGAATGGGTGTACGGAATATTTTTCGGACGCCCTTCTCGTTTTTTGGGAAAGGATGAGTCAAAGTGTTTGAGATTGGAAAAATACCCCCTCAGATTTTGGAAAGATTGGTTTTGAATCCTGTGACACATACAAAGGTGCATCGTGCGGATATTGTAGTACGTCCCAAAACAGGAGAAGATTGTTCTGCTATGGACCCAGGCGGTGAAATGTGCGTATTTTCGACAGACCCCATTACAGGAGCCACACGAGATGTAGGATATTTGGCGGTACATGTCAATTGTAATGATGTGTTTTCAGCAGGTGCGGAGCCAGTTGGAATTTTGATGACAGTACTTTTGCCACCGCAAAGCGAAGAAAGTATATTGGAGGAATTGATGGCTGGTACCTTACAGGCAGCCGCAGAACTGGGAATCGAAGTACTGGGTGGACATACCGAAGTCACAGATGCTGTCACAAAGCCTGTCATTTCAGCAACGGTGATTGGCAAAACGAAAGATAGAAAAATGGTATGCACAGGCGGTGCAGAAATTGGACAAGATGTGATTATGACAAAATGGGCAGGGCTGGAAGGCACTGCCATACTGGCGCAGGAGTATGAAACCGTATTGTCACAACGCATACCAAAGGACTTACTCCAAAAGGCAAAAGAAATGAAAGGATTTTTGTCTGTTGGTACAGAATCTCGCATTGCTATGGAGCATGGTGCAACTGCGATGCATGACGCGACAGAAGGAGGTATTTTGGGCGCGGTTTGGGAATTGGCAGAATGTTCCGAAAAAGGTGTGACTGTTTACGCGGATCAGATTCCCATACAAGATGTGACAAAGATGGTTTGTCAAGAAGCCCAAATAGAGCCTTTGCAGTTGATTTCCAGTGGTACGATGGTGATTGCGGCATATGATGGTGCGGCTTTGGTAGACAAGCTGCAAGCGGCAGGCGTTGCGGCGGCTGTGATAGGAAAGATTACACAAAAAGAAAAAATCATCATACAAAATGGGACATCAAAACCATTGGAACAGCCAAAAAGTGATGCTTTGTATCAAGCAAAATTTTGAGAAGGGATGGAGAAAAAATGCGTGAGTTTGTAGCGGAACATGTGGCAGTATTGCCGCCTTCTGGAATACGAAAATTTTTCGATATTGTGGCAACGATGGACAATGTGATTTCTTTGGGCGTAGGAGAGCCTGATTTTCCAACACCAATGCGTGTCAGAGAGGCTGCGATTCGTTCTTTGGAAGAAGGAAAAACGAGATATTCTTCCAATTGGGGCATGCCGCAGTTGCGAGAAGAAATTTCACATTATTTGAAAAGACGTTTTGATTTGGAATATGATACAGACCAGATTTTGTGTACCATTGGCGCTTCGGAAGCCATTGACGTCACATTGCGTACTGTGCTTGCGCCGGGAGATGAGGTGCTTGTGGTAGAGCCGTCTTATGTTGCCTATAAACCAGCAATCGCATTGCAGCATGGCGTACCTGTCGTAGTTACCACAAAAGCGGAAAATGGATTCCGTTTGCAGCCGGAAGAATTGGAAGCAGCAATCACACCCAAAACAAAAGCCTTGATTTTGCCTTATCCCAATAACCCGACTGGGGCGATTATGGAAAAAAAAGACTTAGAAAAAATTGCCAAAGTTTGTATACAGCATGATTTGCTTGTGATTTCTGATGAAATTTATGCAGAATTGACTTACAATGGGAAAAATCATGTTTCGATAGCTTCTATAGATGGCATGGCAGAACGTACTGTAGTATTGAATGGTTTTGCGAAATCATTTTCTATGACAGGCTGGCGTCTGGGATACGCCGCAGGTCCCAAAGAATTGATGAAAGCCATCAATAAAGTACACGCTTATATTATCATGTGTGCGCCGTCCATGAGCCAATATGGTGCCATAGAAGCATTGTCCGATGATGCAAAATGTGATGCGGATGTGTCTGCAATGCGTACCGCCTATGACCAAAGAAGAAGATATTTGGTAGATGCGCTCAATGATATGGGCTTGACTTGCTTTGAGCCAGAAGGCGCGTTTTATGTATTCCCTTCCATTGCAAAAACGGGTCTCAGTGCGCAGCAGTTTTGTGAAAAATTGTTGTATGATGCAGGCGTGGCGGTTGTGCCGGGAGATGCGTTTGGTGCAAGCGGGGAACAGCATGTGCGTATTTCTTATGCGTACAGCATGGAACAGTTGCAGCAAGCAATGGAAAAATTACGCACATTCTTGCAACAAAATGGCTGGATTTGATGTTTTGTCGAAAAGTGCAATTTATACAAAATAAATCCTGATAAGAAGTTGGTCTGTTATGGTACATGATGATAGACCAGCTTCTTTTGCTATGCAACTTTTTGTTTCCATATTGTATCAGAATACGACATTTCTATATTTTTTTGCTGAAAGTCAGATGGTTTTTTACAAAAAGATAAGATATCGTACCTGCGCAAATGCAGAGAAAAGGTTGAGAAAAACAATGGTGTGTGGTATACTTAGTTACTGCGATATGCACAAAAGCAGAAAAGGAGGCGGTTACAGATGTCAGAAACATCTTTCGATGTAGCAAGAAATATCCGTATGACACAGGATTTACAATGTCGTATGCTGCGTTTGGTGTCGGATTTCTTTACTGCTATGCAGGAAAACGCGCCAAAAGCAGAACAGACAGAGATTTTGGCGGATTTGGAAATTGTATTGCTTTTGATGGCATCCCGTCTGGGTATATCCAAAGAAACGCTGACACGCAAAGCAGTGATGGCAGTGAAAGCGGAATTGTTGCAGGAAAAACAAAGTGCATGGGAAAGTGACTTGTTACAAGTGTTGCAAATGTTGGAACAAGCCTGACACAAAAAAATTTTCGGCAACAAAAAGTAGGCTGGGAGGCTGAAGATGGAACAAAAAGAAGAACAAAAAAAGCAGGGCGTAGGACGCAGTATCGTCAGTGCAGCAGTGGCGGTATTATTGGTATTACTCTGTATGGTGATTGATGTACGTGTTGGTGCTGGTACATTGATTGGTGTGCTTGCTGGTGTGTTTTTACGTCCCATGCTCAAAGAACTGTTTGGCGATAGTCCACAACAGGCACAAAAAGAAAATCGTTTTGTGGATACGGCAGTATTACGCGAGAATTTTTCGATTCCACAAAATTTGCCTGTGCCATATGCGGTACTGGATGTGCGGGGCAGAGTGATGATGTATAATGCACCTTTTGCGGCAGTATTTCCAGAAATCGCAGACGCAGACCCCGTGATTGATATGCTGCGCAAGACAAGCGGCGCGGGGGAAGTACAAACGGTGCAGGTAGGCGAACGATATTTTGAAGCGGCGTTGGATCATTGCGATGTAGTCAGTGAAAGCGGTGCAGTCGGTGTGGTGTTGACTTTGATTATGACAGACTGTACCAAAACACAACAGTTGGAACAACAACTCAAAGCACAGGAAATTGTAGTTGGTATGATTTTGTTAGATAACTATGATGATGTGGTAGATAGTATTGACGAAAATCGCTTGCCCATTTTGTCCGCGTTGATTGACCGAAAATTCAATCAATTGGCAATGGAAGCAGATGGCGTGATCAAAAAATTGGAAAAAGATCGTTATATTTTTCTGCTTTCTCATAAAAGTTTGGAAGCGTTCAAAGAAAAGAAATTTGAACCATTTAACGAAATCAAAGAAATTACCATTGGAGACCATTTGCCTGTTACATTAAGTATGGGGATTGGTTTGGGTGCTGGTTCTTTGGAAATGGCAATGCAAAATGCAAAAGCGGCTATGGATTTGGCTTTGGGTCGTGGTGGCGATCAAGTGCTGATCAAAGATGGCGAAAAATATCTGTTCTATGGCGGCAAAAGCGGCGAAATTCATAAAAATGCGCGTATCCGTGCACGTGTGAAAGCAGATGCTTTGATGGAATTGATGGGCGATGCTTCGGATATACTGGTGATGGGGCATAAAAATGCCGACTTAGACAGCTTGGGCGCATGTATGGGCATTTGTGCTATGGCAAAAAGCATTGGCAAAAAATGCAATATTGTCATGGATCAAATCAGTGTTGGTGTACAGCGTTTATACGAGAAAATGAACGAAAGCGGAAAATTTGGCGGTTTGATTGTCAATGGTGTAGATGCCATGCGTATGATCAATGAAAAAACATTGGTCATTATTGTAGATACCCATAGAGAATCTATGGTAGACAGCCGTCAAATCTTGATGGCAGCAAAAAAAATTGTGGTGTTTGACCACCATCGCAAAAGCACAGATGCCATTGAACAGGCAGTTTTAAGTTATCATGAGCCATATGCTTCTTCTACTTCGGAATTGATTACAGAAATGATACAGCATATGGACAAGAAAGTGAAACTGCATCAAATCGAAGCAGATGCGCTTTTGGCAGGGATTACAGTAGATACAAAGAATTTCTGTGTCAAGACAGGTGCTATGACATTTGAGTCCGCGGCGTTTTTACGCCGAAATGGGGCGGATAGTATCCGTGTCAGACTCTTATTCCAGAATGATATGGACGCATATAAAGCAAAAGCAACCGCAGTGCGTGATGCTGAATTATTCCGAGAACATATTGCCATTTCCGTTTGCCCGTCAGATGTAGAAAATTCTACCTTGACGGCAGCGCAAGCGGCAGATGATTTGATGAATGTGACAGGAGTCAAAGCGTCTTTTGTCTGCTGTAAAGTGGATCAGACGGTTTACATCAGTGCCCGTAGTTTTGGGGAAATCAATGTACAACGTATTATGGAAAAATTGGGCGGTGGCGGTCATTTGACGGTATCCGGCGCGCAGTTGAAAGACTGCACGACAGAAGAAGCCAAAGAACGTGTCCGCACAGCAATTGTAGAATATTTAGAGGAGGAAGCATAATGAAGTTGATATTATTGCAAGATGTCAAAAGTGTTGGCAAAAAAGGCGATTTGGTAAATGCAAGCGAAGGATATGCAAAAAATTTCCTGCTGCCAAAAAAATTGGCGGTAGAAGCAACCAAATCCAATCTGAATGATTATGATTTGAAACAAAAAGCAGAAGCAAAGCGCAAACAGGAAGAACTGGAACATGCACAAGAAGTTGCAAAAGCGTTAGAAGATAAAGTGGTCACAATCAAAGTCAAAACAGGTGGAAATGGAAAATTATTTGGTTCTGTGACAAACAAAGAAGTGGCAGAAGAAATCATCAAACAAACTGGCTTAGATTTTGATAAAAAGAAAGTATCTATTGGTGATCCCATCAAAATGTTGGGCGAAAGAACCGCAGTGATCAAACTGCACCCAAAAGTAACAGCAGAAGTAAGCATTAAAATTGTAGAAGCGTAAGAAAATATAAGAGAAAATAAGAGAAAAAAGGAGGCGGGTGTGATGGAACAACAAAATACCGCACCACAGGCGGAAGGCTTCCAGAACATACCGCCACATGACGATACCGCAGAACAAGCAGTATTAGGCGCAATGTTTTTGGATCGGGAAGCGGCTTCTCTGGCATTGGAAATTTTGACAGGAGAAGACTTTTACCGCCCAGATCATCGTATGGCATTTGAAGCCGCAGAGGAATTGTATCATAGTGGTGTACCCATTGATATGATTACTATGAAAAACAAATTGGAAGAAAAGAATGTTTTTGCACAAATTGGTGGTATTTCTTTTCTGGCTACCATTTCCAATGCGGTTGGTAGTTCTGCGAATATGCGCCATTATGTCGCGATTGTAGAAGAAAAATCTGTGTTACGTCGTTTGATTCGTACTGCTGGCAATATTTCGCAGATGAGCTATGAGGGCAAAGCGGATATCAATACCATTATGGACACAGCGGAAAAAGGTATTTTCGATATTATGCAGAATCGACATACAGACCAGTTTCACCATATTCGGGATATTGCAGTCGATTCGATTGAAAAAATAGAAGATATTTACCGTTCCAAAGGCAAATTGACAGGCGTACCGACAGGTTTTGTCGATTTTGACCATAAAACCGCAGGATTGCAAAAATCAGATTTGATATTGTTGGCTGCGCGTCCTTCTATGGGAAAAACTGCTTTTGCATTGAATATCATACAAAATGCAGCAATCCGTAGCAATGTACCAACGGCTGTTTTTTCTCTGGAAATGAGTCGGGAACAGTTGGTCAATCGTATGCTGTGCTCTGAGGCAATGCTTGACGCGCAAAAATTGCGTACTGGAGAATTAGCCGATTCAGATTGGACGGATTTGATACAGGCAATGGGACCTTTGTCACAAGCACCAATCTATATTGATGATACACCTGGTATCTCTCCTATGGAGGTGCGTTCCAAATGCCGACGCTTAAAGGTAGAAAAAGGGCTTGGCTTGATTGTCATAGATTATTTGCAGTTGATGAGCGGCAATGGCAAGAACGATTCCAGACAACAAGAGATTTCTGAAATCTCCCGTTCTTTGAAAGCAATTGCCAGAGAAATGGACGCGCCTGTGATAGCCTTATCACAGCTCAGCCGTGCTTGTGAACAGCGTGCAGACCATCGCCCTATGCTTTCCGATTTGAGAGAATCTGGTGCCATTGAGCAGGACGCCGATGTCGTGGCATTTTTATATCGTGATGAGTATTATTTTCCAGATACAGAGAAAAAGAATCAAGCAGAATTGATTATAGCCAAACAAAGAAATGGTCCAACAGGTACAGTCGATTTGACTTGGATGGGACAATATACAAAGTTTGGAAATTTCTTGAAACAGTTTTAAATAGAAACCGAAAATTTTTGGCAAAACAAAAATTTTCGGTTTTTTTATACCATATTTTTCCAAAATAATGGTAAAAGAAAGAAGATAGAAAAAAGTTCGTCATCATTTGAAAATTTGGCTTGACGCTCTTTTTGGGAACGCATATACTAAAATATGGAGAATTGGTAAGTACAAAAATGGAGGTGACTTGCATGGACGGCAACGGTGAGAGTATCCCTTTAGGTCCTGAGCGAAAGCGTTACAACAGCAGCAATGCCGTATCATGCGGTGCCGAAAAGCATTGGTTTCTGAAACGCGGCAAAAAATAGCATAGCTTTGTCTATCCCTTGGACAGGCATATTTTTTGATGCGTAAAAAGATAAAATTTCGTATAGATATGGTTTTTTCTGCTGACACTTTTGGAAAGACAAAGTTTTTTTCCGACTTTTTGCGTCGGAACGATTTTGTATTGGGAAATGATGATCCAACTATGATATATTTCCCATAGGACAATGGTGTTTTTTTATTGCCCGAAAAATGAGGTGAAAACAGTGGAAGAAATGCAGACACTCTTTGACCATTTGAATGCATTGATGGACAAAGGAGATTATATTACCTTAAAGCAAGAATTAAATGACGAAAATGCTGCCGATTTGGCAGAATATTTTGAAGAACTTCCCGCGGAAAAACAGCTTTTTATTTTCCGTTTGCTGACCAAAGACATGGCAGCAGAAGTCTTTTCTTATATGGATAGTGATACACAGGAACATATTGTACATTCCATTACAGATAAAGAAGTACGAAATATCGTAGACGAAATGTTTTTAGATGATACGGTCGATTTTTTGGAAGAAGCGCCTGCCAATTTGGTCAAAAAAGTATTGCGCAATACCGATGCAGAAACACGCGCTTTGATCAATCGTTTTTTGAATTATCCAGAAAATTCCGCTGGTAGTTTGATGACGATTGAATTTGTCAAACTGCGCGGTGGTATGACAGTAGCGGCTGCTATGCAGCAAATCAAACGCACTGGAACAGATAAAGAAACCATTTATACTTGTTATGTGATAGATGCACAACGCAAATTGATTGGTGTGATACCGTTGCGTACTTTGATTTGCGCAAAAGATGAAGAATTGGTTTCCGATTTGATGGAAGAAGATGTGGTCGCAGTGCATACAACAGACGACCAAGAAGAAGTTGCGCATATTTTCAAAAAATATAATTGGATGGCACTGCCGGTGACAGACCTAGAAAACCGTTTGGTTGGTATCATTACGGTAGACGATATTGTGGACGTTATCGAACAGGAAACCACAGAAGACATGGAAAAAATGGCGGCATTGCTGCCTTCTGATGAAGAATATCTCAAAACACCTGTACTCAAGCTTGCGAAAAATCGTATTGTTTGGCTTTGTGTGTTGATGATTTCTGGTACACTCAGTTCACTGGTGATTGGGCATTATGCAGGTTTATTGGCGGTTGCCATGTCTTTGTCCAATTTTATCACCATTATCACAGGCACAGGAGGCAATGCGGGGTCACAGGCTTCCACCATGATTATTCGTGGTATGGCGTTGGGTGAAATCGAAGTGCGTGATACATTGCGTGTCATTTGGAAAGAGGTGCGCGTGGGTGCATTGTGTGGTATCGCGTTAGGACTTGTCAATATGGCACGTATGACATTTTTTAGCAAAGATACGGATTTTTTGATTGATTTTACAGTGTCTGTAAGTATGGCAGCGGTTGTAGTACTGTCCAAAACCATTGGTTGTACATTGCCTATTTTGGCAAAAATCATCAAAGTAGACCCTGCTATGATGGCAGGTCCTTTGATTTCGACATTGGTCGATGCAGTTGCGCTGATTCTGTATTTTAGCATTGCATCACTGCTTTTGTTATAATTTGTGATGATTTGTAGTGATTTATAATCATTTTGTAGGAGGTGGCGCAATGGAACAGAATCAGACAACACAAGAAGAATGGAAAGCGTTGTTGGAGGCAGGACAATACTTGCCTTTGCGCGAAAAACTCAATGAAGATAATCCAGCCGATGTTGCGGAATTTTTAGAAGAACTTGCGCCGGATAAGCAGTTGTTTTTGTTCCGCTTATTATCTCGCGATATGGCGGCGGAAGCGTTTTCACATTTGGATAATGATACACAAGAACATATCGTCCATTTTATTACAGACCAAGAAGTGCGCCAGATTATAGATGATTTGTTTTTAGATGATACGGTGGACTTTTTGGAAGAGGCGCCGGCAGAACTGGTAGAAAAAGTGCTGCGCAATACAGACCGTGAAACAAGAGCCTTAATCAATCGTTTTTTACGGTATCCCGAAAACTCTGCTGGTAGTCTGATGACAGTTGAGTTTGTGCATTTGTATGAAAATATGACAGCCGGCAGAGCCATGCAAATCATTCGTCGGATTGGTTTGGACAAAGAAACCATATATACTTGTTATGTCATTGATGAACAAAATCGCTTAGTCGGTGTGGTGCCATTACGTACCTTGCTGTTGGCAGAGGAAGAAACAAAAGTTTCTGAATTGATGGAAGAAGATGTCATTTTTGTGACTACACAGGACGACCAAGAAGAAGCTGCTGCATTGTTTCGCAAATATAGTTTTATGTCCTTGCCGGTGGTAGATGGTATAGAACGTTTAGTAGGTATCATTACAGTAGACGATATTGTGGACGTTATCGACGAAGAAACCACAGAAGATATGGAAAAAATGGCGGCATTGCTGCCTTCTGATGAAGAATACTTAAAAACACCAGTTTCCCGTTTGGCAAAAAATAGGATTGTATGGCTTTGTGTGTTGATGGTATCTGGTACCTTAAGCAGTGCCATTATTGGCATGTATCAACCCATTTTAGATGAAGTAGTGCAATTGGCAACTTTTATTCCGATATTGACAGGTACAGGTGGGAATGCAGGGTCACAGGCTTCTGCAATGATTGTACGTGGTATGGCATTGGACGAAGTACGCCCCAGAGATATTTTTCATGTTATGGGAAAAGAAGTACAAGTGGGACTGATTTGTGGTGTTTTGCTGGCTACCATCAATTTTATCAAACAGATTATATTTAGCCCATCTACAGATATTATGGTAGACTTGACGGTATCTGTGAGTATGGGTTGTGTGGTTGTAGTCGCAAAAGCCATTGGCTGTGTTTTGCCGATTGCTGCCAAAGTGTGTAAGCTAGACCCTGCTATTATGGCAGGACCTTTGATTACAACGGTGGTAGACGCAGTCGCGCTTTTGATATTCTTCCATGTGGCAATGTGGCTGGTGATATAACAAACGAGCATATCCTAATTTTGGTGGATATGCTCGTTTTTCTCATTTTGCCAAGTATTGCCGCAAACGATTGCCTAAAAAACAGGCAATCAACATTTTGATAATATCTAAAGGCAGAAATACCAATGCACCCATTGGCAAAGACTGCCAAAAAGAGGTATGTGTCAGATATGCCATCCATGCTGTACCCAAACAATATGTCATCAAAGTGGCTAAAAACATACCACAAAGCTGTATCAACGGTTTTGTGGGAAAGCGGTGGATACAAACACTGCTCAATGTCGTAAGCAGTAAAAATCCAACCAGATAGCCGCCTCCAGGTGCGGCAAAACGGGAAATCCCACCCAAATATCCAGAAAAGACAGGCAGCCCAATGGCACCCAAAAGCAGATAAATGCCAATGGCAGATAATGCTTGTTTGGGCGGCAATACATATGCCGTCAGATACATAGCAAATGTGCCTAATGTCAAAGCAACAGGCGAAATGGGTATGGGTATGCTGATGGGTGCAAAAATACAAATCATAGCACTCATCAAAGCAGTATGTATGAGCGTTGTGCTTTTGCTTGTCATAATGCTCCATCTCCTTATGAATGGTTTGTATCAGCATAGCTGTTTTTATAAAAATTGTCAAGTTTGCATCTTGCAAACAAGGAGCATAAAACAACATAAAAGAAATCTTAAATAAAACACAATTTTTTTTATCGATATTCTATGATATAATACCATATATCAAAAATATAAAAAGTAAAAAATCAAAAAAATTGAAACAGAAAAGGGGTGTGTGAATTTATGGCAAAAATTTGTAAAAATTGTGGATATTCCGCAAAGGATACCGATCAATTTTGTTTCCAATGTGGACAGCCATTAGAAGACAAAACAGAACAAAATACAGACCAAACAGCATATGAAACACAAAATAATAATGCAGAGAACGTGGACAAACCGCTCTCTATAAAGGATTATCTGATTGTATTTTTGATTATGCTGATTCCGATTGCCAATATCATTATGTTATTGATTTGGGCATTTGATAAAAAAGCGAATACCAATCGAAGAAACTTTGCACGTGCTGGATTGATTTATATGATTATATGGTATGTATTGGGTATCCTATTGGCAATTGTAATTTTTATAAGCCTGGCAATCTATGGAGAGCGTTGGATAGACCAAATACAGTATGAAATGCAAAATGAATGGTATGACCATTATTATGATGACGATTATTATTATTATTACTATCATCATAATGGGTATCCATATGATTCCACTTATGAGTATTATGGCTCGCCGATTTCTTTTGAAAACATTTCAGGTACATGGCAGGATTATTTTGAAGTAGCAACAATTTCAGAAACATAAAATATTTACAGGATTCATATTTGCCGCAGACAAAAGCAGTCTATTTGTCTGCGGTTATTTTTTATGAATATATTCCAGTACTCTACTGGGAATTGACCATGCAGATTTCCTGTTGTATAATAATATAGCGAACGTATGGCTGATATTTCGCCATATCAAATATAGATAGCAAACAAAATCCTTTGTCGTTCCTTTGGCAAAGGTATGAAATTGAGGTGAACCCAATGATAGAACAAAAAGAAACAGTTCGTGTGCCCATGATTGCCTTACGAGGCTTGACAGTTTTTCCGAATATGGCAGTGAGTTTCCCTGTAGGAAGACAAAAGTCATTAGACGCGTTAGAAGTGGCAGACGAAACAGATAAAAGAGTTTTTTTGGTGGCACAACGTGACCCAGAAGATGCAAGCCCAGATCAAGCGGGATATTATGAATTTGGTACCATTGCTGTCATCAAACAGATATTGAAATTGCCAGGCAATTTGACACATGTCATTGTAGATGGCGTAGTTCGTGGACGTCTGGAAACAGTGACACATGCACGTAAATGTGAGTATGCCAATGTAACGACAATTGCACAGGATTTTGAAGAATTGCCAGACATGCAGACTGTGGCACAAATGCGTGTTGCACAGGATTTATATATAGAGTATACCAAATTTGTACCCAATACCGCGGCTGTGGACTTGATGAGCAGTGTAGAAGCAGCCAAAAAGCCAGGGCGTATGGCGGATATCATCGCTTCTGGATTGGAAATTCCATTTGACCGTAAACAGAAAATATTGGAAATGCTCAATCCCTATGACCGTTTGCAATATGTGATGGAAGTCATGCGGTATGAAAAACAAATTTTGTTGATTAAAAAAGAAATCGAAGGTAAAACAAAAGCGAATATTGAACGCAATCAAAAAGAATATTATTTGCGCGAAGAATTGAAAGTGATTCAAGAGGAATTAGGCGATAAAGATGGTGTGGGCGCAGACGCAGATGCTTTTCGCAAAAGATTAGAAGAAAAAAATCCTCCAGAAGAAGTACGACAAGCGGTAGAAAAAGAAATCAATCGTATGCTCAAAATTCCTGTGACTTCTCCTGAATCAAATGTATCACGCAGTTATATTGATACCATATTGAGCCTGCCTTGGAATGAAATGACACAAGAGCGATTTGACCTCAAGAAAGCACAGAAAATTTTAGATGAAGACCATTATGGATTGGAAAAAGTCAAAGAACGTATTTTGGAATATTTGGCAGTACGCCAAAATGCACCAGAAGCAAAGGCAACTATACTTTGTCTGGTAGGACCGCCTGGGGTTGGGAAAACATCCATTGCACGTTCCATTGCAAAGGCGCTCAATCGTAAATATGTGCGTATGTCTTTAGGCGGTATCAAAGATGAGGCAGAAATTCGCGGACATCGCAAAACATATATCGGTGCGATGCCGGGACGTATCATCAATGCCATGAAACAGGTAGGTACCATCAATCCCTTGATGCTTCTGGACGAAGTGGACAAACTAGGTGTATCTTATAATGGTGACCCTGCGGCGGCATTGTTGGAAGTATTAGACGGCGAACAAAATTTTACATTCCGTGACCACTATGTGGAATTGCCATATGATTTATCGAAAGTGTTGTTTATGTGTACCGCAAACAGCATTGACCCAATTCCCGGACCATTGCGTGATAGAATGGAAATCATACAACTGAGCAGTTATACCGCAACCGAAAAAGCACATATTGCATCTGAACATTTGCTGAAAAAACAAATGCGTCGTCATGGTCTGAATGGAAATCAGTTAAGAATCAAACCAGAAGCCATAGAAATCATCATAGATAACTATACTCGTGAAGCAGGTGTGAGACAATTAGAACGCACCATAGGTGAGGTGTGCCGTAAAACAGTCAAAGCGATTGTAAGTAAAGAAAGGAAATCCCTGACTGTGACAGAAAGAAATATAGAAGATATTTTGGGAAAACCCAAATACCAAACAGAACATATTGCAGACGAACCACAAATTGGTGTGGTACGTGGTCTGGCTTGGACAGCGGTTGGCGGTACAACGCTTTCTGTGGAAGTCAATGCTATGCCGGGCGATGGGAAATTCCGTGTTACGGGCAATCTGGGGAAAGTCATGAAAGAATCCGCAGAAGCGGCGATTAGCTATATTCGTTCCCAAAGTGATGTATTTTCTGTGCAAAAAGATTTTTATAAAACCACAGATTTGCATATCCATATTCCAGAAGGCGCAACACCAAAAGATGGACCTTCGGCTGGTGTGACGATGACAACAGCCATGCTTTCTGCTTTGACACAAGCAAAAGTCAGAAATGATGTTGCGATGACAGGCGAAATTACCATACGTGGGCGTGTACTGGCAATTGGCGGCTTGCAGGAAAAAGTGCTTGCAGCCAAAAAAGCTGGTGTCAAAACAGTGATTTATCCAGAGCAAAATACAAAAGATTTATGGGAAATTTCAGATGAAATCAAAGAAGGTTTGGAGTTTGTGGCAGCAAAAGATATGAATGATGTACTGCATCACGCATTGGCAGAGGGGGAAAGTGTATGGAGGTAAAACAAGCGTCTTTGGCGGCAGTCGGTACAAAGTTTTCACAATATCCCACAGATGGTAAAGTGGAAATTGCGTTCGCTGGGAAATCCAATGTCGGAAAATCAACACTCATCAATGCCATTTTGGGCAGAAAAGCACTCGCGCGTACTAGTTCACAGCCTGGAAAAACCAGAACCATCAATTTTTATAGTGTCAATGATTGCATGTATGTGGTAGACTTGCCGGGGTATGGCTATGCCAAAGCACCCAAAACAGAAATCGCAAAATGGGGTGCAATGATTGAAGATTATTTGCAGCACAGAGAAGAATTACGCGCCATCATATTGTTGATAGATATTCGGCATGAGCCTGGAAAAAATGATATTATGATGTATGAATGGCTCAAACATTATGGGTATCAAATCATTATCGCGGCAACAAAGTCTGATAAACTCAACCGCAGCCAGATACCAAAACATCTTTCTGTGATTCGCAAAACATTGGGACTAAGTACAGATGATGTATTGATTCCCTTTAGTGGTGAGAAAAAGACGGGTGTTGCCGAATTATGGGCAGAGATGGAACGTTTTTTAGACACAGAAGAAACAAAATAAAAAATTAAAAAATAAAATGCAAAGGCTCTCAAAATCGGGTTTTCCGAATTGAGAGCTTTTTGTATCTGATTTACAAAATATGTACTTGAATTTTGTTTTTTAAGATTTATTTAAGACTGAAAAAACTTGAAGACAAATACATATTTGCTTCGTTATAGATAACAGAAGGAAACAAAAAAGGGGGTGGGCGTATCGACCGGACGAAACAAATCGCCATACTGCTGGGCGATTATCAAAATTTAATTTTTTCTATCTGCTACAAAATGACAAACAATTATTTTGAAGCAGAAGATTTAGCACAAGAAACCTTCGTATCTGCATATGAGCATTTAGCGGACTTCGATGGAAAACATGAAAAGGCGTGGCTTTGCCAAATCGCAATCAATAAATGTCTGGATTTCCTCAAAAAAGACCGGCGGCGCACAATCCCGCAGGACGAAACGGTATTCTTGACAGTAGCAGATTCTGAAGATGTAGAACATCACGTATTGGCACAAGAGGTGGCTGAAGAATTGCGCAAAGCTTGTATGCGTCTGAAACCGCCATATGACGCGGTAGCGGTTGCCTATTTTTGCGAAGAAAAAGATATGGCGCAAATTGCGAAAGAACAAAATAAAAATATCAAAACCGTACAGACGCAAGTATATCGTGCAAGAGCGAAACTACAGAAAATCTATGGAAAGGAGCGTGTACAATGAAACAGCAAGTATCCATACAAGAAATAGAAAAGATAGAAAAGATGATACAGCAATTGGAACAAGAAGGATTGCTCCAAGCCCCGCCCTCTTTAGAAGCGGGCGTGATGGAAAAAATATCCCGACGCACACAGTATGAGAAAGAAAGCAAACATGCTGCTGTATGGTATCGCTTCAAAATTGGTGCAGCAATGGCAGCATCTTTGGTACTCTTGTTCTTGCCTATGCCACAAAATATGATGCAAGAAAAAAATCCAAACGAAAGTTTTGTGGGATATATGATGCAAGGTGCTTCTGCACTTACAGAAGGAATGGAAACAATTTCAAATTTTGCAGTACAACAAATGATGGAGGTATTCAATTATGGCAAATAAAAAAAGTGCTTTTTGGACATTTATATTTTCTTTTATTCCCGGAGCGGGAGAAATGTATATGGGATTTTTTAAGCAGGGTTTAAGTTTGATGGGGTTGTGTGCATTACTGTCAGTGGTTGCATCTTGGCTGCATTTAGAGGTATTGATGGTATTCTTGCCCTTGATATGGTTTTATAGCTTTTTCCATGTGCATCACTTACGCAGTCTGCCACCCGATGAATTTTATGCAATCGAAGATAAATTTTTGTTTTTCCCTTGGCTCAATGGCGGATATGATGCAGCAGTTCAGGAAAGATGGAACACAGTACGTCGTCAGCGTTTGGCAATCGTTTTGCTTTTGGTAGGCGCTGTATTGTTATGGAATGTGTGCATGGATGGGTTGTCTTGGATTTTGCCGGAAGGATTCCAACATATGGTATGGTGGATGCAAAATATCATTGGTCGCTTGGTAGTGGCAGCCACGATTTTATACGCGGGCTTCCATATGTTACGTGGCAGTAAAAAATAAATGACAAAAGGTGTGAAAATAAAGGAGGCGAATGAAACATGCGTACACATAGAATCGGTACGATGACATTGGGCGCAGGTTTGGTAGCATTTGGCATATTGTTTTTGATTCGCAGTTTTTGGCAAGGCATATCCTATGGTGTGATATTGCGTTGCTGGCCGTTGTTATTGATTGGTTTGGGTTTGGAAACGCTTTGGAGTTTGCATGATAAAGACCAGAAAAACTGGATTTATGATAAAGGTGCGATTTTTTTGATGATTCTCCTTTCTTGCTTCGCTATGGCAATGGCGTGTGCGCAGTTTATGCTGGAGGCAGGCAGTGTGTGGGGGCAATTCCATGGCTATTGGTAAAGTATAATCATATATCCCCTTTTTCCCCTTTGATGAAACTTTTCGACATCAGAGGGGATTTTGTATTTTTTAGTAAGGAAACTTAATAAAAATGTAAGGTTTCTTTTCGCGTTATGTAAAAAAGAGAGCATATACTGATACAAAGGGAAATAGGGAATCAGAGGTGAGTGATATGAAAATTTTACATACAGTAGTGCTTTGTGGTGTGTTGTTTTTGAGTTTGAGCGGCTGTCAGGCACAGGTGCAATCAGATGTGACATTGCCAATGGATACAGAAGTACAGCAGGTACAACAGGAAGTTTTTTCTGATTTGCGTAAGGTAGAGGGAGAAATTTTATCAGTACGTTTTACCGCAACACCAAATGCAGAACAGACACCATTTTTTTACATAGATGCAGCCGAAGATACCGAAGTGACATTGCGTTATTGTTTTACCAAAACGGAAGGCAATGCACAAATCGGGTGCTATACATCGAAAGATGACCAAACTTGGACAGTGCCCTTGGATATGGCAGAAACTACACAAGAAGTAGATAACGAATTGACATTACAACTCAAAAAAGGTATGAATATATTTTATATCACAGGGGAAGGCTGTACCTGTTCTTTGCGTTGTGAGATAGATGGATTAGATGCCGAAAGTGTATTATATGCGGATACCGTGCCCGAAATCATGGAGTAAGTTCTTTGTATAGGGGATTCGTATCCAAATAACCGCTTTTTCTTCGCGTGGCTTGCTTGCAAAGCCATGCGCCTTTTGTTATACTGAAAAGTAAAAAAGGAACCACTGGTACCGAAAGGACAAGAAAGGCGGTGGCAGTATGCAGGAAACAAAAAGTTTATCTCAAATGGTAGATCAAGATTTAGAATATTGTCAAACAGTATGGCAAGATTATTCTCATGATGGAGAAGTGCTTATGGCGCTGTTTTTTCTGCTGCTGCAACACTATCATGATGTGATTGATGGCTTTGATGAGGGGCTGTGTGTGATGCAGAACAAAGAACCTTCCGCAGAGGTGGCAGAAATTTGTCGTCGCAATATTCAGATTATGATGGAACGACTTTTTGCTTTTCGGGAAAATGGGTATTCCAATGAAGGTTTGATGGAATATTATATCCGAAAAGAACAACATGAAATTGATTTTCAAGCAAATTTTACAACCGTACGTATCGAATTGGGTTTCCTAGAACTTCCAGCAAAAGAGATGGAAGAAATTATGCAAAAGTTGGACGAGATGGAGGAAATCTGTGCCCAAACAGTGCCGCGCAGCCGAAAATGGGAAGCATTGCGGGAATGCTTGGTGTGGCTGTCTGGGAAAACTGTAGATGTTTCGATGCTGATTTTGCCGCTGTTCTTTCGGATCAATGACGAAATGATAAAGAGGAATGAAACATGATCAAATTGATTGTATCTGATATGGACGGTACGTTATTAAACGATAACAAACAAATTGATGAGCGGATTTATGACTTGCTTCCCAAAATGCAGGAAAAACAAATCCGCTTTGTTGTTGCAAGCGGCAGACAATACCCCAGTTTGCAGCGGGACTTTGCAGAACATGCCAAAGATATTGTCATCATTGCGGAAAATGGCGCTTTTGTGGTACAAGATGGCAAAGAATTGTATTATCGTGGCATGAATATGGAACAAATCCACCATTGTTTGAGAGAAATCGCAAAATTACCAGATGTTGTACCCTTGTTATGTGCAAAATATTGTGGGTATACTGACCAAAAAGAATTGTATGACCTGCTCACATCTCCAAAATTTCATTATGATATGCGTTTGGTAGAGGACTTGAGCAAAATTACAGAAGATGTGACAAAAGTATCTATGATTGAAGTCGGTGGACGTGGTACCACATTTTGTTATGATACATTAAAACCCAATTTGACCGAAGAAATGACATTGGTCATTTCGGGGGAAAGTTGTTTGGATACAGGATTAAAAGGCGTTACAAAGGGTACTGCAGTTCAAGCATTACAAAAAATGTGGGGCATTACGCCAGAAGAAACCTTGGTGTTTGGTGACCAGTTCAATGATGTGGAAATGTTCGATTGTGCATATTATAGTTATGCAATGGAAAACGCTGTAGATGGTGTGAAGCAAAGAGCGCGTTTTTTGGCTGGCAACAATAATGAGGGTGCTGTGGTGAATGTGATTCGCGCGTTAACAGGACTGTAAATAGAAAACAAAGAAAAAGAAGCGAAAAAGGAGTATTATGAATCAGAAAATAGCAAGCTATGCCTTGGGTTGTAAAGTAAACCAATATGAGAGCGAAGCCATTGCGGAATTATTTGCCGAAAAAGGCTATGATGTGGTTTCGATTGAAGATCAGGCAGATGTATATATTATCAATACGTGTACTGTTACCAACTTTGGAGATAAAAAATCCCGTCAGTTGATTCGGAAAGTTAAACGCCAAAATCCGGATGCGATTGTAGCGGTCGTTGGTTGTTATGCACAAACCGCACCAGAAGAAATTTCCGCGGTAGAAGGCGTCAACTTGGTGATTGGTACAAAAGATAAAAGCCAAGTAGTGAAAATGGTGGAAGATTACCGCAAAGAAATGGGCGTGCAAAATTTTGTGACTGATATTATGCATGAGCGTGTTTTTGAGCCTTTGGAAATCAAACGTTTACAAAATCGTACACGTGCCTATTTAAAAATACAAGATGGTTGCAGTCAGTTTTGTTCCTACTGCATTATACCTTATGCCAGAGGTCCAATCCGCAGCCGTGCGCCGCAAGATGTCATTGCAGAAGTCAAACGTTTGGCGGAAAATGGCTTTCGAGAAGTAGTGCTGACTGGGATTCATGTCGCAAGCTATGGCAAGGACCGTAAAGATATTACTTTGACAGAAATCATACAACAAGTACATGCAGTCGAAGGAATCGAACGGATTCGTTTTAGCTCTATCGAACCAAATGTTGTGACAGAAGAATTTGCACAGGCAATGGCAGCGCTGCCCAAAGTTTGTGACCATTTTCATTTGTCTTTGCAAAGCGGCTGCGATAAAACATTGGAGCAAATGCGCCGCAGATACGATACGGCACAGTATCGCCGTGCGGTTGCGTTATTGCGCAAATATCTGCCAGATGCGGCATTGACGACGGATATTATTGTTGGCTTTCCGGGAGAAAGCGAGGAGGATTATCAGCAAAGCAAAGCCTTTGCAGAAGAAATCGGGTTTTCCAAAATACACGTATTTCCTTATTCGCCAAAAAAAGGGACACCTGCCGCAGAACGCAAAGACCAATTGCCAAATGCGGTGAAACAGCAGCGCAGCCATGACTTGATTTTGGCAAGCGAGCGTATGACAGAAGCCTTTTTACAGGCGCATGTAGGAAAACAAAAAGAAGTGTTGTTTGAACGCATGGTTTCCCCTGATGTATATGAGGGACATACCACCAATTATATGAAGGTACACGCAAAAAGTACAGAGGATTTGACAAATCAATGTAAAATGGTGCATATGCTAAAAGTGGAAGGAGAAACTGCTTTTGGTGAGATTGTAAAATCATAATTTTGTCAGAAATAGGAGTTGGGATTTGTTGCTAAACAAAGGTTGCATTTACCCTCTATTTATATTATCATAAAAGAAAGCAAATAATGGTGCTGTGGATCGGAGTGTGAAGAAAGATGAGTCAGAATTTAAATGAAACACAATATTTTGGTAGAAGTGGTAGAGAGCCTGAAAATGAGGCAAAAAGAATTTTAATTTCCGTCAGCACGGCACTGCGGGAAAAAGGATATAATCCTGTCAATCAGATTGTAGGCTATATCTTGTCAGGAGATCCGACTTATATCACAAGCTATTTAAATGCCAGAGCGATGATTCGCAAATTGGAAAGAGATGAATTATTAGAAGAACTGGTAAAAGATTATCTATTGAGAAACGAGTGAGTATATGCGGATATTGGGTTTGGACTTTGGAGATAAAACCATTGGCGTGGCAATCAGTGACCCAATGGGCTGGACAGCGCAGGGCGTGGAAATTATACGGCGTGACAATCCGCAGGAATATAAAAAATCAATGCGTCGTTTGGCGCAGTTGGTAGAAGAATATCAAGTAGATACCATTGTTCTGGGTTATCCCAAAAATTTGGATAATTCAGAAGGAGAACGTTGTGAGAAAACAAAAACATTTGCTGCAAGATTGGAAGCGCGTTTTCCCAAAATTCCAGTCGTGCTATGGGACGAACGTTTTAGCACCATTGCAGCGGAACGTGCATTGCGTATGGCAGATTTGAGCCATGACAAACGCAAAAGCGTGATTGATAAAATGGCAGCGGTGCATATTTTGCAAGGGTATTTGGACAGCAAACAAAACCTTTAAGAGAAATGGGGTTTAATCAAGTATGAGCGATATTTTTGAAGAAGCACAAGAAGCTGAATTTGAAACTGTGACCATGACAGATGAGGACGGCAAAGAAGTAGAATTTTCTATTATCGACAATGTTGCAAGTGGAACAGACCGTTATTTGTTGGTGGTAGAAACAGAAAAGATGGACGAAGAAGAAAGCGAAGCGTTATTGCTCAAAGAAATCTCAATTGATGCGAACGACATTACGTATGAAATGGTGGAAGATGATGCCGAGTTTGAACGTGTTGCGGCATTGTTTGCACAAAAAGGCGAAGATTATGAGGTTTCTATGAATTAAAACATAGACAAAAACAACAAAGTAAAAACGGATTTATGAGTCAATGCAGCACAATCGGCTGCATTGCCTTTTTTCCGCAGTGTATTCTGTACAGGGATACAAAAAAGAAATATCAGATGTACCAGATATATTTTCTTTGTATCACACGGTAAGATGATAGGAATACACATATATTTACCCAATAGATACCCATGTCATATGTACGAGGTATGATGTGTGTGTCCATGAGATTACAATGACAAAAGAAGAAAGCAGAAGTCTATTTGTATCAAAAGGAAAATAGCGGTTTTGATAGAAAAGGCGGACTGCTCTTTTTGTGGTGTTGTAAAATGCAATTGCAAGGAAAAAAATGGTGTTTTATGCACAAGAAATGACATATGATATTTTTTGTGGTTAAACCAGCCTTTTTTTCGGCATACTATATATTATGATCATAACAATGGGCGGCTTTTTGACATATGCGGATATGCGCACAAAGCAGACATTGATTTATAAATGATAGAAATACATAATTACAAAAAGTTAGGAGGTGTGTTTTTTGGCAAGCAGAAAACCAAGACCCAAAACAAGGCTGAAAGTAATGGCTTTGGGCGGGTTGGAAGAAATCGGAAAAAACATGACCGTATTGGAATATGGTAACGACATCATAGTCATTGACTGCGGTCTGGCATTTCCCGAAGATGATATGTTGGGGATTGATTTAGTCATTCCTGATATCACCTATTTGGCAAAAAACGTAGAAAAAATTAGAGGTATTGTATTGACGCATGGGCATGAGGACCATATTGGCGCGTTGCCTTATGTACTCAAACAACTCAGAGTTCCCGTATTTGGTACATTGTTGACATTGGGATTATTGGAAAATAAACTCAGAGAGCATAAATTGCTGGATAAAACCATATTACACACAGTCGTACCAGGGGAAAAAGTGAAACTAGGCGAAATGATGGTAGAATTCATTCATACCAATCATTCTATCGCGGACTCTGTCGCACTTGCCATTCATACGCCGGTAGGTACGGTCATTCATACCGGTGATTTTAAGGTGGATTATACACCAATTGATGGCGAAATCATTGATTTGCAGCGTTTTGCAGAATTGGGCGGCGAAGGTGTATTGCTTTTGATGAGCGACAGTACCAATGCAGAGCGCAAAGGCTTTACCATGTCAGAGAAAAACGTGGGGAAGGTATTTGAACGGATTTTTGAAGAAACCCCACGCAATCGTATTATGGTTGCAACGTTTTCCTCAAATATCCATCGTATCCAACAAATCATCAATGCAGCATATATGTATGGCAGAAAGGTTGCCATCATTGGGCGCAGTATGATAAACGCAGTTAAAACTGCGTCAGAGCTGGATTATTTATGGATACCGCCACGCACATTGATTGACATTACAGAAATCAAAAATTATCGTGATGAACAGCTTGTCATTATCACAACAGGCAGTCAGGGCGAAACCATGTCTGCATTATCTCGTATCGCAAATAGTGAGCATAAACAGGTAACTGTCAAGCCAGATGATAAAATTATCATCAGTGCGTCCGCGATTCCGGGAAATGAAAAAAATGTTATTCGTGTCATCAATGAATTATTGAAAAAAGGCGCAGATGTCATTTATGGCGGTATTGAAGATATTCATGTTTCGGGGCACGCAAGACAGGAAGAACTCAAATTGATGCTTGCGTTGACAAAACCAAAGTTTTTCATGCCAGTGCATGGTGAATATATGCACTTGTCTTGTCATAGGGATTTGGCGATGAGCATGGGCATGGATAAAAATAATATCTTTGTGATGAAGCTGGGCGAAGTATTGGAAGTTTCCAAAAACGAGGCAAAAATCACAGGTACCGTGCCGGCTGGTCAAGTTATGGTAGATGGCTTGGGCGTTGGCGATGTGGGCAATATCGTATTGCGTGACAGGAAACATCTTTCCGAAGATGGCTTGATGGTAGTTGTAGTTTCTATGGACAGCGAAACAGGGGAAATTGTGGCAGGACCTGATATCATTTCCCGTGGTTTTGTGTATGTACGTGAATCAGAAGGTTTGATGGACGGCGCACGCGAAGTTGTCCTAAAAGCATTATATGAGTGCGAAGAAAAGAATATCACAAGTTGGAACTTTATGAAAAATCTCATCAAAGACACATTAAAAAATTATATTTGGCAGAAAACAAAAAGAAGCCCTATGATTTTACCCATTATTATGGAAGTCTGAGAAAAGTGCGAAAAAAGTTTTTTTGACAGATATTGATAAGAGCTTTGACGCAAAAAAGCGTACAAAGCTCTTTTTATAAAAGGCAATCGCAAATGGCAATCAAAAAGGAGGCAAACATGGAATCCATTGCACAAATCAAAGCAAAATTGGCGCAATGTACCCATGCGCAATTATCCCAATTTTGGGAAGAATATGCAAATGATACACGAAAAGGCGTACAAAATTTAGTTTCGAGTGCGCATAAGCGTTATGATGCAGAAGAAAAAGAATTGCTGCGTATGCAAACGATGTTACAGTATGAACGTGCGGCATATGAAAAGGGGTATCATTCTATTGCTGGTATTGACGAGGTGGGACGAGGTCCTTTGGCAGGTCCAGTGGTCGCGGCAGCCGTGATTTTGCCAGAAAACCATACCATATTGGGGGTTGACGATTCCAAAAAACTTTCTGCCCAAAAGCGAGAAAGCCTTGCAGAGCAAATCAAAGCAGAATCCATAGCTTGGGCAGTCGGTATTGTATCGCATACGCGTATTGATGAAATCAATATTTTACAGGCAACTTATGAAGCCATGCGTCAAGCAATCTCACAGCTTGCCATACAACCTGATTATATACTTGCAGATGCGGTACATATTCCACAGCTTGCTATACCACAAGAAGGCATTGTAAAAGGCGATGCGAAAAGTATGAGCATTGCGGCGGCTAGTATTATTGCCAAGGTAACCAGAGATGCTATGATGGAAGAATTGGCAGAGCAATACCCAGAATATGATTTTGCATCAAACAAAGGATATGGTTCCCAAAAACATATTGCAGGCATTGCAGCACATGGATTATGTCCCATACATCGCCGCAGCTTTGTCAAAAAAATTATGGAACAAATCGAACAAGAAAATACATCACAAAAAGGCAATTTGAGCGAAGCTTTGGCAGTTCGCCAAATGCAGAAATTAGGCTATACCATATTGGCACAAAATTACCGTACAGCACAAGGCGAAATCGACATCATTGCAAAACAAGGCGATACGCTTGTTTTTACAGAGGTCAAAGCACGTAGTCAAGAGTATTTTGGTACGCCTGCCGAAGCGGTAGACCGCAAGAAACAGCAAAAAATCATAGCAGCCGCACGCCAGTATTTGGCAGAAAACAAAATGGAAGATATCGCATGTCGCTTTGATGTGGCAGAAATCAAGCGAGAAAATGGACAAAGTTATTTTCGATATTTGGAAAACGCATTCTGGGAATAAGGAGGCAAAACATTGAAAATCGTGCAAAAGGGCAATATGGAATTGGTTACATTCGAGAATTTGGAGCAAACGGGTATGGTGCGTCATGCGTTTACGACAAGACATGGTGGCGTCAGTACAGGGGTCTATGCTAGTATGAATATGGGGTTTAGCCGTGGGGAAGACAAAGTGGCAGTGGCTAAAAATTATCAACTCTTAGCGCAGGCTTTGGATTTGGACGAAACCGCATTTGTTGCTACACAACAAACACATACTACCAATATTTTGCGTGTCACAGCAGCAGACAAAGGAAGCGGTGTCACAAAGCCCCGTCCTTATCAAGATATTGACGCTTTGATTACCAATGAAACAGGTATCAATCTTGTCATATTTGGTGCGGACTGTGTGCCGATATTTTTATTAGACCCTAAGCAAAAAGCAATAGGTCTGGCGCATTGCGGTTGGAAGGGAACAGCCAATCGTATGGCAGAAAAAACCGTACAACGTATGCAAGAAGAATTTGGTAGCAAACCACAAGATATGATTGCGGCGATTGGACCATCTATCGGCAAATGTTGTTTTCAGGTAGATGACCCTGTTGTAACATTATTTCGCGAGAATCTGAATTTTGCAGATGATGTCATTTTCGATGACCCATCAGAAGAAGGAAAATACAAAATCGACCTATGGGATACCAATAAACGGTTGCTGCAAGGCTGTGGAATCGAGAATATAGAGATTGCAGGTCTTTGTACTATGTGTGATACTGCACGGTTTTATTCTCACCGCAAAATGGGAGAAGCACGTGGCGTGATGGCAGGCGTGATGACATTGTTGTAATAGAAAAAATATAAATATTTTTAGGAGGAAAAAGAATCGTATGAGCAATTTTTCAAAAATGGTAGTGCTGATTGATGCGGATAATACGCCAGCGGCAAAAGTCAGCGATATTTTGCGTGAAATTTCAACACATGGTCGCATTGTAGTAAAACGCGCCTATGGAAATTGGAAAAAGAATAATTTGAAAAACTGGGAAGAAGAAACCAAACGTCTTGCCATCAAGGCAGAACATCAATTTGACTATGTAGCAGGAAAAAACGCGACCGATATTGCATTGGTGATTCAAGCCATTGATTTATTATATAGTGATATTTATGATGCGTTTGTATTGGTGTCTAGTGACAGCGATTATACACCATTGGCAATCAAATTGCGCGAAAAAGGCGTATATGTGATGGGGGTAGGGGAGCAAAAAACCCCAGAACCGTTCCGTAATTCTTGTGATGAGTTTATATTTTTGGAAAATATATCGAAAAATATTGCAGTCGAAGTGGATGAGGACAGTGCAGAATTACTGCCAAAACTGACGAAACAATCTCGTGCAAAAGCAGTACAAGAAGATAATGATATTGCGGAAGTACATACATTGCTGAAAAAAGCATATGACACATACCAAGACGACGATGGTTATGTGAATGTGAGTTCCGCAGGTTCTTTTATCAAACGTACCAAACCAGACTTTGACTGCCGTACGTATGGCTTTGTAAAATTACCGCAATTATTGGCAGCGTTTCCAGAACGTTATGAAGTCAAATCTTATCGCGGCAAAGGCACTGTAACGATCATTGCATATCGCTGTATTGCACAAAAACAAAAGAAAAATGGAAAACGGTATCATAAGCGATAAACAATAATATCAATACAAACATAAACATACAAACATAAAAGGAAGCATGTGATATATTGCATACTTCCTTTTTCCATTTTTTCTTACATCATATCGTTTCCCATACTATGATATTGAAGTTTTTGAAGTTTTTGAAATTTTTGAAGTTTCATAAACCAATTCTTGTACTTCTATATATCGTTCAAAAGAATTGATGGTTACATTAAATAATTCTTGCACGATGCAAAGTTTTGTGTGTGGTTGTATAGAGGAAAAACGTTCAAATGGTACAACATGACACAAAAATTTTCCGCTGGGTACAATATATAAATTTTCGGGTTCTTTATGTGGTTTGGGGATTTCTAAAAAATATTATATTCATATCTACCATTTTATTCCACCATAAAAAAACCTTGATTAAATTGGTCTGGCATTCCGAGTTCTACTGCTTGCCATATCAATTTGGAATATTGCATATGTATTTTTTTATAATCAGATAAATCATGTTCGTAATGCGTAATTAAAAAATATCGTTCTTTTAAGTTTTATATAAATTCAGTTTCGATTTTTTTGATTTCATGTGTGCGTGTGATATGTGCAGACAAATTTTGTAGAAATTGTTTTCGTTTTTTGAGTTTTTTCATTTTCTCGTTGACGATTTTTGTGCCATCTTGCACCAGTTTTTGTATGTCTAAATCTTGCTTTTCTGTCATGTATTGTTCAAAATTTTTTAAGGGAATATCCAATTCTAAAAAAATTAATATCAATTCTATAGTAAGTAATTGCTCTACGGTATAATAACGATAGCCTGTATCTGGGTTGATGTATGCTGGACGTAATACACCAATTTTTTCATAATAGCGCAAGGATTTTATAGATACTCCTTTGATTTTACTTACTTCCCCAATAGATGATAAATCTTTCATGATAAATTTCCCTTTCTCTATTGACTCTCCCATTATAGTATCCTTTATACTGCTATCATATCACAAATTTTATCAAATTTTGAAAAGGAGTATATATCATATGCAACAACATGAAATGCAAACAGAACCGCTATATCGTTTGTTTTTAAAATTTGTATTACCTGCCATTCTTTCAATGGTATTGGCAGGGATACAAGGTATGATAGACGGTATATTTTTAGGCAAATACGCTAGTACAAATGCAATGGCAGGCGTGAATATCGCCATTCCTTATATGCAAACGATTATTGGTTGTACCATGATAATTTGTACAGGAAGTATTAGTTTTGTAGGACGTACTTTAGGGGAACAGAAAAAAGAATCTGTATCGAAAGCACAAAATATTTTTCGTTCTTCTGTGATTGCACTTTTGTTTGCAGCATTTATGATAATGTTTTTGGGCATTTTTTTGAATCAAACCTTAGCAACTTATATGGGAGCAAATGCGGTTTTGCTGAAAGATACAGCAGATTATATCCGTACATTATCTTTCTTTAGCCCTATGATTTGTTTTATGCTTTTCTTTGGCTTTATGGCAAGATTGCTTGGGAAACCACATTTATATTTAGTGGCAACTGTTACTTGTCTGGTGAGCAATATTGTAACGGACTTTGTTGCGATTAAAATTTTGCAACTTGGTACAACAGGTGCTGCATTGGCAACAGGTATTGCCTATACTGCGGGATTGATGATAACCATACGACCTTTTTTGAAGAAAAGTAATATATTAAATATTTATCAAGGAAAGTTTCAATTCAAATTGTTACAACATACAGTATGTAATGGTTCTTCGGAAGGTGTTACAAGTCTATCTACTGCTGTAACAGTATGGTTATTTAATATGGCATTGATGCAATATGCAGGAGAACAAGGTGTTGCAGCATTTACCGTTATCAATTATATTAGTAATTTTGTTATTTTGGTAATGTTTGGTGTGGCAGATGGTAGTGGTATACTTTTGAGTTATAACTATGGTGCGGGCAATCATGAACGAGTACGCAACATTTTGCGTATTTCACTGTTGTTGAATTTCATCAGTGGTGTACTGATTTTTTTGATATTTAATCTATGTACAGAATCATTGATTGGTATATTTTTGACAGATACACCCGAAATTTTACAATTGTCTACACAAGGGGCACATATTTATAGCACTGCATTTTTGTTCAATGGATTTACCATCATGCAATCTGGATACCAAACTGCATTAGGAAATGCTGTCAATTCTCTTTTGATTGCAGGTAGTAGAGGATTGATATTTATCGTTATTGGTATGATGATTTTGCCTAAATTTTTTGAACTGCAAGGGGTTTGGCTGACAATGCCATTTGCAGAATTTTGTACTATATTGGTTTGTATAGTATTATATTTTATGACAAGCCGAAAACAATTGTTACGACAAGCACATACGATACAATAAATAGGCTGTGCATTGTTGCTTTATATTTTATACAAACCATACACAACCTACAAAAAATATTGGAATAAAAAGTATCTTGCAAAAAGGAAAAATCAATATTGAAAAGAAGCATGTGCTGTTCCACATGCTTCTTTTAGACTGTAGAAAAACTAGGTATTATAATTTTTCAAGAGCGCGGAAGGGTTTGGGAAACGAAGCGTTTCCCAACTAGAATCCGCAGTCGGAATTCACTTCTGACGAGGAAAAACCGAAGTTTCAAGGTTTTTTAACCGATGGAACTTTGGTTTTATACTTCTGTCAACTCGTCAAAGGCTTGAATGAAATGAGCCTTTGACGACAGGGTGTCGACTTTTTCGACACCCTAAAAGAAGCATGTACTGTTCCACATGCTTCTTTGTTGCAAATTATTTTTTACGCATTGCATTGCATACAGCCAATACCGCAACACCAACATCGGCAAAGACTGCCATCCACATACTTGCAAAACCAAAGGCACTCAAAAGCAAAACGGCAAGTTTGACACCTAACGCAAACACAATATTTTGTAAAACAAGTTTTCTTGTGTTTTTGGCGATGCGTAATGCAACAGACAATTTTTCCAAATCGTCCTCCATTAACACAACATCTGCGGCTTCTATCGCAGCATCTGCACCAATTCCACCCATAGCGATACCTACATCTGCGGCAGCCAATACAGGCGCATCATTGATGCCATCTCCAACAAAGGCGGTTTTTCCTGTTGTATTTTCTTGCAATATTTCTTCTAATTTGCTGGCTTTATCCCATGGCAATAGTTGGGCATGTACGGCGTCCAAAGAAAATTGTGCTGCTACTGCGCCAGCAGTTTCTTGTCGGTCGCCTGTCAGCAATACCATTTTTGAGATGCCTTGTTTGCGCAGTTTTGCCAATGCATCAGCGCAGTTTTCTTTCAAAGTATCATCAATTACAAGTGTACCTTGATAGGTGCCATCTACTGCAAGATAGACGACAGAACCGTTTCCAGTATAGTGTGGGAATGTGATTTCCATTTCCTGTAGTAAACGCGCATTGCCACAAGCAAGCATATGCCCTTGATAGCGACATGTAATACCATAACCGCCTTTTTCGGTATAATCCGTAATGGCAGAAGAATCTATTTCTTTGCCATAGGCGGCAAAAATGGCTTTTGCAATCGGGTGTGTAGAAGCATGTTCTGCTGCTGCGGCATATTCTAAAACAAGGTCCGTATTTTGTGCCAAAATTTGTGTCAAAGAAAATTTGCCTTTTGTCAATGTACCAGTTTTGTCAAATACCATGCAATTGGTGTGACAAAGCGTATCCAGGTCGTTGCCACCTTTGATTAAAATACCATTTTTGGAAGCGGCACCAATGCCAGAAAAATAGGTCAATGGCACAGAAAGTACCAAAGCGCAAGGACAAGACACAACCAAAAAAATCAATGCGCGCCCAATCCACATAGACCATGTGCCAAAACCCAGTAGGGGTGGTACAACTGCTAATAATACTGCCAAACCAACCACAAGTGGCGTATAAATACGCGCAAAACGTGTAATAAATTTTTCCGTTTTAGATTTATTGCCTGCGGCATGTTCTACCAATTCCATAATTTTCATGACAGTAGAGGCGGAAAATGGTTTTGTGACTTGAATTTGCAGCAAGCCATCTGTATTGATACAGCCGCTGTATACTTCATTGCCGACTTCTACACGACGGGGGAGAGATTCTCCAGTCAATGCGGCGGTATCTAACATTGCCCAGCCTTGCGATACAATACCATCTAATGGAATCCGTTCTCCGGCTTTGACTTGTATTGTGTCACCCACAGCCACCTCTTGTGGTGCAACCGTATGAATCCCGTCTTCTGTGACAATATGCGCTGTATCAGGACGCATTTGCAGCAATGCATTGATGGAACGACGAGAACGCTGTAAGGCATATTCTTGGAATGTTTCGCCTACTTGATAAAATAACATAACGAATACAGCTTCGGACATTTCACCCAGACACATAGCGCCTATGGTGGAAAGTGACATCAAAAATTGTTCATCGAATACTTGCCCTTTGGCGATATTGCGTAAAGCTGCCAAAACCACATCATAGCCAAACAAAAGATAAGACACCAAGAAACAAATCAGGCTGCCAGTGCCACTCCATATATTTGCTATGAAAAACAAAATAAGACCAATGCCAAAACGTGCAAATTGAATTTGATTGATATTTGTATGACTATGTGTATGACTGTGTGCGTGATGATGTGTATGTGTACCACAGCAGTCGCAAGCACAACTCTGTTCATGTTGTGCTTCTGTGGTACCTTTTTCTAAGAGGGATACCGCTACATGGGATTCATACCGATGTACTGTTTTTTCTACAGCGGAAAATACCTCTTTGGGATTTGCGTCATCATGCAGCAAAAGTTGCATTTCTTGTTTGAGTAAATTGATTTGTACCTCTTGTGTTTGGGGCAGAGCAGCAACACCATGTTCAATTTTGCCCGCACAGTTGGCACAAGTCAAACCTTTGAGCGATATGGTCATCTCTTGCATAGAAAACACCTCTTTATAATTGATTACATGAGTATCTATTCATATATAGAGCAAAAAAAGCCAATTTCCTTGCAGATAAATAGGAAGAAGATTCCGTTTATTCTTCTTCGGCATATCCGCGCTTATGACAAATATGTGTGGTACCTTGTTGTAATACAGTGCGTACATGTGCATCATCTAAAGAATAATAAACGGTTTTTCCCTCTTTGCGATATTTGACAAGGTCATTTTGACGCAGGGTGCGTAATTGGTGAGATACTGCTGATTGTGTCATATCCAACGCTTCCGCCAATTCTCCTACACTTCTTTCTTTTTGTAATAAAAGGCGTAAGATGCGGATACGGGTGGCATCGCCAAATACCTTGAAAAATTCCGCCAAGTCATTCACAAAATCATCAAACAATGCACGGCATTCAGAATGTGCTTCATCATGTTGTGTCATGGCATTCTTCCTCTCATATATGAATGTTTGCTCATATGATAACATATAAAAAAACAGGTGTCAAGTGCGTTTGCACAGACACCTGTTTTTTTATGAGATAGATTTTGGCAAATAGCGCAAAATCCATTTTAGAATATCATCATATACTTGCTCTTGACGCGCTTCATGCAGTACGCAATGGCGCATATTGGCATATAATTTGACCGAAATACAACAGCAATCAGCACGCATGAGACGGTTTGCGAGATGTCGAATCCCTTTGCCATATGCACCGACAGGGTCTTCTTTCCCAGAAACCAAAAGCATTGGTAATTTTTTGGGCAGTCGATATGCCCATTCTTTTGCACTGACACGTGCTAACAGTGTGAATAAATCTTGAAAACCGCCATACGTAAAATCTCTGCCGCATTCTGTATCTAATATAAAAGCATCTACCACTTCAGGCAATGTGGAAAGCCAGTCATGATGTGTGCGTGGGTGTTTGATTTTGCGTTGAAAACTTGCAAAGGCAGCAGAACCTAACATAGAAGCTGGTGTTTTGATGCCATGTCGTGTACTGCCATAGTCCGCCCAGCGTTTTGCAATTTTTAACAAACGGTCACCATCACTGGTACCTAAAAAAATTGCCATATCCAATTGCTGCCCATATTCTGCCGCCATTTCACGCGCGATAAAAGAACCCATACTATGCCCGATTAAAATAAAAGGAACATGGGGATGTTCTTTTTTGGCAGTTTGCATCAAAGTATATTGGTCAGTAACCAAATTGCGCCAACCTTCTGAAGGTCCGAAATAACCATAGTCGCTTTCCTTGCGAATGGATTTTCCATGCCCTAAATGGTCACTGCCATATACCACAAAGCCATGTGATGCAAGAAAAACTGCAAAATCGTCATAGCGGCGCATGTGTTCCTGCATACCATGTACCAATTGTACAACGCCGCGACATTTGCCGCCGCTGCTCCAACTATATGCCGTAATTTCCCTGCCAGAAAGCGCGGAAGGAAATGTAAACTCTGTACGAATCATCATAGAATATCACGCCTTTCCCTTTTTCTTTTATCATACACCGATTGGCAGAAAAAATCTTGCTTTTTTATGGAAAAATATCGTAGAAAATCAAAGAAAATGTATTATTTTTTGATATATGCCACTGCTGTGACACCTGGTCCAGCGTGTGCGCCAATGACAGAGCCGATTTCGCCATATCGTTTTTCTGTGTCTACTGATGCAAACAGTGCACATAATGCTTCATAATTTGCTTTTGCATCGCCATGTCCTAATAAAATAGGGTATGTGGTATCGATCCCATCTGCTTGCGCTTGTTTATATAAAGTTTCCAGCATTTTCTTTTTGCCACGTACTTTTGTAAAAGATACCACCTTACCATCTAAAATTCCGACAATAGGGTGTAGATTTAGCATTGTGCCAATGGTGGCAGCAGCTGCGGAAAGTCGACCACCTTTTTTGAGATATTCCAAAGTTTCTACAGCGGCAATAATGCGGATACGCTCGGTCAAAGATTCTAATTTTTCATAAATCGCCGCACCAGAAAGCCCTTCATGTGCCCATTTTGCCGCTATTTCAACTAAAAGCCCTAAAGATAAACAAGCAGTACGAGAATCTAATATATAGATTTTGGCATCTTCTAATTCAGAAGCCGCAATACGCGCTGATTGTACGGTACCACTTAATTCGGAAGAAATCAGCAAACATACAATTTCCTCTCCTTGTGCGGCATGCATGGAAAATATATCCAAAAATGCTTGTGGAGAAGGTTGTGCTGTTTTTGGAAAATCTTTTTCTGTACGTAATTTTTCATAAAATGCATGGTTAGATAATGTGACACCATCTGTATATGTTTGTGCACCAATTTGTACGGTAAGTGGTACACAAAGTATACCAAGAGCGTCCATTCTGTCTTTTGTCAAATCACACGTGCTGTCTGTGAGTATGCGTACCATAGTATCCTCCTATTTTCGTATCCAAGTAGACTTGTTCTTATTTCTAATTATAATAGTTTTCATAACTACGTCAATGGATTTTTGAAAATATGAGAATTGGTAAATAAAAAAACCGTTTCTGTGACACTGTCAGAAACGGTCAAAGTATTTTTTATTGTATGGAAAATCCTTCTGTTTGTAAAAATGTGGATATGGTATCTTGTTTGGCTTCTGTTCTGCCTTGTACGCTTTCGGGTTTTCCGCCGCCTTTGCTGCCGAGCTGTTCCCGCATGCGATTTGCCAAAGGACGCATATCTTCGGTACGGCTCATCAATACAAAAGCAAAGCCATTGCCAGCAGGAGAAAAGACAGCGGTTGTCCCATTTGTTTTATCTAGTATCAAATCTGCAAAATGTACCATATCTTTGGAATCAAAATCCTCTACAAAAAAACAGGTTTTTTCGGTGCTGGAAATTTGCGCGGCAAGTGCGTGCATCTTTTCCCATTTCATACGGCTGATGGTTTGTTTCAAGGCATCGCGTTCCGCAAGCAATGCAGTCGTAGCTTGTGCGATTTTGCCAGTTGGCACAGAAAGCAGTTCTGAAATAGCAGCAGCTTGTGTCGTTTTTTCTGCATAATCCGCCAAAGCACGCATACCACATACAATCTCTAAACGTGTGCCGCCTTTGTAATTTTGTGCTGATAAAATTTTAATCATGCCGATTTCACCAGTATGTGAAACATGTGTCCCACAACAAGCACAACGGTCATATCCAGGCATTTCCATGATACGTACTTTGCCAGATAATGCTTTTTTGCTGCGGTATTCCAATTGTTCCAATGCTTCTGGGGTAGGATAACTGACGACAGAAGCAATGTTTTTCCAAATTGCCTCGTTAGCTTTTTGTTCCAAAACAGGCAAATCTTCTTCTGGGATTTTGGTGTTAAAATCAATCAGTATGGCATCGCGTCCCATATGAAACCCTACATTATCACAGCCATAGGCTGCGCAGATTAAACCAGATAAAATATGTTCTCCAGAATGATTTTGCATCAAATCAAAACGGTGTTTCCAGTCTATGACACCTGTGACTGTTTCGCCAACGGTACAGGGTTTGTCTGTGATGTGGATAACGACACCATTTTTATCTCGTACATCGGTTACGTTTGCGTCCCCTAATGTACCAATATCCGCAGGCTGTCCACCGCCTTCTGGATAAAAGAAAGTTTTGTCTAATACAATATGATATGCCTTGCCTTGTGCTTCACAAGAAATGACTTGTGCGGTAAAGCTGGTTGTATATGCGTTATCATAATATGCTTTATTCGTTTCCATGTGTTTCTCCTTCTGTAGTGATATACCAATTTTGATATTGTTTCTGATAATATCGAATGACGGTTTGATATTCCGGCAGTAAAAGTGCGGCTTTTCCTTCTTCTGATAATGTATAAACACCAGGCTGTATGCGTGTGAACCAATGGTATACATTGCTGCGTAGTATGGTGAGATATTTTTCTTCTAAGCCCAAATTGCGCAACTGTGCATAGCTGGCGGAAGGGCAGTGCTCTAAAATACAACAAAGTGTCAATGCTTTTTCACGATATGCTGTAATGATTTTTTTTCGTGTGATACCGCCAATATTGGCTTGTACTTGACGGTTTTGCAGTTCGGTTTCTAAGCCGCATCTTTTGGCTTTGTTTTTGCGTGCATCATTGGATTGCGGAGTTAAAATCACATCTACGGTTTGCAATGGGCTGTCCAATGCAACGGTCAAAAGCCCCAAATGTAGCCGACGCAAAAGCCGCAACATATTTTGCCAGCTTTTTTCTTTTTGCCCTTTTTCAGGGCGCGGTATGGCAACATAGACTTCTTCGGTCAAAGTTTGTCGTTCGATTGCTTGATAAACCAATTTTAGCCCAAAACTTTTTTTGAGTTCCACAATCAATAAAGTATCCTCTTTTTTTGCCGCAATATCACAGTTTTTTACTTCTGCCTGTACCTGATACCCTGCATTTTCTAAAAATTGGCGAATGGGTTCGTATAAATCCGCTTCCGAAAATGTCATGCCTCTGTACGTCCCTTCGCAAGAAATGCTTCGATTTCATCTACTGTTTTTATCATATCTTTTGTCATGACTTCACAGCCATTTTCTGTCACAAGTACATCATCTTCAATACGAATCCCGATTTCCCATTGCGGAATATATAGCCCAGGTTCTACCGTCAGCACCATACCGGGCTGTAAATCACGGGAAATATAACGCCCGATGTCATGTGTTTCCGCTCCGAGATAGTGGCTGACACCATGATAATAATATTTTGTAACGTCCTCCATGGTTTCCGCAAGACCGATTTCCTGTAATGCGGTCAAATAATGTTCTTTTAGAATTTCGTTCAAGCGAGAAAAGGGCAAACCTGGACGAATGGCATCTATGACTTTTTGCTGTCCTTCTAGTACAATTTCATATACCATACGTTGACGTGGTGTAAATTTGCCATTGACCGGGAAAGTACGTGTAATATCGCCATTGTACCACTCATATTGCGCCCCGCAGTCCACCAAAAGCAAATCTCCATCTTTTGCGATGCCGTCATTTTTGGAATAATGCAATATGGTCGCGCGTTCTCCAGCGGCAGCGATGGTAGAAAATGCTTTATGCCGTACACCATTTTGCATTAATGTGAAATCGAAATAAGCTTCCATTTCATATTCATACATATTCGGACGGGCATGCAGCATCATAGCTTCTAAGCCTTTGCGTGTGATTTCCATTGCTTTGCGCATACGTTCCAATTCAAAAGGCGTTTTGATTAAGCGCAAATCTCCGAATATAGGATAGAGGTCTAAAAACTGCATGGCTGGATAGTTTGCTCGACATTCTGCGGCAAAACGCAGTGCTGGTGTTTGTGTATCTGCCCATTGTCTATGTTCCATATCTAAACAAAGCGTTGTCAGATTTTGACGGAAAACCAGTGCTGCAAAATCTTCTGTAAATGCGTCCAAAGGGCGTAAATCTGAAATGCCGCTGACTTCTTGTGCTTCTTCTGCTGTCATATTTGCGCCGACCCATTTTGCCATTTCGCCGTTATCGCGTGGAAGGAATAAAATTTCTTCTGTTTGTGCGCCATATTTGGCAAGTACAAAAATCATATCTTCTCTTTCTATCCCTGTCAGATAATAAAAATTTCTATCAGGAGAAAAAGGGTAATATTCATCGCCGCGTTTGCAGGGAGCTTTGCCCGCGAATAAAACAGCAATGCTGTTTTGCGGCATACGTTCTGCCAAACGTTGGCGGTTTTGTGTAAAAAATACTTTTGCCATAAAATACCTCCTGTGGTATCATATTCTTGTTTTAGGAAATATACAATGTTCCTATCATGGACAAAACACTCTTGTTCTGAATTTTATTTTATCCATTCAGACAAAAAAAGCAAGCCCTATGCTTTGGTATAGGGGTGATACAAAAGAAAAGGAAAGAAGGAATGCAATATGAGAAAAGTATTACGGATTGCGTTTGTTAAATCTGTGCCAGTGATGGCGGGGTATTTATCCATTGGGATTGCGTTTGGACTGCTGATGCAGGAAATGGGGTACAATGTATTTTGGGCATTGCTGATTTCTCTGGTATTGTACGCAGGGTCTATGCAATTTGTATTGCTGCAATTTTTATCTGGCGGCGCTTCTTTGTTGACTGTGGCGGTGACAACACTTTTGGTCAACAGCAGACATCTGTTTTATGGCTTGTCTTTTATGGATACATTTCGCAGCATGGGCAAAAAATATTTATATATGGTACACTCTCTGACAGATGAAACATATTCCTTGCTCTGTTCTTATCAGCCACAGGAAGGAGAAGATGGCAAGCAAGTTATGTTTTGGATTAGTTTGTTAGACCATATCTATTGGTTGGTTGGTACAGCGTTGGGTGCATTGGCAGGCGGCTTGATACCATTTGATACAACAGGAATCGACTTTGCCATGACAGCATTGTTTGTAGTGATATTTGTAGAACAATGGAAAGGCGCAAAAAGTCATTTGCCAGCCATTGCGGGTCTGGTCTGTGGTGTATTGAGTCTTTTGGTATTTGGTGCAGACCGTTTTATACTGCCAGCTATGATATTAGGCATTGCAGTATTGCTTGGCAGTAAAAAATATGTATTGCAGAAAGAAACAGAGGAGGAAAAATCATGTTAAGCAATGGACAAACGTTAGCGATTATATGTACTGCAACAATATGTACTTTTTTCCTGCGTATTGCGCCGTTTTTGTTGTTTGCAGGCAGAGAGGTTCCGCAGCCTGTGCAATATTTGGGCAAGGTATTGCCTGCCTGTGTGATGGCGGTTTTGGTGGTGTATTGTTTGAAATCGACCAGCTTTTCTAGTTTGTCTGGCTGGGCACCGCAATGTATCAGCGTGGCGGTTGTGGCTTTGCTGCATATTTGGAAAGGAAAAACATTGGTCAGTATTGTAGGTGGTACGGCTTGTTACATGGTATTGGTGCAGGTGGTATTTGTTTCATAATCAATGACGCATCAATGACCATGATTGATAACCATAACATACCGATTCTTCTGTTGCAATATCATTGAGGGTTGCACGAGCTTCAGGAGTTACCATAGTAAAACGTTGGCTCAGGTAGCGCAAAGCTGCACCGATTTCGCCATCACTGCCGCCGTATTGCTCAATCATGATTTTTGCAAGACGCGCATCAGGTTTTTTGATATTGATAGGAAATTCTAATTTTTTTTCATAAATCCACATTTACATACACTCCTTTCCTGCCAAAGAGGGATTTGCACCAAGCTGCCAAGGCCAAGGGTCATTTTTCCATTGCCAAGAGGTATCGCCTTCCTGTGTGTCACTGCGGAAGGAACAAAGTGGACCATAAGCTGCTTCAAATTTTGCGCGTAATGTTTCTGCGGCGGCAATCACTTGACGATATGCTGTGATTGCTTCGGTTTCTTCTGGGTGTGTATTCAGATATAATCCTAAATCGGTAGCAATAAAATCCATTTCCATCAATTTTTGCAGCATTACATCGCGTTCCATGCTGTCACCTCCCTTGCGTTTTGGCGGATATGGCTGCCTTGTGTATAAGGCATGGAAAGGTCAGAAAATGCGGTGCCACAAACAAGGCTTTGTTCGGGTGTACTGGGGGCTTGATAAGGCTGTGAGGCAACAAATGCCTGTGCAAGACCAATTTTTTCTATGATACAAGCATTACAATTTTGTGTCGGCAAGCTAGGGGAAATACTGCATTCTGATGTGGTATCAGAAACGAAATTTCCAGCAATTTCTTTCATAAGAAAAAACCTCCTGTTTTGACTTCTTTGGTATGATATGGAAGGGAAAAGCAGTGTGTGCGTATCTCTTAGAAAGAATCAAAAAATAGCCGGAAACTGTGCTTGATGCAAAGGTTTCCGGCTGTTTTTTCTGTTGCTTTATTGGTTTTCTTCTTCCTCATCATCGTCATCAATGATGACTACCATACCGCCCATACGCTTATTCAGTTCTTTTCTTGTGATTTTGATAATGTTAGGTACTACGCCATCGGGTTGTTCGTCGATGTAATAAGGACCTTCTTTATCACAGTCGTTTTCGTCCATCCAGCCACTAAAGAAAGAAATGATGGAACGCATGATTTCTACACTATGTCCCCAATAATCCAAATCCAAGAAAATCAAACGTCTTTTTTCGCCTGTTTTGGAGAATTTACGGCTTTTGTAGACCATGGTAAACAGACGACGTTCTTCGCCTTTGTAAGTGAAATATACTGCCATTTCATTGCTTTCACCAAAGCGGTTTTCGTAGCGGTTGACTTTGGCTTCTGGGTCAAAATATCTGGAAATAAAACGGTAAATCTGTTCCAATTCGATTTCTTTTGTAATATAACCATGTGTTTTTGCGGTCATGTCATATCATCCTTTCCGATTGCTTTTTGTTGTCAAAAACCTGATTCTGTCTGCATTATACAAAACTGTATACATTCTGACAAGAGTCTAACCGAAGAAATAACAGAAAATTTATACCTATATTTTTGGATATATTTTTCTATGGTACGTTAGGATAACAATGTAATCATGGTTTCAGCTAACAAACTGCTGTTTTTTGCCGCTTTGACACAAAATTCATCAAAGGATACGCCAGCTTGTTCGTTGGCTTCATCGGATATGGCACGCAGTATCACAAAGGGGATACGATTCAGGAAACAAGTGTGTGCAATGGCAGCCCCTTCCATTTCGGCACAGTCGCCTTGTACATTTTTGCGTATAGCTTTTCTGGCAGCTTTGCTGCTGATGAATTGGTCGCCACTAGCCACACGTCCTGTCATGATACGGCAGTCTAAATGGCAAGTATCTGCCGCTTGTTTTGCAAGCGCAATCAGAGCTTCGTCCGCAGGGAAATAGCTGACAGGCATACGTGGAATGATGCCAATCGGGTCACCAAAATCTGTAGTATCCATATCATGCTGTACTGCATCAGTAGAGATTAAAATATCTCCGATTTTCAATTCAGGAGAAAGTGCGCCAGCGACACCAATGTTGATGACAAAATCTACACCAAAATGGTCAATCATTGCTTGCGTGCAAATGGCAGCGTTGACTTTGCCGATGCCGCTTCTGACCAATACAACTTGATGTCCGCTAAAACGTCCGATATGATAGGTCAATCCAAGCAGACTTTTGGTTGTGATGATTTCTATTTGTTCGCGCAAAAATGCGATTTCTTCTTCCATTGCGCCTATAATGCCGATATTTGCCATTTGGGATTCACTCCATTTCTAAAATTTTATCCGAAAAAGTTAGTTGCTTGTATCTGTATCATACCACATATAAAGGGGCTTCTTCAAGTAAAAGCAAATGGATTCATAAAATTGATGCGCAGAAGAAAAAACACCTGTAATCTTCTGGCTTTGGTTGCAAAAAGCAGTCTGCTTTTGTATACTGTAAAGAAATGAAAAAAGGAGTGCAAACAATGCAAAAATTGCAAAATCCCAAAAATCTGCAAAAACCCATCATTGGCATTACGCCGGATTACGCATATGATACCAAGCGTTTTTTGATTCATGAAGACTATATTCATGCCATACAACGCGCAGGCGGTATACCAATCCTGTTGATGCCGGAAGACCAAACTTTTCCAGATTATGTAGATGGTATTTTGTTCAGTGGGGGCGGGGATATAGACCCTTTGTTGTTTGGGGAAGAACCAATTGCACAAAATGGAGAAATTTCGCCCTTACGTGATGCATATGAATTGTGGCTTTGTGAACAGGCGTTTTTACGCGATATTCCCATATTTGGCATTTGTCGTGGTATGCAGGTGATGAATATTGCCGCAGGCGGCGGCATTTACCAAGATATTGCCGTACAGCATGGCTCGCAAATCAAGCATAGCCAACAAGCACCCCGTCGCCATGCGACACATAGTATTCAAGTGCAGGAAGATGGTCTGTTGTATGCGTTGTGGCAGAAAAAGCGCGTTGTGGTCAATTCGGTACACCATCAGGCAGTATCTACATTGGGAGAAGGTTTTTCTGTTGTGGCAAGCAGTACAGACGGTTTGACAGAAGCGATTGCAAGAAAACAAACAGGCTTTGTATTGGGGGTACAGTGGCACCCAGAAGCCATGTATACACAGGAACAAGATGTTTTATTTCAACATTTTGTAGAGGCTGCCGCGCTCTATCGAAAACAAAAATGATTTTGTATTTTGTATCGTGAACAAAAAGGAGGAACGCAATGATTGTAACACCCAATTCGATACCAACCGCACAGCTTGCGATACAGCAAATATCGGAAAATATCGAAAATATAGAAAACGTAGAAAATGCGGAACAAGCTATGCAGCAAGTAGAACAGGTATGGACAAAGCAATTTTTGCCTACCATGGAACAATGCTTGGAATTTTTGACAAAAGCAGGTTGGATTTTTTTAGAAATCGTATTGACCTTTGCGGCTTGCTGGTTGTTGATTCGTGTCATCAATCGTTTGGTAAAACACTTTTTTCAGGCACAGACAAAAAAACAACGTCTGGCAATGACAGAACGAAAAGCCAAAACGCTCAATTCGATTACATCCAGCGTGATTAAATATGTCATTTATTTTATTGGTGTTTTTACTGCACTTGGTTTTTTAGGGATTGACAGCAGTTCTTTAGTGGTGGTAGCAAGTGCGGGTTCTGTGGCGATTGGTTTGGGCGCGCAAAGCGTGGTCACAGATATGATGGACGGATTTTTCATATTGTTTGAAGATCATTATGCAGTTGGTGATGTGGTGACCATACAAAATATCACAGGTACCGTAGAAAGCTTGACATTACGTTCTACAAAAATACGAGATGCACAAGGTTGTGTGCATATCATTCCCAATGGTTCTGTGGGAACTGTGACCAATTTATGTCGTGATTTTATCAATGCTGTGGTAACGGTAGGGGTATCATATGACGCAAGCATTGATAAAGTTTTAGAAATTTTGCGTGACGAAATGGAACAGACAAAAGATATGGAAGATATTTTGGAAACACCAACCATCGTGGGTATTACAGGGTTAGATGATTCGGCTGTGACCATAAAAATCGTGGCGAAGTGTCATGTCAAAACGAATATTGCGACAGAAGCGGAACTGCGTCGCCGTATCAAGAATAGATTAGATGCTGAGGGAATCGAAATACCATTCCCACAGCGTACCTTGCATATTGTACAGCAAAAGGAGGGATAAAGTATGCAGTTTGCAGTAGGGGATATTGTACAAATGAAAAAGGCGCATCCTTGCGGTTCGCAGCAATGGGAAATTTTGCGTACGGGAATAGATTTTAGAATCAAATGTTGTGGCTGTGGGCATATGGTGATGTTGCCGCGTGTCAAATTTGAAAAGAATGTGAAAAAAATAATTTCTTCGGCAGAACCAAAAACAGAAACAGAATAAAAATAAAAATAAAAATAAAAATAAAGGGCTGCCACTTTTGCATTTTATTTGTAAAGTGACAGCTATATTTTTTAAAATGTATTTGAGATTTTCGGAAAAATGGTCAATGTAAATGCGTCGGGGCTATGATGCCAACGACCAGATGATGTTTTTTCGTATAGAACATATTGTATCAAATTTTTGAGTAAAAGATTTTTCTGTGCAGGCGGCAAATGTGGGTATATTTCCCAAATGCTTTCCTGTGGGAGCATATATGGTGTCTGTGTGGTACTTTGACAAGACGAAGATAGGGTTTCGATTTCATCACTAACAATTTGCAGTTTTTCTTGTAAAAGTGACTGTCGTTGTGTAAATACAGCCGGTGTATAAATGCCTTGTTCCAAAAGGTCATATGCATTTTGTATTTGGGTTTGCAAACGTGTATATTCTGCTTTTTTGCTGCGAAGTGCAAGCGAAAAATCTGAACATGGGGCACGCATGCGTAATGTATTTGCGATTTCTTCCCAATATGGTTTATGGTCTTTGCACCATATTTGCAATGCGGCAAGCAATTTGTCTTCAATCAATTCCAGTGGGGCGGCTACTTGGGGACAATGTGGTGTCACACAGATGCAAAAGGGGGGTTGCCCACTTTTTTGATAAGGGCGACGCTGCATAGTATGGTTGCAATATGCGCAGCGAATCAAACCGGCAAGCGGATTTTGTAGCGCACGTGGGGCAGGAGGAACACCATTGGCAGCAATTTTTTCTTGTACCATTTGCCAAAGTGTTTCAGAAACTAATGCCGTGTGTTTGCCATCTAGGAGCAATTTTGTATTTTGTGCAGTCTGTTTTTGTGGTGTCCAAAACACTTTGCCACAATAGACAGGATTTTGTAAGATACGTGTGATGGAAGAAGTTGCCCACATACCGCCTTTGCGTGTCGGAATGCCAAGTTGTATCAAATGTTTGGCAATTGCAGGACGTCCTGCGTTTTTGATACTGCCGTCTGGCTGTGGTATGCCAAATGCGTACCATTCATAAATCATACGAACGATTTCCGATTCTGTAGGTTCTATGGCTAAAGTATACCCTTTTTCGTGCAGCAGTTTTTGGCGTATGTAGCCATAAGGGGCGATACTGCCTATGTATTTGCCTTCCTGCACACTCGCACGTCGCCCTTGCTGCATACGGCGATTGATGGTTTTATATTCTCGACGGGACATAAACAAACCAAATTCAAAATATTCTTCGTCAAAGGGGTTGTTTGGGTCATAGGTTTTATAGGGCGTGATAATTTTTGTAGATGTTTGTTGAAAGGTATGGAGCAATAGCCCTTGGTCCATCGTATCCCCACGTGCCAAACGCTCTACTTCCATCACAAGCACACCTTCCCATAGACCTTTTGCCACATCTGCAAGCAAACACTGCATTTGCGGACGGGCGGCAATGGTTTCTCCAGATTGTATTTCGCGATATGTTTTGGAAATCGTATATCCACATTGCAGAGCAAGTGCGCGTAATGCCGTTTCATGGCGTGCCAAGGTTTCTCCCATACCTTGCTGTTCTGCTTCAAAGTCTGCACGAGATTTTCTCAAATATAAGCAATAGGGCATAAAAAAGACTCCATTTCGGAAAATCTGCTATTGGTATCCTATGATTGCAGCAAAGCAAAAAAGAACAGGAATCCATCAGAATTTATCCAATCCGATACAAATAAAAATCGTTTTTTGCATAATGGATATTATGTAAAAAACGATTTTTGGTATTTATATTTTTTTATATTTCGGGAGATACATTCTGTGTGTCAGACTGTGTTTCCGATATAGTATCCTGCATATTTTCTGTAGCAGTATGTGATTCTGATGACATAGATGATGCAGGTGGTGCAGGTGGTTCAGGTGGTGCAACACGAGTACAGCGGATTTGCGCTTTGAACAAATCCCCATCTATGGAAAGTGTGAATGTGCCTTTTTGCAACTCTACTAAGGAACGGGCAATATTGAGTCCCAAGCCGCTGCCTTCTGTGGAACGAGAGCTATCCCCACGTACAAAACGTTCCATCAATTCATCAGGATCGACATTTAATTGATCACGAGAAACATTTTTCATGGTAATCCATACATCTTCGTCGCCTTGCCGCAATTGTATATAAACACGTGTGCAAGGCTGTGCATATTTACAAGCATTACTCAATAGATTGCTTAATACACGCCACATCAAATTGCCGTCTGCCAATGCGTAGATGGGTGCATCTTCTGGCGTATGGATGATGGGGGTAAGCTGTGCCATTTCCAATTTTTCTTCGTATTCTGCAACGGCTTGCTGTACCAGTTCTATCATATCGGTTGGCATCAATTGACAATGGATATTGCCGGTAGAGGCTTTCGACGCTTCTACCAAATCATCGGTCAGTTTTTTGAGGCGGCGAGATTGTCTGTCCAATACGTCGATATATTCCGCGGCTTTGCCTTGCAAATCTTCTTTTTTGAGTAAATCTACATAATTGATGATAGAAGTCAAAGGCGTTTTGATGTCGTGGGATACGTTTGTAATCAATTCTGTACGCAGACGTTCACTTTTCATTTTTTGTTCCATTGCAATGGCAGCACCTTGTGAAATATGATTCAAATTTTCACCATGCAGACGAAAGGCACGAAACATACGCTTTGTATTGACTTGATATTCCAAATTGCCTTTGGAAAGCTGTGTGCCAGCACGGCTGAGAGCTTGCCATTGCGCACTGATACAGGCAATTACAATCAGCAGTATGGTATTTAAGAACAATACCAAACCGTCGCCACGGCTGGCAACAAGATAAATACTCGAAAGCACCAACCATGTCACAATTGCTTTCCATGTCATAGGCAATGCGTGTATAGCATCTAATATCGTAGAAAAAATGGCTTTTGCAAATAGAAAGAAAAACTTCCAAATCCGAAAACAAATCGCGCTCTCCCACCAACGCCCTTTCTTTAGTCGTGTAGAGAAAGTCAGTACTGCGGCAAGCAACAATATTTCTAATAGCACGATACAAAATATGGTCAGCAGTATACCACCCATATCCATATACATTCTTTTATAAGTAAACAAACCTAATACAAAAGAAGAAATCGAAAATTGCAATAGAATATACAAATCTAAAGGGATTTTGTCTTGTACATTCAATACAATTTCGTTTGTATTGTTTCTGTGCCCAGCGGCGCAAATCAAATAAATAAAAGACAAGGCAAATAAAATCACATTGATAAATGCGAGAATAAATAACCCATATCCCAATGTCAAAATGGCATCATAAATGCGATAAGTAAACCAATAATTATCCGCAGCTTGTAACGGTTCTGCTACATAACAAACAATTGTAAATTGCATAGCATTTTCAAAATAAGAATATGAACCATCCTCATTTCGCAATTCATAAAAATAAAATGGATAAGAAATTTTGGTGCCTACCTGCTCTGGAATGGTGCTTTGTCCCACCAATTGGTTATGCATATCATATAATGCGAAAGAAAAATTGGTGTTGCCATTGGAAAATGTATTGGCGATGTCTTCTGTATCGACCCCATCTTGATACCATTGTATGACTTGCTGTGCATAATCATATGTTGTGCTTTCACATAAAGGGGTACCATAATAGGATTTTGGGTTGTTGCTAAATACACCAGTTTCGCCTGCAATGAGTATGCCGCCAAGAGAGAGAAAACTTCCCAGACCAGTTAAAATCACCACAAAAATACAGGCAATCTTAAACCATAAAGCATACATAAATTTTGTCATTGCGTCGCCTCCTTCTCGATTTTATATCCCAATCCCCAAACGACTTTCAAATAACGGGGTTCCGAAGGATTGATTTCTATTTTTTCACGCAAATGGCGAATGTGTACTGCAACCGTGCTGCCGGTGCCATAAGCGTTTTCATTCCAAATTTGTTCATAAATTTGATTGGAAGAAAATACACGACCGGGATTTTCCATCAAAAGCTTTAAAATATTGTATTCGCTGGGCGTCAAGGATACAGGTTCTCCGTCTACAGTGACAGATTTGGCATCATCATCCATATCAATTCCGCCAATGACAAGATGGGAAGCACGTTTCGCCATACCGCCCAAAGAAGTATATCGCCGTAAATGAGAGCGGACTCTTGCCAATACTTCGACTGGATTAAAAGGCTTTGTGATATAATCATCAGCACCAATATTCAGTCCAAGTACTTTGTCACTATCTTCACTTTTGGCAGTTAATAGTATGATAGGGATATTGTATTGCTCTCTCAAACGCACAGTTGCGCTGATGCCGTCCATTTGCGGCATCATAATATCCATCAAAATCAGATGAATTTCATTTTTTGCCACAATATCCAATGCTTCTTGTCCAGTACTTGCGGTAAAGATTTTATAATTTTCTGTAGAAAGATATATGGATAAAGCCGAAACAATATCTTTTTCGTCGTCACAAATTAAAATATGATACATAAATGCCACCTCCGTAATTGCTTCTATTGTAACAGGGTTTTTTGAAAATCTATATAGTTTTTTTTTAAGATTATTTTAAGGTAGAGAAAAAATAAATTGGCAACAGAGAGATAGAAAAAAACAGGAAAAAAATGTTTGTCAAAAAATATGCTATCTCACAGCTTCAGAAAAGGGAATCTATCCCAATTTGTTTTTGTGTTGCAAACAAACGTATGAGCAAATGAAAATACAGTATATTTTACAATGTGCAAGAATCCCGTTGCAGTATGACATTTTATTGACTATTTTTCATACAAAGAGAGAACAAAGCAGGAATATGATTTTCTAATTGCAGATTATTGCAAAATATACAAAGTATATTTTTTCGTTTTTTTGACAATATGACTGAATTATGTCGATAGAAATGGATTTTATATCGTAAAAAATAGATAAAAAATGTAGTGGGGCGGATTCTGACCAACAGATTGTATGAAAAATTACACAAAAATCTAGTACTTTGTAGAAAATTTCACAGTTCCCCCTTGCTTTTCTTTCCAAACGTGTTATACTGTTTATGCAAGCAGAAGCGCACACGTTTTTTTGATGGTGAATACAACATCGTGACACGAAATATATAGGTTCACACAGGAGCTTCTCCATGGTCACCATGCAAAAGAAGATGGCGTTTTCTCAAAGGCAATATTTTAGGATTGTAAAATGATATATAAAAAAAGGAGAAGTGAAAGACATGAGAATTTCTGACAGAGTACAGGCAATGCAGAACTCCCCAATTAGAAAATTCAACCCTTTGGCTGATGCTGCAACAGCAGAAGGCGTAAAAATTTATCACCTGAACATTGGTCAGCCTGATATTGAAACACCTTCCGTATTCTGGGAAGCAGTCAAAGGTTTTGACCAGAAAGTATTGGCTTACGCTGGTTCTTGGGGCTTGCCTGAACTGCAGGACGCTATCGTTGACTACTTTAAGAGATTTGATATGAATCTGGAAAGAAATGACGTTCTGATCACAAGTGGTGGTTCTGAAGCGCTGACATTGGCTTTCCTGTCCATTATCAACCCTGGCGATGAAGTTATCGTTGCAGAACCTTATTACACAAACTACCTGACATTCATTCAGGCTGCTGATGGTGTTGTAAAACCTGTTACAACATACGCAGAAGAAGGTTACAAATATGCAATCAAAGAAAGACTGGAAGCAGTTGTAACAGACAAAACAAAAATGATTTCTATCGTTAACCCTGGTAACCCTACAGGCTGCATCTTGTCCAGAGATGATATGAGAGTAATCGCTGACTTCGCAAAAGAACATGACCTGTGGATTCTGGCTGACGAAGTTTACAGAGAATTTGCTTATGACGGCAGAGAAATGACATCTTTCGGTCAGTTGGCTGATATCGAAGACAGAGTTATCATCATTGACTCCGTTTCCAAGAGATTCTCCGCTTGCGGCGCTCGTATTGGCTGCATAGTATGTAAAAACAAAGAATTCATGGCAGAAGTATTCAAAATCGCTATGGGTCGTCTGTGTGTACCTACACTGGACATGGTTGGCGCTACAGCAATGTACAAACTGCCTGCTGACTTCTTTAACAGCGTAAGAGCAGAATATGAACACAGAAGAGACGTTACATATGATGCACTGAAAAAGATTCCTGGCGTTGTTTGCGAAAAACCCGGCGGTGCTTTCTACATCACATGCAAACTGCCTGTGGAAAACACAGAAGATTTACTGCTGTTCTTGCTGAAAGAATTCAGAGACAACAATGAAACTGTTATGTATGCACCTGCAGAAGGTTTCTATGCAACTCCTGGTTTGGGCAAAAACGAACTGCGTATTGCTTATATTTTGAATGCAAATGATATGGCAAGAGGTATCGAATTGCTGGGCAAAGGTATCGAAGCATACAAAGCAGCAGGCAACAAATAATATAACTTGAAATAAATAGAGAGGTTGCATCTCTATCATGAAAAAGCACGAAAATCATACTTGATTTTCGTGCTTTTTTGATGTCAAAATCATGAAATTTTTTTCGATTCTGTTGGTATATACAGTATATACAACTTATTTTTGTACAGAAGGTTTTGCGGCTTCTGCCCATGTATGATGATGCAATTTACCAGTACGCAGCATACCTGAAAATTCTTGCTGACGCAATGCCTCATAAAGTATAATCGCCACAGAATTGGACAAATTGAGGCTTCGTGCAGCAGGTAACATAGGAATACGTATGGTGGTATCGGGGTGTTGTAATAAAATTTCCTCTGGGATTCCTGCGCTTTCTTTGCCAAACATGATATAATCGTTTTCGCTATATGTCACTTCCGTATAAATATGTTGGGCTTTGGTGGTTGCCATCCATATTTTGGCGTTTGGATTTTTCAAAAGAAAATCAGAAAAATTTTTATAATATCGTATATCTAAATCTTTCCAATAATCTAAACCAGCGCGTTTCAAATATTTATCTTCTACAGAAAATCCCAATGGTTCAATCAAATGCAGTACGGAATTGGTAACAGCACAGGTGCGCGCGATGTTGCCAGCATTTTGTGGGATTTCTGGTTCTAATAATACGATATGCAAGTTATTTCCTCCTTTGGTATTGTTTCAGGTCTTCAGGTCTTCAGGTCTAAGCAAAATGATACTGTGTTTCATTGTAACATAAAATAGAAAAAATAACAAAGAATTATCAACATCTAGCAAGTATGCGATGCATCTTTCCATACTTTGGAAAAATGTATATGATTTTGGTAGGCAAAGTAAGATTTTTACTTGACGAATAAAAAAATATATATTATTATTAAATAACAATAATTATTTGTTAGGAGGGGATGCCATGAAGGAAACAGCTCAAGTCTTACGCGAAAAAGGGTTGAAGGTGACACCCCAAAGAATCGCTGTCTACAATATGTTGCTGCATACACAGTCACATCCCAACGCAGAAACGATTTATCGTACATTGGAAGTGACAAATCCGACCATGAGTCTGGCAACTGTGTATAAAACACTGGATTACTTCAAACAGTTAGGTTTGGTACAGGAACTGAATGTAGGCGAGGGAAGTGCGCGTTATGATGCAGTGGTACGTTGTCACCCACATACAGTATGTACTTGCTGCGGTAGTGTATCAGATTTGGAAAATGATGAATTGACCAATTTACATCAAAAATTGTCAACTCCATTAGATTTTCAAGTAGAATGTGAGCAGTTGATTCTTTATGGAAAATGTGCCAAGTGCCAAATGGCAGAACAAGAAGCGTGCGAGTAATTGGCACAAGAATAGATTTGCAAATGCAACAAAACAAAGAAGGGGTGTCGACAAAGTCGATACCCCCAATTTTTTTGTGTTTTTATTTCTTGTTTAAGTTTTCTTTGTTTTCTTTTTGTTTGTTACGTACAGCACGCAGTATAAATTCTGTATGATATTTGATATGTCCTTGTGCCATAGCAGTACCTTCTTCTGCGTCATGGTTTTCAATGGCACGAATGATGCCTTTATGATGAGCCACGATGGCAGGAATCACAGAATCTAATTTTAAATGTGCAATACGATAACGATATAACTGAATTTGTAAATTTTTGAAAATTTGTATCAATTTATCATTATCCGTAGATAAGAAAATCAGATGATGGAATTGTTCATCTAATGCTGCAATTTCTTCCAATTCTTTGTCAGCAATTGCTTTTTCAAATTTTTCTTGCAGATGTTTTAATTCTACAATCCCTTCTGGACTCATTTTTTTGCAAGCTAAGCCAGTAGCCAAACCTTCCAGCACACTTCTAACTTCCAATATATTGATGATGTCCTTTTCGGTCATATCTAAGACCTGTGCACCTTTTCTGGGTACAAGTTCTACCAAGTTTTCCAATTCCAACATACGCAGGGCTTCTCGTACAGGTGTACGACTTACCCCCAATTTTTCGGCAAGCTGATTTTCCATCAGACGTTCACCGGGTAATAATTTTCCAGTCAAAATAGCATCGCGTAATGTGTTGAATACCACATCTCTCAAAGGCAGGTATTCGTTAGAATTGATATTAAATTTCGTGTCGGGCATTGTGGATTCTCCTTTCGTTCTTGTCGTGGGGTACATGATAAATGCGAGTCACAAATACATCTCTGATGTGGTATTGTCTGCGCAATGCGTTTGCAGCCGATTTTGCGCGTTGCTGCTCTGTAAACAAACCGAATACCGTTGGACCACTGCCGCTCATCAGTGCGCCTTGTGCGCCATGTTGTATCAGCGTTTCTTTGAGTTTTGCAATTTTGGGATACATCGGTATGGTAACTGTTTCTAATACATTGCCTAAGCATTGTCCCATAGCGGCGATATCGCCAGCAGCCATAGCAGCCAACATACCATCTGTATCAGGGTGCTGTGTAATGCGTTCCCATTGCAAGCTTTGGTAAACTTTGGCAGTAGAAACACTGACGGGCAATTTTGCCAATACCACATAACAATCTGGACAAGGCGGATGAATATTGGTTAAAACCTCGCCAACGCCCTCCGCAAGCACAGTACCACGACGCACACAATAGGGAATGTCTGTACCCATCGTCAATGCCAGTTCTTCCAATTTTGTACGTGATAATTGCAAACCAAATAGACGGTTCATGCCAACCAGTACCGCTGCACAGTCTGCACTGCCGCCAGCGAGTCCAGCCGCAACTGGGATTCGTTTGTCGATATGAATCTGTATCCCTTCTTTTAAATCATAGGTTTCACGTAGCAATTGGGCGGCACGATAAGCAAGGTTACGTGCATCGGTCGGCATCCATGTAGCATTAGAAGTCAGAAGTATGGTATCTTCTGGAATCCGTGTCAATGTAATATCGTCATACAAACCAACGGTTTGCATAATCATTTTCAATTCATGGTAGCCGTTTTCCCTTTTTCCAGTTACATCTAAAGTTAAATTGATTTTGGCTCTTGCCTTTAAGTTTATCGTTTCCACATCGTTCCCTCGTTTACTCTATACTGTATACAAGTTATGTTTCTATTGTACATGAATTGACACAAAGAAACAATCAGCATGTTATACAAAAAAATTGTGACCTTATGACATAAAATGCCGAAAATAGTGCATTTTTCATACAAAATAGTTTGTATTATACTATGTATCTTTGATAAAAAATCGAACAAGGATAATACAAAAAAGAAGCTGTACACAAATCAAAGTGCAACAGCTTCTTTTTTTGCATATGTTTCTACTATTTTAGTTTACAAATAGAAGTCACGCATCAATCTTTTCTCATATTGACAGATGCATTTTTGAATTTATCATGTACGGCAATCATTGCTTCCTCAATATCTTTTTCTGCAATCAACAATGTGATTTTGATTTCAGAAGTAGAAATCATTTGGATATTTACACCAGCGTCATACATTGCTTCAAAGAACATAGCCGCAACACCAGGATTGCTTGCCATGCCTGCGCCTACGATGGAGAGTTTTGCAACACTGACGTCATACATGATTTCCTGAGCAGTCAGGCGTTCTTTGTTGTCTTCCAATGCTTTGATAGCAAGTTCCAAATCTTCTTGCGCAATGGTGAAAGAAATATCCTGTCTGCCATCATGTCCATTAGATTGCAGTATAATATCTACACTTACTTTTTCTTTTGCCATCAAATCAAAGATTTCAAACGCTTTTCCGGGTTCGTCCAGAACACCTAATACAGAAATTCGCGCAACATTTTTATCCGCCGCAACGCCGCTTACCAACATTCTTTCCATTTTGCAATCCTCCTTCACTTCTGTGCCTTCCGCATCAGACATACTAGAACGTACTACTAGTTTGACATTATATTTCTTTGCCACTTCTACGGAACGGCAATGCAGCACTTTTGCACCCAAAGACGCTAGTTCTAACATTTCGTCATAACTGATTTCATCTAATTTGCGTGGGTCTTTGACAATGCGTGGGTCAGCGGTATATACGCCTTCTACGTCTGTATAAATTTCACAAATATCGGCATTCAATGCAGCAGCCAATGCAACTGCGGAAGTATCGGAACCACCACGTCCCAATGTGGTCATATCGCCCAGCATATTGACGCCTTGGAATCCAGTTACCAATACAATATTGCCGCGTTCCAGTTCATTTTCGATACGTTCGGAATGAATTTTGCGGATTCTGGCATTGCTGTAAGTATTTGTTGTTTCGATACCAACTTGTACCGCATTCAGTGAAACGGCTCTGCCGCCTAAAGCATTGATTGCCATTGCCATCAATGCCACGGATTGCTGTTCCCCGGTTACCAGCAACATATCCATTTCACGACGGCTGGCTTTGGGATTGATTTCTTTGGCTTTGGCAATGAGTCCATCGGTTGTTTTGCCTTGTGCAGACAATACAACGACAACATCATTTCCTTCGTTTTTTGCGGCAAGTATTCGTCTTGCGACATTAAATACTCTTTCGGCGTTAGCCACAGAGCTGCCGCCGTATTTTTGTACGATTAACATTGTTTTGCTTCCTCCTGTACTTGGGTCATAACGGCTGCGCCTTCCATATCTGGCTGTAAGAGTTTTAATTCCCAATGATTGGGTAAGGTTGCGAAATATTCAGTCATTGTCTTTTGGAAGGTTTCAGCTTTGTCTTTTGTGATCATAGCCATCAGTGTAGAGCCTGCACCGCTTAAATAGCAAGCAAGTGCGCCATTTTGTTCCGCATGTGCGAAAATATCTTCCATATGTGGAATCAATACTTTGCGATATGGCTGATGTACACAGTCTTGCATGGCTATTTTCAGATTTTCATATTTTCCTGTCATCAAAGATGCAACCAGCAATGCTGCGCGGGATACATTGAATACTACATCGCTGCGAGAATACGCATCGGGCAATACACCACGCGCTTTTTCCGTTGACACAGGAAAATCCGGCACCATTATAGCAAAAATTAAGTCTTCCGGCAACTCTAAACGTACATGTTTCATATTTTTTTCTTGCATTGCCCCGACTACAAGGCTGCCAAATATTGCAGGATTGGAATTGTCTGGATGTCCTTCCAGATTTGCTGCCATAATCGCCAATTCCTCTTTGGTGCAAGGATTGCCAGCCAGTGCGTTTGCCGCAAGCAGACCGCCCACGATGCAGGCTGCACTGCTGCCCAAACCACGCACCATAGGAATATCATCAGACTGTATGATATGTACACCAGGCATGGTCAGATTTTTTTGTGTGTAAAAATACTGCATGGTTTTGTAGATGAGATTGTTCTCATCGGTAGGAATGGGAATGGGTTGTTCTTTTTTGATTTCGATTTGTACACCGCTTGGAATTTCTTCTACCCAAATGTTGTTATAGAGCTGGAGCGCAACACCAATGCTGTCAAAGCCAGGACCCATATTGGCAGAAGTCGCAGGTACACGAATGTGAATCATAAAAATCATACCTCCTTAAAAATTTGATTGTATCCATCATATCCAAAAAAATTGGGAATGAACCGCGTTTTAAGTGAAACAAAAATGCGTACTGCTTACTGCCGAAAAGAACGGCAAAAGCAGTACGATGCAGGGGGCTTCTTCATTAGAAAACAAAGCGTGTCGGAATTCTTACAGCTAGGAAGGATTCCAGCATTTATATTTTTACATTGCTGAATCTGATATGTTTTCTTCTGAAGATAGCCGTCGCAAATTTGCCTTAAGAAAATCAAGGAAAATGATGTTTTCTGAAGGAGAACTTGCTTTTGGTCTGTTGTTTTTTCAAATTATTCTCTTGCAATGATATTGATAGATTGTACGCCGTCTAATTGCTGCAATACAGACATCAATCTGCCAAACTCCCCATGCATTTCGTTGGTTTCAATGGTAATTGTGACATTCGCAATGCCATTGATGGGAATGGTTTGGTTGATGGTCAATATATTTGCGCCTTCTGTAGCGATGTTATTCAAAACAGAGGAAAGCAGCCCAGGTGTGTCATCTAAATTTGCTGCAATGGTAACAGTCTTGCCACGTGTGTTTTCGTATAAAGGGTGTACCGCGTCGCGGTATTTATAAAATGCGCTGCGGCTGATGCCAACACGATTGACAGCATCTTGCACGGTTTTTTCCTTATGACTTTCCAAAAGATTTTTGACTTCCATGACTTTTAGAAAGATTTCAGGTAGTACGCTTTTGTCTACGATAAAGAAATTCTTATCTTCCTTCATCTCGTTCCTCTCCTTTTTGTATTTGCATAAAAAACATTTGTACTCATTACAAGGAATATAACACATTTTGTGGCAGCTTGCAAGAAAAAGCAGTGCTTTTTTTCAGAATGTTTTCGTTTCTGTCTTTTGCACAAAAACCATTCACATTTTCTGTCCGTGTTTTGTGGATTTGTCAAACAAAGAAAAAATAGGCATTTCATAGCGTAAGCTTTCCAAAACCGTTATTTTCTGCTACAATGAGTGCAACGGAATGTGTGTTTGATATGGCTTTTATATGAGGATAGAAGAATAGAAGGAGTCATTTATGTACGAGGAAACAGAAAAACAAAAAAAGATGATGGAGGAATCTTTTTTTCTTTATTTTATAGAGGAATTTGAAAAATATTATCAGCATATGGACAATGTGGTCAAAAAAGGCTTGCGCGAAGCCGCGCCGCTTGTGTTTGCAAAATGGTATTACACAGCCTTGGTGTCTGATACCATATTATCTCCAGCCAATATTTGGGCGCAACAAAAAGGGGACAAAGATTGTGAACCAGCATATATGTTACGCATGCAAAAAGGAATGCGCGGCAAAAAGAAATATCAAATTTCTTATTTGCCTTATACTGTAGAAAAACACTCTTTGCTTTTGGATTTGCAGCAATTAGCCGATTATTGTGAACCAGACTGCACAGTCAATGCAGAAGGATTTTTCTATGGGCAAGATGTGAAAATGATTTTGCCGCAGTTAACATATGAGAATCTGTTTTATCTGGAATATTTGACACGTTTGGCAAAATCAATCAAAGTTGTGGAAGATGCGCCAGCAATCCACACGCATAAACTGCGAAAAGGTCGCGCCTATCATGATTTTTTTGCACAAGATGCGAAAATAGCATTGCAGACGTTATTACAAGAAGCATGCAGCATTGCCGCAGAACGATTTATTTATTGTATGGAACTGGAACCGGGCATGGTAGACCGTGCGTATTTTATGCACTATCTGAAAGAGAGTCAATCCACAGAAGAATTTTTTATTGACTTTTATAAATTGGTCGATGTCGATTTACAAAATTTGATGCAGCGCAAACCAGAGGAAATGACAGAAGAAGAACAAGCATTGGCATCGTCCTTTTTATTTTTGGGCATGATGGCGGAACAATGGTTTTTTTTGCCCATGTCCGTATTTTTCCGTGTGATTCGTCCGCTGAATTTTTTACCGATGCAATTTTATCAACTTATCAATGATATGGCAACATTATCGGTTATGGAACAGCAAATGGAAAAAGAACTTTTTGCGCCAGCGACCTACTATAGTTTGACTGCATTGGGCAATGAATTGATAGAACATAATGGAAAAATCGAAAATGCACAAGAAATGCCAGCAGATAGCAATATGCAGGACATTTTAGAAGCAATTGATTCTCAGCAGCAAATATTTTATTTTCAAGAAACCATGCGTCAACAAACCTGTGCCGATGTGGGAGTGTTCCATATCTGCATGCAAAGTGATACACAATTATGGAAAGAAGTAGAAATACCTTTGGAATTTCCACTTCCTTTGTTTTGTGAAGACATTATTTTGGCGTTTGATATGGAACAAACAGGAGAATATTTATTGACTGTGCCAAATGCAAACGGTTTTCCGGTGGAATATACGGGAGAAGGTTCCAAACGCGCAATCAATAAAACCAGTGGATTGTCAATATTAGATTTACAACCAACCACACAAAGTCAATGGACATTGCAGCCCACACAAGACAATGCATATCGTATGTGCATAGAAATATTGGAAGTCAAACCCATTGACCCTTATTTGACTTATCCGCGCGTACGTCGGCAAAGCAAACAAATTTCTGCATTGGAACGTATGTATGTACGAGAATGACCAGAACAATAAAAACAATAAAAATGATAAAGAATGATAAAAGATGATACACATAGCGAATGTATGATAAGGGCATACACTATGCAATTTCATGCAGTTCTATGCAATTCTATGCAATATCAAGAGTAAAGAAGGGAATTATATTTATGAAAGAAACATTGATGCATCAGCATGGTGGGGATTTAGATGCAATTGAGCGGAAATATGGTATTGTAAAATCAGAAATAATGGATTTTAGTGGAAATATCAATCCGTTAGGGTTTCCGCCAACGGCTGCAAAGGAATTGGCAGAGCATTTAGAAATTATATCCACTTATCCAGATAAACAATATACCGCGTTGCGCCAAGCAATCAGCCAGTATACGGGTGCAGATGCGGCACATATTGTAGTGGGCAATGGCTCCACAGAATTGATTGGTACATTTATCAAAACTGTACATGCAGAAAAAAGTTTGATTCTTGGTCCAGCATATAGTGAGTATGAACGCGAAATCACATTAAGTGGCGGTATATTTTCCTATTTTGCATTGCGTCCAGAACAGGATTTTGCAATAGATTTGGAAGCATTGTTGCAAGCCTTAACGCCTGAGATTGGTATGTTTGTGGCATGCAATCCCAATAATCCCACTGGTTCTGCATTGACAACAAAACAACTGCGTGTCATATTGGAACATTGCAAACAGATTGGTGCATCGGTGATGATTGATGAAACTTATATCGAATTTGCAGATAATTTAGAAAAAATTTGTGCCATTGGTTTGGCGGCAGAATTTGACAATTTATTTGTGATTCGTGGTACTTCTAAATTTTTTGCGGCACCTGGTTTGCGTTTGGGATATGGCGTTTCTTCCAATGCAGCCTTTTTACAACGCTTAAAAACAAATCAGGACCCTTGGAGTGTCAATAGTTTGGCGGCTTTTGCAGGAGAGCGCATGTTTGCAGATACAGCATTTCATGAAAAAACAAAAAAATTGATTTCAACAGAACGCAAAAAAGCATTGGATATCTTCCAAACATGGAAACATATCAAAGCATATCCATCTTCTGCAAATTTTATATTGTTGCATCTTCTGACAGATAAAATACGCGCAGATGAGATTTTTGAATATTTGATACGGAAAAAAATGCTGATTCGTGATGCTTCCAGTTTTACGTTCTTAGATGAAAGTTATTTGCGTTTTTGCATATTGCGGCAAGAAGATAATGCCGCTTTGATACAAGAACTGTATACATTGATTGAAAAAGCGTAAACGTAAAAAACTGACAATGTAAAATACAACAAAGTGCATATGCTACAAAAGAAATCAAACGCAGATTGTAAAAAAAGCGGGAGGTTTTTTGTATGCATTGTAAAAATCATAAAAATATGAGTCAAGATACGCTTTGCTGCTATTTGCAATGGCTGCGCAATACATTGATGCAGTGGGAACAGCGTACAAAAGGAAAAGTATTGTTTTTGAACAATCAATGTTTTTATGCGCAAATGGCAACGTTGTCTTGTGGCGCAGAAACCGTGGCAAGTGTCTTGGAAAAAATGGAAAGTTGTATCCCGCTGGCATTGAGCGAAGAAAGTTTATGTCGTTTTTTGTGTGCCAGCACAAAAGAGGAGGCAAAGGCATTTTTACAAAGCAGTAAAGCTGATTTTTTATGGCTGCTGTTAGCAGCAAAAGAAGATACAACTTTATGGAATGCTTTGTTTGATACTTGCGATACATTGCGCAGACGACAAATACAAAATATATTCTGTTAGAGATATTTGTATGAATGATATATGATATATGATATAAATTGTGTATGCAGTACGGCAGCAGTAGGAAGATTGGGCGTGAGGGGAAGGAATGCTATATGGAAGAAAAACCATATCGTGACTTAAATGGGTATTATCGTAGTTTATTTGGCTGCAAAATCGCCAAAATTGCATTAGACGGCGGTTTTACCTGTCCCAATCGAGATGGGACTTGTGGTACACGTGGCTGCCTGTTTTGTTCGGCGGGAGGTTCTGGAGATTTTGCGGAGAATGCTGCGCTTTCGATTGCACAACAAATTGAGAAGGGGCGTGCACAAACTGCGAAAAAATGGGCAGATGTGAAATATATCGCTTATTTTCAGGCATTTACAAATACATATGCGCCAGTGGCTGTATTGCGACAAAAATTTGAGGAAGCTTTGGCGCAACCAGAGATTGTAGGGCTGTCGATTGCAACACGCGCAGACTGTTTGCCGCAAGATGTGATTGATTTATTAAAAGAATTGAGTCAAAAAACAAAAATTTGGGTGGAAATTGGTTTCCAAACGGCGAATGAACAAACAGCCAAAATCATACGTCGTGGATATGATAATGCTGTGTTTGCAGATGCTGTACAAAGATTGCATCAGGCGGGTATTTCTGTGATTGTGCATACCATTTTGGGCTTGCCAGGAGAAACGAAGGAAGACGTTTTGCATACTATGCGATATTTGAATGATTTACCCATAGAAGGCGTGAAATTACAACTATTGCATGTACTAGAAAATACCGATTTGGCGCAATGGTATCGTATGGGAAAATATGAGCCTTTGGATTTACAGACATATGTCGACTGGGTCTGTGCTTGCATCTCTGTATTGCGTGAGGATATTGTGATCCATAGACTAACGGGAGATGGCGATCGTAAAACACTTTTGGCACCAACATGGAGCCTTTCCAAACGATATGTATGGAATACATTACATAAGCAAATGCGTACGCAAAATATACGACAGGGACAAAACGCAAAAAAATAACTTTTTTTACAAAATTTATTTTTTCTTGACAGGAAATATGTTATCATGAAAGTCAGAACTTTATAGGAGAAAAAAAGGAGGTGTGACCATGTCTGAAGATTCCATCCGGCAATTAGCGGAGAATAAATTGATTATTTTGCATTTGCTGCAAAAAATGGGAATCGCGTTATCCAATAGCGAAATTTGTCAATTTTTGTTAGCCAAAAATTATATGGACTATTTTTCGGTACAGCAATATTTGGCGGAGTTGGTAGATGCTGGGTGGTTGGAAAAGTCGTGGGAACAAAATAATACACGATATACATTGACCGATGAGGGCGATGAAATCGTGAATTATTTTATCAATCATATCTCAGAACATGCACGTAACGAAATCAATACCTACGTGCAAGAAAATAATAAACGTATCCGCGCACAATACGCAGTAACTGCTAATTATTTTCCAGAAATCAATGATGATTTTTTGGTAAAATGTGGTTTGAATGATGATGAGGGTAATATTTTAATGGAAATTAGTGTGTCTGTGGTTTCCAAAGCGCAGGCATTGGCGATTTGTCGAAATTGGAGAAAAAATGTCAGCCATTTATATGGTTCTATTTTGACTTCTCTACTCAAAGATACAGAGGCAGAGTGTGAAACGTTTAAGGCAAAAGCGCAAAATTTTCCTCCGCCAGAAGATATAGAAGATTGACATGCCGCCAATATCATATGGTTTTTTGTAAAACAAAGAAAAAAGGAACGGTATACCAATTTTGGCATATCAGTTCCTTATTTTTTATGGATTGATCAATCTGATAAATTTGTGTTGGTGGGTATGGGGTTACGTTGTTTTTTGCTGTAGTGTGTCATGATAGATAGACATACGACAAAAACCAACAATAAGAATGGATATAATCCCATAGAGAACGTTTGGGCTAAAAATCCGCTAAAAGGTGGCATACAAGTACTGCCTAGATAGGAAACAGCCATTTGCAGCCCGATCAGAGATTGTGCAGTTTTGGTACCAAATGTATATGGTGTGGCATGAATCAAACTGGGATAAATGGGCGCACAACCAAGACCAGTCGCAATCAAGCCTATACATAGGAAAATATGCGGCAATGGCAAACAAATGAGTAAAACACCCAATAATGCAACAACTTCACCGATTTGAACCATAGCATCATCTGAAAAGCGCAGGGTTAAAAAGCCGCTGATGAATCGCCCGACTGTAATGCCAAGATAAAAAAGAGCAATCCAGTTCGCTGCAATATCAGGCGAAATGCCGCGCATTTGTGTCATATAACTGCTGCCCCATAGCCCTGTGGTCAATTCCAAAGCAGAATAAAAGAAAAAAGCAAGCAATAGCGTTGGTACCCCTGAAATTTGTATCAAATGACGCAATGACATAACTTGTTCTGTATTCTGTTCCGTATTGCGAGGGGTATGTTTGCGCCAAAGAGGCAGAGAAAATAAAAGTATGCATGTCAATCCAAATTGCAGATAAGCGATAATGCGGTAACCACTTTGCCAAAACATACCATGTGACAGACAAGCTCCCATAATCAAAGGTCCGGCTGTTGCACCAATACCCCAGAAACAATGCAGCCAACTCATATGTCGTGCGTTACAATGCAATGCAACAAAGTGATTCAATACAGCATCTACAGCACCTGCACCTAGACCATATGGAATGGTCCATATACAAAGCTGCCAATATTGTGTAGAACAAGAAAAGCCAAAAAGTGCAATGGCTGTACAAGCAACACTGCAAAGAACCAATGTACCTGTGGAAAAATGACGCATCAACCGTCCAGAAAACAAACTAGACACTATGGTGCCGCAAGTGATGAGAAATGATAAAATACCGCCCCAGCCAGTTGGCACATGCAAGGAAGTCTGCATTGTGGGCCATGCAGCACCCAGTATAGAATCGGGCAATCCTAAAGAAATAAAAGCAGTATAAATTAATACCAAAAGTAGTGTAAACATAATACCTCCTGTAATATCGTGCCATAAAAATGGCGGATATGTTATGCAAAATAAGGTACAGGAAAGAAAGGCTTGAAGCAATAAAAAAATAGACGTATACTATAAAAAAACGGACAGAAGAAATCTAAAACGAAGAAAAGGAGGACGCGTATGTCGCTGGACGCTTGTGCAATACATGTAAATCCAAAACAAATGGAACTACGATTACATGGCACGGCAGATTTTCCGTGCGAAGGATATGATACGCCAATATACGCTGGCAAAGATGGCGGTGTGGATTGGCACTGGCACGAAGAAACGGAACTGATTTATGTGACAGAAGGGCAAGTAGAACTTTTTTTGCCAGATGCGCATTGGAAATTGCTGCAAGGAGAAGGCGCATGGATTCATGCAAATGTGCTGCACAGCATACTTTCTGCCAATGATAGCCAAATCCGTTCCATTGTATTTCATACCAATTTGATTAGTGGGGGACCGGATACTGTTTTTCAAAAAAAATATATTGCACCATTGACTGTATACAGCAGTTTTAAGGGATTGCGTTTGACAACAGAAACTGCATGGCAGGCGGATATGCTGCAAGAGATTGTAGCAGCTCTCGCGGATTTAGAAAAGAAATATGATGGATATGAATGGAGTGTACGAGAGCATTTATCGCATCTATGGTATGCATTATATTGTAATACACATCATATCAAAGAGAACAAAAGTCCCAAAAGTATGGATGCAGAGCGTTTACGTAATATGCTGCAATTGATTGAAAACGCATACAGTACACCGTTGGATTTGGCGCAAATTGCGGCAGCAGCCAATATTGGAGAAAGAGAATGTTTGCGATGTTTTCAACGTACGATTGGGATTTCTCCATTGCAGTATCTTTTGCGATACAGAGTATCACAAGCGGCTGTGCTACTAAGAGAAACAACTTTGCCGATTGCAGAGATTGGTATGCAGTGTGGTTTTGATAGCCCCAGTCATTTTGCACAGACGTTTCGGAAATACTTTTCTATCACACCAAGCGCATATCGTAAAGGTCGAATCTAAGAAGGAGGAGATATATGAGAAGTGTGTTTTGGGTTGCGGCTGGGTTATTTGCGATATTGATGATATTATTTCCAAAGATGATATGGTATATTTTTTATGGTAATTTTTCACCAAACACAAAGCCGAACAAAAAACTGTTATGGGCTTATCGCGCAGTGGGGGTTGTGGCGTTGCTGGTTTTGGTTTGGCGATGGGTGTGTTGAGGGATGGTTTAAGAAAAAAATGGAAAGTATATATTATGTGACGCAACAAATACTATTATAGACGTAATTTGACATAATACTATAAAGTTTTAATGAATAGTGTCGATATATCTAACAGATAGATGTATAAAAAATACCTCTTTAGATTTAAAAAGCATAATATTTAAATTTAAGTAGAACCAAAATGTATTGGGGGATTCTATGATGAAAGTTGTTATTTTAGCAGGAGGAATGGGAACTCGTATTAGTGAAGAAAGTCATTTAAAACCAAAACCAATGATTACGATTGGCGAACAACCAATTTTATGGCATATTATGAAATATTATTCTAGTTTTGGATTTCATGATTTTCTGATTTGTTGTGGATACAAAGGTTATGCCATAAAAGAGTATTTTGCAGATTATTATCTCCATCGGTCAGATGTTACTTTTGATTTTTCAGAACAAAATAAAATGATTGTTCATGAGAATGTAGCAGAGCCATGGCGTGTTACTTTAGTAGATACTGGTTTGTATGCGCAAACGGGTGCAAGAATAAAGCGGATACAAAAGTATGTTGGTAACGAATCGTTTATGTTAACATACGGCGATGGTGTTAGTAATGTAGATTTAAATGGATTATTACACAAACATAATGCAAACGGTACAGTAGTAACCATTACAGCTATTCAACCTGGTGGTCGTTTTGGTGTATTAGATCTTAATAATACTGGAGAAAAAATTATTGGTTTTAGAGAAAAAGATAAAGAAGATGGTGGTTGGATTAATGGTGGTTTTATGGTGATGGAGCCAGAAGTGTTTCAATATTTGAGTAATGAGGATGATTGTATATTGGAACGTATACCACTAGAAACATTAGCCAAAGAAGGTAAATTAGGCATATATAAACATCATGGATTTTGGCAATGTATGGATACGCAAAGAGATAGATACTTTTTAGAGTCTCAATGGAGTAATGGAACTGCACCATGGAAAGTTTGGTGAAATATGCGAAAATTACATTTGAAGCAGTTAGAGGAATTAATTAATACATTAGATTGTGCTTGTGTAGAGTTAAAAAAACAAAAAGATAATCACTTATTAAATTTATGTGCAGATATACAAGATTTTGTGACTTCTATCTTTGATTATGTAGAAAATATACTTGGTGAAAATACAAAATTATTACAATTATTAAAGGAACTTTATGAAATATTATATTATATATCAAAAAAGGAAGCACATATTAAACAGGTTTTTAAATGTATTAGAAAAATAGAAATAGAGGTTGAGAGTCTAAGAGTAGATCAAATAGAAATAGCATTCTTTTGTTATAAGGCAAGTATGTCAGATGCATTTGAAAGTATTTATTTATCTGCAAAAGCAGATCCAGCTTGTGATGTGTATTTTATACCAATACCATATTTTGATCGCAAACCAGACGGAAGTTTTGGGCAAATGCATTTAGAAGGCGTAGGGCATTATTCAGACCAATTTCAGCTTACAGATTGGCAGGCATATGATGTGGAACAACGCAAACCCGATGCCATCTTTATTATGAATCCTTATGATGGCAATAATTATGTTACAAGTGTACATCCCAATTATTATAGCAGTCGATTGAAAAATTTTACAGAATGTTTAGTCTATATAGAATATGGATTGCCATATTGGTTGTATAAGCACCCTTGTGTGCCTGAATTAGAAGAAGAGTATAGGAAAAATGCGCTGCTATTGCCAGCGCATCTTCATGCGCGATATGATATTACATATGCAAAAGCCTTAGCTGAAGGATATCAACCAGCTTTTGCAACGCATCCACAGATTGCTCAGCAATATGGTCTCACACCAAAAGTTGTAGAAGAAAAATTTTTAGCATTAGGTTCTCCCAAATTTGATAAAATTTTCAATACAACAAAAATGGATTATTCTTTGGCAGAAGAATGGAAAAGGAAAATACAAGACAAAAAAGTGATTCTTTATAATACAAGTTTAGGAGAACTGCTAAAATCCAGTAGTCAACAAACGACACATATGGGAAGCTATTCACCACAAGAAAGTTGGTATTTTGCAAAGTTGCGTTCTATCATAGACACTTTTTTGGCATGTGATGATGTTGTGGTTTGGTGGAGACCACATCCTTTATTTGAAACTACACTACGTTCTATGCGCCCAGATCTTTTAAAAGAATATCTTTCTATTGTTGAAAAATTTAAATTGTATGGTAAAGGTATTTTCGATGAATCAGAAGATCTTCATAGAGCACTTGCTTGGAGTGATGGTATGATTTCCGATGAAAGTTCTCTGCTTTTGCTTTATGCAGCGACTGGTAAACCTTTTTATATTCCGTCTATTACAAAAGCATTACCGCAGCCAATTTTAGAAAGTGGAACAGATTATCATGAACCACTTGCAAGACGATTAGAGAATATGAGAATCGGAGAAGGTGCAAATGTAGGAAATTGGAATATTTGTATTTGGTGGGATAATTTTTTGGAAGAAGATGTTATTCGCAATACAAAATTTCAAGATTATACAAAACGCTTCATAGATTTTATAGTTCATCCTGAAAACTATCCAGAAGCAGAGGAGTATAAGAAATTACAATTACAAATGATTCAAGATTTTGTAGTAAATGCAGATGGCACAGCAGGACAAAAAATTTATGAGTTTATCAAACAAAAGGCAATGGAGGTAGAACGGTGAGTGTAGAAAGAACGCCCAAAATTAGTGTGATCATGCTGACATATAATCGAGAAAATCTTGTTTCCAGAGCGATAGAAAGTATTCTTGCACAAACAGAAACAGATTTTGAATTCATTATTGTAGATAATGGGTCTAGTGATCGTAGCGGGATCATAGCAGATACATATGCTGCAAAAGATAGTAGAATTAAAGTCATTCATAGAGAACGAGGCAATATCGGTTCTGGACGTAATACAGGGTTGGATGCAGTGCGTGGAAGTTATGTTACATTCATTGATGACGATGATTGGGCGGAAAAAGATTTTTTGGAATTTTTATATAATCTTGCGGTAGAAAATGATGCGGATGTTGCTATTTGTGGAGCTGCTGATAAAGTATTTCAGGAAAAGAAAATTATGAATGCAGCTGAAGCACTGATTGAACTGATGTGGCGTAAAAAATATAATATGGCTTTTCCAACAAAGCTGTTTTGTCGCAGACTGGCGGATACACTTCGTTTCCCAGAAGAAGGTGCATATGATGATATTGCGCTTATGTATCGTTTGTTAGCAGAAGCAAATAAAGTAGCATATCATGGTTTACCTAAATATACATTTTATCGCCATGAAGGTAATAATTCAGCATGGACAACCAATCATAGTTTGTTGAATGCAGAAACATTGGATGAATATCTCCATGCATATCGCGTTAGAACTGTGTGGCTCAGTGAAAAGTTTCCAGATCATGCAAATGCCTTTCGTTATTTTGAATGGTCATTTATGATTTCTATGGTGGAAAAAATACATAGACTTCAGTTGTCTGGATGCGAGAAGCAGTTAGCATATATGACACAAGAACTCAAAAAACATAAGAAGGAATTTTTATCTTCTCCAGAATTATTGGATTTTGAAAAAGAATGGATAGGTGTTTTTTTATGAAAGGATAAATCAAAAGAAAATGATTTATATAAATTACATAATAGTTTGATTGAAGTAATTAAAGATGATGTATAACCTATACATTCTACAAGATGTCGAAAAAAGTTGATATTCCGTTGTCAAGGCTTATTTCATTCCAGCTTTTGACGAGTAGATAGAGGTATAAAGCCAAAGCTTCCTAACATCTTTTACGCTCTTAAAAATTATAAATATCTAATTTTCTACAGTCTATACATTCTGTTTATATAGATTGTTTTCGGATATGCAAAAAAATTCATTCCAAATAATATGCAATACGATATCTTTATTCTACATATCGTAATATATGTAATTTTAATATTTCGTTTGTATAGGTTTATGTTGTGAAGCTAGTTTATAATGTAATATCTATTTAGAATTGTATAAATATAAATAAGAAGAAATGTTTTCTGATTATTATACAATAATGTAACAACACAATTTTTCATTATAATGAATAGTTGGTATAAAAAAATGAATAAGTGTGTAAATAAATATCAAATGCCAATGAGAAGTTTTTTCCACAAATAGGGGTATGTGGATATTCAGAGTTTTACTTGTTTGAAAGTTTTTTGACTGTAACGAACTGGGTTATGACAAAGATATTTTTGCTTCTCTTGTTGAATCTTTTCATATTTATATAAGATAATCCCTCTTTCTTGGAAGTAAAAGAAAACTAGCCTTATTTCCATAATATATCAAGAAAGAGAAGATAGCAATTTATATTAACATAACAAATCAATGTTTTTGAAGGGGAAAATTATGAAAGTAATTATTTTTACAATGGCATATAATGCGCAATCGACGATAAGGCGTACTATAGAAAGCATATTAAATCAAACATATTGTAATTTTGAATATTATATACTGAATAATGCTTCCACAGATGATACAGAAGAAATTATATATGAATACTGTAAAAAAGATGACCGTATCATACCTATTTCAGTTAACAAAAACGATCCTCCTAATGGAGGGGCTTTTTTTCATACACTTGTGCATGCAAGTGATGCCAAGTATATTGTATGGTGTGATGCAGATGATGCCTATACACCAGATTTTTTAGAAAATATGGTCAATTTTGCAGAAGAAAATGATTTAGATTTGGCAGCATGCGGGTATGATAAAATAGATGGTCTGACAGGGAAAGTGCTAAAACATAAATCTTTGAATGAAAATCTAATTATTTATGATCAGTTGTTTGCAGACTCATTCATACAATATAGAGGTTTTATTTCTTATTTATGGGGGAAATTATATTCTATTCCATTTTTAAAACGAAAAATTGCTACTGGAACAGGAGCACTAAAAAAAGAACGAATTTGTAATGATACGATAGGAACTTTAAATATGTTTCGCAAAGCAAAACGTGTAGGGATTTATGCAAAGTCTATGTATCAGTACTATCAATATCCACATTCGCTTTCACATCAAAATATTGAAGCAAGTTTAAGCAGTTATAGAGATTTGTGGAATGTTACGAGAAAGTATTTAGAATATTATGGACCAATTTCCAAATTGAATGAAGATTTTCTTTATGCCATTCATCTTTCGTTGGTAGATGAAGCAGTAGGAAATATATTTGCTTCTGCATTGGATACAAAAAAGAAATTGGAATTATTAGAAGAAGTATTTTGTGATCCTGTATGGGCAGATACACTCAATCGAGATGCTGATCCTGTATTCCAAAATCTGGCGGCGAGAGGAAAGTTTGTATCTGATATAAAGGAAAAAATCAATGCACTGCCAAACAATGAAGAGCATAAGCAACTGGTCAACCATATCAATGATTTGTTGACAGTCAATGATTAATGGGGTTAAGGGATAAGGCACTTTCTATAAAAATCAATATGAATGTTATATCATGATTTGAAGACTATCTTTTCTAAACAAATATTTGTAGTAAGTTTTATTCAAGATAATAATTTATAATTGGAATGAGGTTAGTATTATATTCTTAAGAGATAAAAAATAACTGAATCAGCAATAGTATTTGGAAAAAGGGAGAGACAAATTTGAAAACGTTTGATGAATTATATTTAGAGATAGAACAAGAGGCAATTCAGAATAGTTGCAAAAATATTTTTGCAGATATGGAAAAAGAAAAAGATCATCCTTTAGTTTTATATGGTGCAGGTGGAAATTGCGAATTTGCCTTATTTACTCTGGCGACTAAAGCGGTAAAAGCAACTTGTGTTTGTGATAGCAAGGCAACCGGTGTATACCAGTATAAAGATAAAACATATGATATTATTACGCCACAACAACTGGTAGAAAATTACAAAGATGCTTTTGTATTGATTACAACATGGCGACATGAAAAAGAAATTTTTGATTTTTTATGTCAATTAGGATTTTCGGATACACAGATTTATTTTTTACGTTTTCCAGCGATACTATCTCCAGAAGTTTTTCGACAAAAACATTTAAATGGCTATCGTTGGGCATATGAATTTTTTACAGATAAGATATCAAGAGAATGTATTTTAGATAGAATTCGATTATTTTTATTGGGTACACCTTGTACACCACATTCCTTATATCAAGATGGATATTTTGCGTTTCCAGATATTAAACTAAAAGAAAATGAAGTATATGTAGATGGAGGTGCATATATTGGAGATACAGCAGAAGAATTTATTCTACATATGAAAAAAGAAGGAAAAAATTATCAATATATTTATTCCTTTGAACCAGACTCCAATAATTGCGTTTTGGCAAGAAAAAATCTGTCTATATATTCAAAAGTAGAAATTGTACCATATGGTTTATGGAGCCATAAAACTGAACTGAAATTTGCGGCAAATCCCAATGCAGATTTTATTGGTTCTTCTGTGGTGCAGGGAGATAATGAAAAATTTAATACAGTTTCAGTAGTATCTTTGGATGAATTTTTTGCAGATAAGCCGAAGGAACAATGGGCGACAATAATTAAAATGGATATAGAAGGATCAGAAAGTCAAGCATTGGTAGGTGCTACAAAATTAATTCAAGAGAAAAAACCGCAACTCATTATTTGTGCGTATCATAAGCCGGAGGATATTTATGAACTGCCGCAGACAATTTTGAAGATACGAAATGATTATAAATTGAGATTGTGGCAAATAGGAGAAAGTTTTTGGGATTTAATACTTTACGCAATTTAACTATAATATAATCAGTATGAAAGTAAAAAATAGGCTGAATATAATGTAATTTGCTGATGTTTTCAGGAAAAAAACTATAACAAAAATGAGATATTCATTTACTAGACATTGTACATACAATATATTGTAGCCTAATCTATAAGTTATTATAGGTTTTTTGTATGTCTTGGTAAAGTATTATTTCATTATGAAATACTTTAATCTTTATGATAAAGTACTATGCCTGCAATTTGTAGGTAGAAAGGTATTTGTTTAACTAAATTTTTCAAATCAAAGAATAGGTGTTTTTATGAAAGTCAATATTTTTACGATGGCATATAATGGTCAAGAAACAATTAGCCGAACAATCGAAAGTATCTTAAATCAAACATTCGATAATTTTCAATATTATATTCTTGACAACGGTTCTCATGATCACACATGGGATATTATTCAAAGATATTATAGAAGTGATAAACGAATTATACCATTAAATGTTAGTAAAAATGATCCTACAAATGGTTGGGCAATTTTTCGTACAATTATCAATGCAACTGATGCAGATTATATTGTATGGTGTGATGCAGATGATGCCTATACACCAGATTTTTTGGAAAATATGGTTAATTTTGCAGTAGAAAATGATTTAGATTTGGCAGCATGTGGATATGATAAAATAGATAGTGTAACAGGAGAAGTATTAAAGCATAGAGTTTTAGATGATAATTTAATTATTCATGACCAATTATTTGCGGATGCTTTTATTCAATATAGAGGTTTTATTTCTTATTTGTGGGGTAAACTTTATTCAACTACATTCTTAAAAAAAGTAGATTATCCAAGACCACCAGGAAAAGCGAGAATTTGTAATGATACATTATGGACTTTAAATATGTTTCAAAAAGCGAAACGTGTAGGTATTTACGGAAAAGCTATGTATCAATATTATCTATATCCTCGTTCTTTTTCGAATACAAATATTAATGAGGAGAGTTTAAGTAGTTATCATGATTTATGGGTAGCAACAAAAGAATATATAGAGCATTATGGTCCTATTTCTAGGTTGAATGAGGATTTTCTTTATGCTATTTATCTTTCATTAGTAGATGAAGCAATAGAAAAGATATTTAATGCTCAGTTGGATACAGGAAAGAAAATAAAGCTTTTAAATGGAATTTTTTCTGATTCATTATGGAAAGATACAATGGAACGAAAAGCAGATTCACAATTTAATAATTTAGCTAAAAGAAGCGATTTTATTCATGAAATAAAGGATAAAATTTATATGTTACCAGAATATGAAAAATATAATATAGAAATAAGAAATTTATTGCTGACTATACATAAATAATAAGAAAAATATCCAATAAATATGTTGATTGATTATTCAGTTATTTAAAAATAGGAATTTTTTTATCATAATATACAATGCAATATGTTATACTTAGTAAAATATATAGATTTTAGGAAAAGATCAAAAACAAAGATGTTTATATATTGGCAATCTTTTTCTTGATATAATACTTTATATAATTTAATAAAAGTTATATAATAAGCATAAATACAAGTTAAAATGTAGTTTTGTATATATTTTTAGGAGGAGAAACTATGAATGAAAAATTAAGTGCTCGTCGACTAGCAATTGTACCTACAACACATTGCAGTTTAAATTGTAAGTTATGTGGTGATTTTTTATATGGACCAGTAAAACGTCGTCATATTCCTTTAGAGGATGTTTGCGGAGATATCGATGCTTGTTTTGATCTATTTGATGAAGTAGTATGGTTACAATTTGTAGGTGGAGAAGTATTTGTCTATCCAGATTTTGCAAAATTATTAAATTATGCTACAAAATATATGAATCGTTTTGAACGACTTATTATTGAAAGCAATGCTACTATTTTTCCAAACGAAGAAGAACAAAAGGCATTGTTGCAATATGGGGACAAGTTAAGTATATACATTAGTGACTATGGTGAATTATCAAAAGCAAAAGATCAATTTGTTGCTTTCTGTGAAAAACATAATATACATCTTGTTTTGAAAAAATATAACGGAGAAGATCAGTATTTTGGTGGTTGGATTGATAATACAAATCCACATGACCTGAAAGAACCTGGCTATGTGTTGGAAGCAAATGCACGAAATTGTCCACAAAATCGTATCAAAAATATGCATGTTTATGATGGTAAATTACATCGTTGTGCAAATTCTTGTTTTATGTTGGAAATGGGATTGTTCCCACCCAAAGACAGAGATTTTGTATTACTGCGTGATAATACTTTGAGTAGGGAAGAAAAGAGAGAGATCATTGCTGATTTCTATGAATATTCTCGTCGCTCTTGCCGTTATTGCAAACAGAAATATATGGACATTCTACCTAGATATCCAGCTGCAGAACAAATGTAAATTAATCAGTTAGGAGGATTTTGCTGTATGAAGTTTGCTACCACCTATTCAAAATCCAGAATTTCCGAGCGTAAAAATAATATAGGTGAAACTATTATAGATTTGGCAATGGATGAAATTTATCAATATATGGGAATTCAAAAAAATTCTATTATACATATTGATAAACCGGAAATTTCTAGTTATAGTGGTGAACCAGTAATATTACCAATTGTAAAAGGTCATCCGCGATATCATTCTATTTCTAAAGCATTTTCAAATAAGGTGATTCCTGTTTTTATATGTTGGTCATTATTAGATGGTGCATTGAATCAAGAAGATATTGAATATTTGAAAGCACATGAACCGATTGGATGTAGAGACGAACACACCCTGAATGAATGCCTAAAAAATGGGATAAAAGCATATTTGAATGGTTGTATTACCATTTGTTTTCCTCATTTAGAGAAATATAATGAAGATGGAAAGGTATATTTGGTTGATGTACAACCAGAATTAGAGGAACAAATACCAGAAAATTTAAAGAAAAATGCTGTACGTTTGTCACATCTTATTCCTGAAGGGGAAGATTTGTATGGAATGGCGAAAGCACTGCTTGAGGAATATGCTACATCTGCAAGATTGATCATTACATCTAGACTTCATGCTGCAATTCCATGTATGGCAATGGGAATTCCAGTTATTCTTGCAAAAAATGATTTTCCTAGTCGTTATACCTGGTGTGATCGTTTTCTTCCTATTTATGATCAGTCACAATATGATCAAATTGACTGGAATCCCGAACCAGTAGATTTGAAAGAATACAAAAAAATAATGTTGGATTTAGTTTCTGCAAGATTGAAAGATGTTTTTCAAATGGAAACATCATGTAGAAAAATTAATCAATTTTACTCTGAACGTCCACATCGTGTAGGTGTAACTGCATTATCTAAAACAATTCCTTTGATAGAACAGAACGTTGAAAGATTTGGTGAAGATTTTGAATATTCTTTATGGGGTATAAGTGTGCTGACAGAAAGTATTTATCAATATATTCAAAACCGATATCCAAAAGCTTGTCTAATTCATGTGTATGATAAGTATAGAGTTTTAGAATTTCATGGATATATAACAGAACCAGTGGAGAATATACTTAAACAAGAGTATGGTTTTCTGATTGCTTGTCCTATGCTAGATACAATTACATTAGAAATGAACTGAATTTTTAGAAAAGACTGGACAGCCAAAAGATTGTTATATTATAGCATCTCATATTGTTTAGGAGGTATATATGAGTATTTTGCAAAAACATTTTCCGTTGGGTCTTGGTACATCCAGATTCCCAATTTCGGGTCCAAATGATACCGAAGGAATTGAAAAATCCATAAAAATAGTTCGTAAAGCCTTAGATATGGGTATTACTTATGTAGATGTGGGTTTTAATTACTCAGCTGGTATGGCTCCGATTGTATTAAAAGAAGCATTTCAGCAAACCAGTACTCCTTTTACTGTCACAGCAAAAGTGATGTATGGACAAGATAGAACAGCGGATGAAGCACGTAAAAGAGTTGAGTTGTATCTCAAAACTATGGGTTTAGAAAAAGCACAATATTTTACATGTTGGACAATTTGGAATTATGAAATATTTCAAAATATTATGAAAAAAGGGGGGATTTATGAAGGTGCTTTGAAGCTAAAAGAAGAAGGATTGATTGATCATATTTGTTGCTCTCTGCATGCACCCCCAGCAGATATTTTGAAAATTATTGATAGTAACGCTTTTGAAGCAATTACAGTTTCTTATTCTATGCTCAGCGCAGCGAATTTAAAACCAATTTTGGATGCTGCTTATGCAAAAGATATTGGTGTTACAGTAATGAATCCTTTGGGTGGTGGAGTAATCGCACAGAATAAAGATTATTTTTCTTTTGCTTGTGGTGACAAGGATGAAGGTAATACAATTCATGCAGCGTTGCGTTTTGTGAAAGCACATCCGGCAGTAGATGTTGTTTTGGGCGGCGTAAAAAGTGAAAAAGAATTAATGGATAGTATTAGCGTGTTTTCCAAGCCTGATCCAGAACCACCAGCAGAGAGATTGGAAAGGGTTATGCATAGTGTAGCTGAATTGAAAGGTTTTTGTACAGGATGCAAATATTGTGAAGGTTGTCCTAAAAATATACCTACAGCAGCAATTATGCAGGCTCGCAATGCACTATTGTTTGAGCCAGCGGCTACATATAATCGTACAGAACCAGAAGAATTGTTGTATCATATTCAAATGTTTCGTCCACTGTTGCATGATGAAGGTTGGTTGCCAGAAACAGCAGAAAATCCATGTGTAAAATGCGGTAAATGTGAAAGACAATGTACACAAAAATTAGGCATTATAGATGCTGTAGCAGATACGTATCGTCGTGCAGAACAGACGTATTTTACAAAAGAAGCGCATAAAGAACGACTTCGAGATCTTTTGTATCAGAAAGGATATAAAAAAGTTGGGCTTTATCCAAATGGCGGATTTTCTAATCTAATCATTAGACTTTATCAAGAGTTTTTTGGAACCCCAGAATTTGAATGGCTGCAATTTAACAGCGATCCAAAGACTTGGGGACAAATGGCGGATGAAAGAATTGTGCATGGACCAAAGGAAATACCTGAATTACAACCCGATATGATATTGATTTGCACATATAAGTATGATCAGGATATTTTGGATAGCTTACGTGAGTATGAACAATATGGTGTTAAATTAGAAAAACTGCATCGCAAAGAAGAAATGCCATGGGTATTTTGAATTATGGATTGTAATTCAATATGAAAATCGAAAAAGTTTGAATACATTCTTTAATAAAGAAATATTTTTTAGGGTAAAAGATTCAAACTTTCGATCTTTTACCCCTTTTTCATTATTTATATGATGAAATAACAATGGGAATGGTATATCTAGAAAAGAAAATTTATCAAAATGCAATAATATTCTTGTTTTGTTTTCGCGATTGATAAAATCCAAAAGAATGATATATGATGTGAAAAATAGCATTGAAATTAGGAGGCTTGACAATGTTATTACAAACCAATAGAATTTTGACAGACAGACAGACAGACAGACAGACAGACAGACAGACAGACAGACAGACAGACAGACAGACAGACAAGATACCATTTTAACGAAATTCAGTTATTTGATGAACCAAGAAAAAAGATTTTGCCACAAATCACGCAGTACCCCAAAGAGCCAGAAATGACTGCGTTTGAATCTGCATTTTTATGTGGGGTTTTAAAGAAATTTCATCCAAAAAAGATATTAGAAGTAGGTATTGCTGCAGGAGGAAGTACTGCAATCATATTACAATGTTTAGATATGTTGCAGATAGAGGAATCTGTAGAAATGCATTCTATGGATTATTTAAGACATTTTTATCGAGATAAAAAGTACATGTCTGGTTTTTTAGGGCAAGAAGCAAAAGATATCATTCAAAACTCCAAAATACACCATCAATTTCATTTTGGAAATATTGCATGTTCTTTTATGGAAGAAATCGGAGGAGATATTGATTGCCTTATTTTAGATACAACACATTATTTACCTGGTGAGGTTTGGGATTTTATTACTTTGTTGCCTTTTTTAAAAGATGGTGCAGTAGTTGTATTGCATGATATTTGTTTAAATCAATGTCACAAAGATTTTAGATCATTATTTGCAACGGGTACGTTGTTTTCTACAGTAGTTGCTGAAAAATATTGGAATGAAGATATAGAACGAAAAAGTCCGTATCCCAATATTGGTGCTTTTGTTGTCAGCCAAGAAACAAGAGATTATATTGTAAATGTTTTTTTGTCTTTAATGATATCTTGGATATCTTGGGGTGGTGGAAAGAAAGAAAAGGAACAGTTTTATTTATATCGTGAGTTTGTAGAGAAATATTATTCCAAAGAACTATTAAGTATATTTGATACTTCTTTTCAATTAAATGATCAGTTTCCACTTGATATACAGTATACGTTTCCATTTGATTTAATCCGTCAAAATAGTAAAATCGTACTATATGGTGCAGGTGCTATTGGAACTAATTTCTATGATATCATTACGCAGAAAAAGTATTGTCAAATTGTTAAGTGGGTAGATAGACGGTATCAAGAAATTCAATATGAAAATCGCATGAAAATTGATTCCGTAGATAGTATTTGTAATGTAGAATTTGATGCAGTTTTGATAGCAGTGTTTGATGAAGAGATTGTAAATCAGATTAAGCAAGATTTGATGCAATTAGGAATACCAGAACAGAAAATGATATGGTCATATTATGATTATGAGATCATTTATTGAAGTTATATGTAGGATTTGCAATAGTCTGAGACAAAAGCATTCACAATGAGTTTCTATACATTTGTATTAATAGAGCTGTTATAAATTGATCTTTTCTCAAGTGGATATTGCAAAAAGAGAATCTGTAGGATCTGTGCAACGTTTTCTGTAAATATATCATAAAAAGGTTCTTCTATGATAAAATATTATTTATAGGAGGACCTTTTATTATGGCAAAAGAAAAGAAACTTGTATATTGCGTACAAGTGACAGAAGGAAAATAAAGCGAATATCTCAAACATTCCACTTCATATCTACAAAAGAAATTTTGCATTTATACTTACCTCTACTTGTTTTCATATATTTCAAAACAAGTCATAATTCGGTGGAATCATTTGTTGATGCGCTATTTGTTCTATATTAGAATAATAACCATACAAAATATAACTTTTTTATGGTGTCAATTCCATATATACTATAGTTGTTCATATACCAATCTCCTTTTATATGTGGTAATCTCTGCGATGGAGTTTCTTTTATAATTTTATAGGCAAATCTACGAATCTACAATCTGGAATTTACTTCATATGCATTGTTTCCAAACAACATCATGGTTTTTACATTTTATCAATTAAGGCAAATATAACATTCTGCTGGTTTTTACTTAACTTTGACCAACGTTCCAAAAGTTTTTTCTGAGATTCTGTCAAAGAAACGGCGGACTCTCCCTCTGCGAATAGCTGTGATAATGTGATACCAAAAGCAATACAGATTTTCTTGAGAGAAGGAATCGTAGGTGCTATATTTTTGCGGTACCAAGAAGATATCAAGGATTGTGGCAGACCAGAACGTTCTGCAAGTTGATACTCTGTCCAGCCTCTTTCTTCTCAATATGCAGTGATACTTGCAAGAATATCTTTCCAAATGCATACCCCTTTCATTACTTGTATTTATCGTAAATTATACTTTGATAAATCGTTGCATTGTAATCGTTTTTTTTCGTATAATTTTAATGATAAAAATAACTATATGATTTTGATGAGGATCAAAATAAATCTATTTATCAACAACTTTTCGGACATAGACCAATAAAGAGTCCCGTTATTATAACAAAGAGATTAGAAAGATTGATTTTTGTGTTGTTGCAAAAAGAAGAATATGTTGTATTTCTAGTGTGCATAATACAGAATTTGAATAGTTGGTATCATTTGTAATGCCAATACTTTGGTTGTGATTTTCGTCTTTGAAATCAAATTTTTATTGCTGAAAAAACGGTACTGTGGTATAAAAAGAAGATTGAAAAAATGGGGGAAGAAAATATGGAGTTTTTGATTGTTTGCCCGCTGGTCTTTCTGGCGGGGTTTGTAGACGCCATCGCTGGAGGTGGGGGGCTGATTTCCCTACCAGCTTATCTCATTGCAGGGCTGCCAGTCCATATGGCAATCGGTACCAATAAGTTGAGTGCGGGTATGGGAACAACTGTCGCAACATGGCGCTTCTGGCGCAAGGGATATATCCCGATTCGAGAGGCAGTGTTCGGTATACTGTTTGCTTTGGTTGGAGCTTGGATTGGTGCAAAAGCCGCTCTTTTGATTCCAGATGGAGCATTTCGGATTATCATGCTGGTAGTGTTGCCAGTAACAGGGGCTTATGTGATATTAAGCCAGAATATGCAGCGTACGGAAAAAGAAGAATATGCTTCTCAGCCTAGAACTAGGGTAATGGTTGCACTGGCAGCTTTTTTCATCGGTATTTATGATGGGTTATATGGACCAGGAACAGGGACTTTTCTGATGCTCTTATTGACAGGGCTGGCAAGACTCCCGCTCCAAAAGGCGGCAGGGATTACAAAAGCCATCAATTTGACTACGAATATCACGGCATTGACAGTATATTTGACCAGCGGCAGAGTGATGCTTTTGTTGGGCGTGGCAGCAGGACTATTTTCTATCTGTGGCAATTATTTGGGTGCCCAATGTTTTTCTAAATCTGGGGCAAAAGTGGTAAAGCCGATTATGATTTTGGTACTAGCCATCTTTTTTATTAAGACATTGTATGAACTTCTAGTTTAAGACGACGAAGATTTTTTGTCGTTTTTTCATGTTTGTCTTGAAATATTCTTTATATCATAATGGATTGTTCCTATCATACTCATTGGGAATACTAGAAAAAAATCAGAAATATGTTCCTGCTTTGAGTCATTGCATGATATTATGTTGCCATATCTATGATAATATATGATAGACTGATATATGTTTTGACTTTTCAGATGCATATTAAAAAATTTCAGAATCAATCATTTATTTTACCTTTACCATATTTTGATAGCTGCTTTTTCTGCTCAAAAAACGTATTATTCTTCCTATTTTGTCTATAATAACCGTAACAATCGACCAACAGATTGTTGGAAACAGAGGAGGACAAACGATTATGAAAGCAACTGGCATTGTCAGAAGAATTGATGATTTGGGAAGGGTAGTCATTCCAAAGGAGATTCGTCGTACATTACGTATTCGTGAAGGCGACCCGTCACAGATAATATTGTCAGAATACGAAAGATTCGGATTTGCCATGCTTCGGCTGGAGGAGAGATGGCTGGGAAGATGAATACATAAAGTTGAACTTATAAAATAAAAATATGGCAGGGATTTTTGTAAGGAAAGACCTGCCGTATTTTTTGTTTATCATGAAAAATAAAAAAAGAATGTGTGTATTATTTTTGCAAGATTTTATCTTGAAGACAATAGTCAGGGCAGATATACTGAAAGAAAAGATGTTCATAAATGAAAATAATGGAACAGGAAAAACAGAAGCAAATGGTAGGGCAGGAATTGTAATATGGCGAGAAGGGAGAAAAATATGGATATTCTCAATCAGCAGGTTTCTCATAAAAAGTTTGGGGTAGGTACAGTGGTGGAACAAACAGAAGATGCTATTTTTGTAAAATTTGCAAATGTGGACAAGCAATTCCAATATCCAAGCGCATTTCAGAAATTTCTTGCCTTGAATGATAAAATACTGCAGGAAGAAGTTTTGAAAGAAGCGAAACAAAAGGAACAGCAAAAAGAACAGCAAAAAGCTGAAATCAAAAGGGATGTTTTGCTAAATCGAACTTCAGAAATTTCACAAAATCCACAAGACCGTCCCAATATCGTTTTTAAGTGCAATTATTGCGATGGTGGGAAATCGGATACGCTGATGGGCTTTCATGGTGTTTGTTCAGATAGTATAATTCAATATAATATTAAAGTGGAAAAAAGAACATGGTGTTCTTCTCCAGATTGCGCATGTTTGGCGTATCTTCAAGGGGAAATTTCAAGATATGATTTGGAATCCGAATTAGATAATGGTGGATCTGTATGCTATGAAAGTCAGATGTTAAGAGATTGGAAGGCTATGGCCGGTTTTTATCATAATGGACTACGCAAAGGGATGCCTATGCACTTAAATAGGGCACAGGCAAACAGATTATGTATTTTGACAACACGGGAACCTTATACCGAAGAAGAAGAGCGGCTGATATTTGCAGTATTTTTGGTGGATCGTGCTTATGATGGAGATAGCTTAGACGCAGGATTTGTTTCTACACAATCTCGTTTTAAGCTGGCGCTATCTCCCAAAGAGGCGAAGAAGATGCCGTTCTGGAAGTATCATGCCAACAAAAGCAAAGTAGAGAAAGCCTTTTGGGGTTCTGGTCTGCATCGTTATATAACAAATGCAGAGGCGGTTCAGATTCTTTCGGATATTGCCGCATTGAAGAAAAGGACTGAAGATGAAGCATTGGCACAAGAATTTTTAGATGTTTTTTGTAAAGCAGCCAATACATCTGTGGAAGAAGCAGGCAGACCAGAAGGCGTTTTGATGAAAAAACATTTTGAAAAATAAAGAAAGAATAATGTGTTATAAAAAAGAGTCCCTCATAAATATATTTTAGTTGCTGTGAAGGACTCTTTTGCTATATGAAAATGTAGTTAAGACATGTTTTTTTCATAGATTCTGTAAAAAAGATATAAATGGTGTTCTTAGTGTGTATAACTGTCTTTCAACAGAAAATCCGCCAGATGCACGATTTTTACGCCATTGACATTTCCTGCGGCAAATTCGTCCAGTGTGACCACATATTTTGGATAGTGGTCTTTGATTTCCAGAAGGTTTGCGACTTCTCGGTCAGATTCTTCTGGAAGACGCAGACATACCTGAACATAAATACGTTCGTCTCGCTGTACTGCCACAAAATCAATTTCCTTGGCTTCATTTTTGCCAATATAAACCTCATATCCTCTGCGTTTGAGTTCAAAATATACGACGTTTTCCAACATAGAGGCAAGTGACTTGGGATTGAAGCCCATGATGCAGTATTTCAAGGAAGCATCTGCCAGATAGAATTTTTCCTGTGTTTTTAGCACAGACTTTCCTTGTAAGTCATATCTCTGACAGCGGTAGATTACAAAAGCGTTCTCCAACCAGTGCAAATAGTTGTAAACAGCCTCGACCGATAGAGAACAACCTTCGTTTTTCAAAAATTTTACAATGGCATTAGCGGAAAATGTTTTTCCGACATTTTCTACAATATACTTTACAACACGATTGAATAAATCATAGTTCGTAATGTTATGGCGTCGCGTGATGTCATTGGTAATGACAGATGTGTAAATCCCTTCTACAATCTGATAAGTGGAACGTTCATCAAAATTGCCAAGCGCTACAATAGGAAATCCACCAAAACGCAGATATTGATTTAATAACTCTTTTGGGGAACGAGTGTCTGCTTTTTTGAATTCCAAATATTCCGCAAAAGACAAGGTATAAACAAGAATGGAAATATATCGTCCTGTCAGATAGGTGGAGATTTCACTGGACATCAGCTTAGAATTGGAACCCGTGACATAGATATCTACATTTGTATTTTCCAATAGACTGTTCACAGCCTTTTCCCAGCCGTCAATTTCCTGTACCTCGTCCAGCAGAAGGTAATAACGTTGCCTGTCTGTCATTTTCTCTCGAATGCCATGATACATGTCTTTATCGCTCATACCATCCTGAAAATCCTCAGATGTATAACGCATACAAATGATGTGATTTTCGTCAATGCCGTTTTGCAGCAAATCATCCCGCAGCATTTCCAAAATGGTGGATTTTCCGCAGCGTCTGATTCCCGAAAGAATTTTGACAAGAGGTATGTCGCGATAGGTTTTTAATGCTTCCAGATATTGGGGTCTGATAATCATGCTTTTCACCTCCGAATATCATTAGTTTAGCCAAAAAGTTTCTGAATTACAATAGTTTTTACTGAAAATTCATAAAAACTTATAAAGAAATTAGACTTTTTATAAAAACTTAATAAATTTGAAAAACATAGAGAAAATAGTTTCCATGGTGGTTTGTTCCATGGAAATACTTTCTTACTCTGAATTACAATGTAGTTAATGCTTTGGCTGCAACATTGTGATACGTTTTCCTTGGACAGTGTATATCCTAAAGCAATATCAGGTATAAAAGAGGGGATTTTCGTTTTTGATATGAATGTCAGAAACCTTAATTGGAGAGCCTATTTATATAAATATCAATATTTAGCAACAAATATTTAAAGTATACTTAGAATACTTATTGCTAAATATGAAGGTTTTTGATATTATTTTTATAAAGGAGGTGTTTGGATGGCAATTATCAGTAAAGAAGGTCTGCTGAAAGTTTTGGCTTCCTACAATCCATGGTGGAAGACTGGGATGGTGAATCCAAAACTGTCAAAAACCTACAAGAGATTTGCGTTTTATGAAGCCATGAAGCGCTTGGATCAAACAGAGATTCGGCGTACCGTTGTTTTAACCGGAACCAGACGAGTTGGAAAGACAACCATACAGTACCAGATGATTGAGGCGTTGCTGCAAAGAGGAATTTCGCCGCAGAAAATCGTTTTTATATCCATGGATCATCCCATGCTGAAGTTAAGTTCCATCCAGGAAATTTTGGAATGTTATCATGAAAATATTTATCCGGAACAGGATGCATATTACTTTTTTGATGAAATCCAGTATGCGCAGGACTGGGATAAATGGCTGAAAATTATCTACGATATGCAGCCGGATACAAAGACGATAGCAACTGGTTCTGCCAGTCCTGCTTTGATCAAAGGGAATCAGGAAAGCGGAGCAGGTCGGTGGTCTACCATTCAGGTTCCGACAATGTCTTTTTATGAATACTGTGAACTTTTGAATATAGATCAGCCAGAACTTCCGATTGATTTGAAAATTACGTCGTTGGTGCATAAAACACAACAGGAACGTACACAGATTATGCTGCAGCTTTCTAAGGTACAGAATTATTTTAATCGGTATCTGCAGGTCGGTGGATTTCCGGAACTTGCCTTGGCTGATAATGATATATTAGCTCAGCAGGTGATGCGGGAAGATGTTGTAGATAAGGTATTGAAGCGAGATTTGCCTTCTCTTTATCGGATTCGTAATTCGACGGAACTGGAAAGAATATTCCTTTATTTGTGCAATGTTTCTTCGGAAATTGTCTCCATTGAAGCCATTGCAAAAGAATTGAGCGGAGTTTCCAGACCAACCGTAGAAAATTATATTCAATATTTGGAAAGCGCTAATTTAATTTATCAAAGTTGGCCTGTCCATATCTCAGGGAAAAAAATCCTGAAAGCCAGTCCCAAAATATATATTGCGGATGCCGCAATTCGTAATGCGGTTTTGATGGATGATTCTTTATTAAGCGATCCGGTGGAAATGGGGAAAATTGTAGAAACTGCAGTTTATAAGCACGTGGTAGCTTTTTATTATCAGCAGGCTGCATCTGTTGGATATTATCGGGGTGGTAAGAAGGGAAAAGAAATCGATGTTGTTGTAGGATATTCCAATGCGAAACATATTCTTATTGAAGTGAAATATCGAGAGGGTGCACCGATTCCGGATGATTCAGCGATTTCTGAATTGAGTGGGGAAGCTGCCGCTGCGATCGTTGTGACGAAAACAGCGGATGATTTTGGTCTGCATCATACAAAAAACGGAAAAGAATTGATTCGTATTCCTGCGTTTGCATTCCTTTATTTGCTGGGTCACGCAGAGAAGCATGGGTATCATGAAATGGCGTAAGGAAAATAGAGCGCGGCATCCTATGCCGCACTCAGGGTGTCGAAAAAGTCGACACCCTGTCGTCAAAGGCTCATTTCATTCAAGCCTTTGACGAGTTGACAGAAGTATAAAGCTCTGGTCAAGCACTTT
>CALWSU010000003.1 GCA_944384295.1 uncultured Lachnospiraceae bacterium | reverse complement strand
AAAAAGTGGGGGATTTTAATAAAAAAGGAATCCAAACCCCTTATAAATCAAGGGATGAAGATTCCGAGAGATTATAAGAGTCATAGGAGGACGAAAGTGCAGATTGATATTTCTCAAAAATATGCCATTGCTTTAGGCGGTGGCGGTGCAAAAGGCGCATATCAAATTGGTGCATGGCAGGCATTACAGGAAGCTGGGGTACAATATGAAGCAGTGGCAGGTGTTTCCGTAGGAGCGCTCAATGGCGCATTGATGACGATGCGCGATTTAGAAACAGCCAAGCGTGTTTGGGAAAATATTACTTTCTCGCAAGTCATTGATGTGGAAGATAGCCAAATGAAAGCTTTTTTTGATGGAGATTTGCATGGAAAAGATTGGTTAGAATTTTTCCGAAATATGATTGAAGTGGTCCGAAAAGGTGGATTTGATACAAAACCTTTGGAAAACTTATTGATGCAAGTTGTGCAGGAAGAAAAAATACGACAATCGGATGTGGAATTTTTTCTAACCACCTATTCTTTGAGTGACCATAGAGAAATTGATTTAGATGTGAAAACGTTACCAGATGGCGCATTGCATGACATGCTTTTGGCAAGTGCATTCTTTCCTATGTTTCGTCAGAAAAAAATAGGTGGGAAATATTATGCAGATGGCGGAATCACAAATTTAATACCTTTGGAAAATTTATTAGTGCGTGGATATCGTAATATTATCATATTGCATATTTCACAGGTCGGGTTTGAGAAAAAAGTCGAAATCCCAGAAGACGCGCGTATTTTTGAAATTGCACCAAAAGGCAAATTAAGTTCTGTACTGCAATTCGATGGAACACATGCCAAACGAGATATGCAGTTGGGATATTTTGATGCAAAACGTATGCTGTTTGGTTTGATGGGGGAACGATATTATATCCAACGCACTTGGTCAGAAGAAAAGGCATATGGTATGCTGTGTACTTCATTGCGCAAAGAAGCGGCAGAAATGGGCAAAACAATTGCATTGCGTACATTGAATGAGCAAATGTTGCCACAATTGGCAAAAAAATATAATGTACAAGGAAATTATTATGACATTTGGTTGCGCTGGGTGGAAGATATGGCAAATGAATTGCAAATTTCTCCTTTTGGGATTCGTACCGAAGATATGTTGATGCAAGAAATTTTGCAGAAAAAACAGAAAAAATAATATGATAGCAAAACAAAGCCTGTAAAAAATGATGGTGAAAGCATTTTTACAGGCTTTTTGTTTACAAGAAATAAGAGAAATACGATGTTTGTGAAAAAAACATGCAATCAAATTGCGCATTATTTAACAATATTTTCGCTTGAAAAAGGATTTGCAATACAAATATTTTGCGTACAAATTAATTTTTGGAAAATATATGCAGAAAAAAAGAGGCTTATAGCCATAGGGGAATACTAGGATTTATCTGCTGATTCGCTAAAAATTCATGGAAAATTAAAAAAAATCACATAGATTTCAACAAAAAAATGAGCAAAAATGAAAAGGTTGGACATAAAATGTATACAGCATACTGGAAAAGCAGGAACACGCCTGCTTTTTGCCCCATTTTTCAAAAATAATAATAAATTTTTAACAATATGGTTGCAATCAAAAAACAATGATGCTATAATTGAAACAAATGAAGGAACCAAAATCGGTCTTCTTCATGATAAAATGACGAAAACTTATATCTTGTATATAGGTTTTTTGTATTGTCCTTGGAGATTTTCTCCGAAAAATAGATGTCCCAAACGGGGAGGATATCTGTTTTGTACAAAAATATTTGTTTTATCGCATGGTCAAATAGATAAATCGAAGGAGGACAAAACATGTATACAATGGGTATTGACGTTGGCTCCGCTTCTTCTAAAGTAGTGATTTTGAAGGACGGCAAAGACGTTGTGGCTGCAGAAGTTGTTCAGGTCGGAACAGGCTCTAGTGGTCCCCAAAGAGCTTTGGAACAGGCTTTCAAAGTAAGCGGTTTGACAAGAGAAGATATGTCTTTTGTTGTGGCTACCGGTTATGGCAGATTTGCGTTTGAAGGCGCAGACAAACAAATTAGTGAAATTAGCTGCCATGCAAAAGGGATTTACCATTTGGTACCGACTGCGCGTACCATCATTGACATCGGCGGACAAGATGCAAAAGCAATCCGTTTGGATGACAAGGGTGGCATTAAGCAGTTTTTTATGAATGATAAATGTGCAGCGGGTACAGGACGTTTCCTGGAAGTTATGGCAAGAGTTCTGGAAACGACGCTGGACGACATGGCTGAATTGGATGCACAAGCTACGGATACCGCGCCGATCAGCAGTACTTGTACAGTATTTGCGGAATCCGAAGTTATTTCTCAGCTCTCCAGTGGCGAAAGCAGAAATAACATCATCAAAGGCGTGCATCTGTCCGTTGCCAGCAGAGCTTGTGGTCTTGCATACAGAGGCGGTCTGGAAAAAGATGTTGTCATGACAGGCGGCGTTGCCAGAAATGCCGGCGTAGTAAGAGCGGTTGCAAGTGTATTGAAAACAGACGTAATTGTGGCACCAAACCCACAAACAACAGGCGCGCTGGGTGCAGCATTGTTTGCATATGAAGCGGCTCAAAAAAAATAAGAAAGAGGGATTAGAATGAGTTTAACACAAGGCATGAAAGCAAAACAATTGTTAGGCTACTATCAGAACAAAGCTGATCAGGATGCTAGAGAAGCAAAAGAAAGAGGCGACTTAGTATGTTGGTCTGCTTCCGTTGCTCCTCCAGAATTCTGCGTAACCATGGGTATCGCTATGGTTTATCCCGAAACACATGCAGCTGGTATCGGTGCTAGAAAAGGCGCTATGGATATGCTGGATGTTGCAGAAAGAAAAGGTTACAACATCGACTGCTGTTCTTATGGTAGAGTAAACATGGGTTACATGGAATGCTTGAAAGAAGCTGCAATCACAGGTGTAGAACCTGAAGTTCTGGTTAACTCTCCAGCAGCTAAGGTTCCTCTGCCCGACTTGGTTATCACATGTAACAACATTTGTAACACATTGCTGAAATGGTACGAAAACCTTGCAGTAGAACTGGATATTCCTTGCATCGTAATCGACGTACCTTTCAACCACACAATGCCTATTCCTGAATATGCAAAAGCATATATCGCTGATGAATTCAGAAATGCAATTTCTCAGCTGGAAGTAATTTGCGGCAGACCTTTCGATTGGAAAAAATTCCAAGAAGTGAAAAATCAGACACAGCGTTCTGTATATCAGTGGAACAGAATCGCTGATTTCACAAAATATAAACCCTCTCCTCTGAATGGTTTCGACCTGTTCAACTACATGGCTCTGATCGTTGCATGCCGTTCTTTGGATTATGCAGAAATCACATTCAAAGCATTTGCAGATGAATTGGAAGAAAACCTGAAAGCTGGTATCTACGCATTCAAAGGCGCAGAAAAAACACGTGTACAGTGGGAAGGTATCGCTGTATGGCCTCATCTGGGTCACACATTCAAAACTCTGAAAAACATGGGTACCATCATGACTGGTTCCGCTTATCCCGCTATCTGGGATCTGACATACGATGCAAACGACGAATCCCTGCATTCTATGGCAGAAGCATATACAAGAACATACATCAACACATGCTTGAGCAACAAAGCTGCTGTATTGATGGATATCATGGAACATGGTAAAGTTGACGGTGTTATCTACCACCTGAACAGAAGCTGTAAACTGATGAGCTTCCTGAACGTAGAAACAGCCGAAGTAATCAAAGAAAAGAACGGCTTGCCTTACGTAAGCTTTGACGGCGACCAGACAGACCCTCGTGTATACTCTCCTGCACAGTACGAAACTCGTGTTCAGGCTCTGGTTGAAATGATGGAAGCTAATATGGCAGCAGAATAAGGAGGAGAAAACGATGAGTAAAGTTGAAGCTATCTTATCCCAATTGAAAGACATTGCAGCAAATCCAAAAAAAGCAATGGATGACTATAAAGCAGAAACAGGGAAAGGCGCTGTAGGTGTTATGCCTATTTATGCTCCCGAAGAAATGATTCATGCAGCTGGTTACCTGCCTATGGGTATCTGGGGCGCACAAGGCAAAACAATTTCCCAAGCTCGTACATATCTGCCTCCTTTCGCTTGTTCCATTATGCAGCAAGTAATGGAATTACAGTGCGAAGGTGCTTATGATGATCTGGCAGCTGTACTGTTCTCTGTACCTTGTGATACTCTGAAATGCTTAAGCCAGAAATGGAAAGGCACATCTCCTGTTATCGTATTCACACATCCTCAAAACAGAGGTCTGGAAGCAGCAAACACATTCCTGGTAAAAGAATACGAACTGGTAAAAGCTCAGCTGGAACATTATCTGGAAGTAAAAATCACAAACGCAGATCTGGAAAGATCTATCGCTATCTACAACGAAAACAGAGCAGTAATGCGTGAATTCGTAAAAGTAGCAGCTGATTACCCTCAAGTAATCGACGCAGTAAGCCGTCATGCAGTATTCAAAGCTAGACAGTTCATGCTGAAAGAAAAACATACAGAACTGGTAAAAGAACTGATTGCTGAAGTAAAAGCTATGCCCGTTCAGCCTTGGACAGGTAAAAAAGTAATCGTTACCGGTATTCTGCTGGAACCCAATGAACTGCTGGAAATCTTCAATGAATTTGGTCTGGCTATCGTTGACGACGATTTGGCTCAGGAATCCAGACAGATCCGTGTTGACGTACTGGATGGCGAAGAAGGTCCTCTGTACAGAATGGCAAAAGCATGGCAGCAAATGTATGGTTGCTCCGTTGCAACAGATACCAAAAAAGGTCGCGGCAAAATGCTGATGAACAAAATGGCACAGACAGGCGCAGATGCAGTCATCATCGCTCAGATGAAATTCTGTGATCCTGAAGAATGGGATTACCCTGTAATGTACAGAGAATTCGAAGAAAAAGGTGTGAAGAACCTGATGATCGAAGTTGACCAAGAAGTAACTTCCTTCGAACAGGTAAAAACAAGACTGCAGTCCTTCGTTGAAATGATGTAATACATTTTTGTGACTGTTAAGTTACAATAGTAAGGAATTTGGCACTGGAGTGGGTGGCTGCTCCAGTGCCTTAAAGTCATTAAGTAAGCAAAGATTTTTAGGAGGATTTTAACGATGAGACAAGTTAAAATTATCACTGCTGAAGAAGCAGCAAAACTGGTAAAAAACGGTGATACTATTACAACAAGCGGTTTCGTAGCAAGTGCGATTCCCGAAGCATTGAATAAAGCAGTAGAAAAAAGATTCTTGGAAACAGGTGAACCAAACAATCTGACATATGTATACTGCGGTTCTCAAGGTAACAAAGATGGTCGTGGCGCAGAACACTATGCACACGAAGGCATGCTGAAAAGATACATTGCTGGTCACTGGGCAACAGTTCCCGCATTGGCAAAAATGGCTTTGGAAAACAAAATGGAAGCTTACAATGTATCTCAGGGTGCATTGTGCCATCTGTTCAGAGATATTGCTGCACACAAACCTGGTACATTTACAAAAGTTGGTCTGGGTACATTCATCGACCCCAGAAACGGCGGCGGTAAAGTAAATGATGTTACAAAAGAAGACATCATCGAATTGGTAAACATCAAAGGTCAGGATTATCTGTTCTATCCTGCATTCCCTATCCATGTAGCAATGATTCGTGGTACATATGCAGATGAAAGTGGTAACATCTCCTTTGAAAAAGAAGTATCCCCTCTGGAAGGTACTTCTGTATGTCAGGCTGTAAAAAATAGCGGTGGTATCGTTATTGTACAGGTTGAAAAAGTAGTAAAAGGCGGTACACTGGATCCTAGACTGGTAAAAGTACCTGGTATCTATGTTGACTATGTTGTAGTAGCTGATTCCGCAGATCATCAACAGACATTGGATTGCGAATACGATCCTGCTCTGTCTGGCGAACAACGCAGACCAGAAGTAGCTCCTGAACCTCTGCCTTTGTCCGCAAAGAAAGTAATTGGTCGTCGTGGTGCTTTGGAACTGGAAAAAGACGTTGCAGTTAACTTGGGCGTTGGCGTACCTGAATATGTTGCATCTGTTGCAAACGAAGAAGGTATCGGCGACTTCATGACATTGACTGTAGAAGGCGGCGCTGTTGGTGGTGTACCTGCTGGCGGCATTCGTTTCGGTTCTGCTTACAATGCAGATGCTTTGTTGGATCAAGGCTATCAGTTCGACTTCTACGATGGTGGCGGTCTGGATCTGTGCTACTTGGGTCTGGCTGAATGTGATGGTCATGGTAATATCAACGTTTCTAGATTTGGTCCTAGAATTGCTGGTTGTGGTGGCTTCATCAATATCACACAGAATACACCAAAAGTATTCTTCTGTGGTACTTTCACAGCAGGTGGTCTGAAAGTTGCGGTGGAAGACGGTAAAGTAGTAATCGTTCAAGAAGGTAAAAACAAAAAATTCCTGAAAGACGTAGAACAAATTACTTTTAACGGCGATATCGCAATCAAAAACAAACAGCAGGTAATGTATCTGACAGAAAGATGTGTATTCCAGTTGAAAGAAGACGGTATGCACCTGACAGAAATTGCACCTGGTATTGATCTGCAAACTCAAATTCTGGATATGATGGATTTTGAACCTATCATCGATAGAGATGCAAATGGTCAAATCAAATTGATGGACGCAAAACTGTTCACAGAAGGTTTGATGGGTCTGAAAGAAATGAAAGAAGGCTGCTAATGTCTAAAATCTGTTTCTGCAATATCATGTATGCAGAGGATTGGATTTGATTCGACATCAGGGTTCCGAAATAAAAATGGCGAAAATGTTGCTCATGCGAGAAAGCAGGCGATATTTTCGCCATTCTTTTTTGTTATGTATCAAATTATATTATGTTTGTCATGTTTTGGTCGATATAATATATATCAGGATGAAAAGTAGTGAAAAACAAGGAGGTAAATTATGAGAATTGCAGGGAATTTTCCAATGCAACAAAACACAGGTATCTTTAATGCATATCGTGTCAACCAAAGCGTGGCAAGATATAGTAAAAACGACGAAAAAGGCAATGCTATTTTTCAGAGAGATTCGGTTCAAATTTCGCCACAAGGTAAAGCTGCCAATATGTTAGAAAGTTTGATGAAACAAAAAACATTTTTGACAGAAAGAAAAAATGAGCTGATGGCAAAAGCAGTTGAAAAAGGCACACCAATGGATACGATTCAAGCACAATTAGATGCTTATGATGAACAAATCAAAACATTGGATCAGCAAATGGCAGAAATTATGGCACAACAGATGGAAAAAGAAACCGAAAAACAAAAAGAAGCAAAGAAAGATGAACCAAAAACAGAACAAGAAATACAAAATCAAAGATTAGCAGATATTACAGACTTATCTGTACAGGCAGACCAAGTCGAAGTTACAGATAGTATCAAAACAAAACTTGATGGCAGAGTGGGTGTTTTAGAATGTGAAGTGAAATTGGATAAACAACATGATGCTTCTAAAGAAATGATTGCACGCAAAGAAAACGAAATTGCGGCTTTAAAACAACGTTCTGGTGATTTAACCAAAGATATTGGTGAAAAAATGATGAATATTGCAGAAGATATTCAAGATAGTAATCAGACTGTACAAAAACCGGAAGAAGAATCTTCTGAACAAAGTGCAGCAGAAACTGAAACAACACAACCAGAAAAAGCAGACACGATACTGACTGCCATCAATGATAAAATGGAACAAGCAGAAATGAAGGAAGAACAGGAAGTATAAAAAATTCCTTCAATAATAAGAAAAGTATCAATCTTTTATACTGAAAATAATACGCATAGGATAAAATCCCTCAAAAACATTGACAAGATATTTTTGGGGGATTTTGTTTTTTGTTTTTACAGTTTTTCATGTATATGTAGTAGAAAAAAAAGATTGTCTATGATATGCTGAAAAAAGAAACACCATATGAAAATATCAAAATATCAAAAACAAGTTAAGCTAGGGGGTAGAGATATGCAATTTTCGGCTTTTTCTATACGAAATATGGAGTTGAAAAATCAATGGATTATGCTTGCCATGCATACAGGTTTTGCAAAAGGAACTGCATTGTCGGAACGAGATTTTGCATTTTATGAAGAACGTGCAAAAGGCGGTGCAGCGGCGATTACCGTTGTACTGGGTGTCAATGAGGTTGGCGCATTAAAAGGTATGTATCATGCAGATACATTAGAAGCAAGTAGTTTACAAAGTTTGGCAGATAAATTACATACATATGGTTGTAAATTGATTGTGCAATTATTTCATTGTGGTAGAAATGAAAGTCAAAAAGACCACGGCACAAAGCTTTTGCTGGCACCATCTGTGGTGGAATCTCCCATATTTCGAGCAGAACCAAAAGAAATGTCAGAAACGGATTTGATACAGACAAAGGACGATTTTGCAAAAGCTGCTTTAATTTGTAAACAAAATGGAGTAGATGCAGTGGAAATCAGTGCTTCGGCAGGCTATTTGTTGTCTGAATTTTTATCTCCATTGACAAATTTTAGAAAAGATAGATATGGGTATGCAGAGAATAAAGGTATGACGTTTCCTTTGATGGTACTGCAAGCAGTAAGAGATGCAGTTGGGAATTATCCGATTTTATTGAAAGTGTCTGGCGCACAAATGCTAGATGGTGGATATGGATTAGAAGATACCATATACTTTTGTAAAAAGGCAAAAGAAGCGGAATACATAGATGCAATTACAGTAACCGGTGGATGGCATGAATCACCAGTAGAGCAGATTTCTTATTATGTATCAAAGGGTGGTTATGCACCATTTGCAGCAGCCGTAAAAAAATACGTGGATTTACCAGTGATTGCGTGCAATCGAATACAAGATACAGATACGGCGGAACGTTTGCTGCAAGATGGCGTGTGTGATTTTGTAGGCAGCGCACGGGCATTTTTAGCAGATGCCCATTTTGTGGAAAAAATGGAAAACAAGGAATTATATAATCCTTGTCAGGCTTGCAATCACTGTATTATGGGGGTATTGAGAGGCAAAGAATTGCATTGCGCTTTCTGTCCAGAGGCTGGGAATGAATATTTAGAAAATCAGCGCCGTAGAATTGCAACAAGAAAAGAGGTGCTTGTCATTGGTGGAGGACCAGCAGGTATGTATGCAGCTAAAAAAGCCGCAGAAAGAGGATTTCAAACAACTTTGATTTGTGATGAAACAGAATTAGGCGGGCAAATCAAGTTGGCAAAATTACCACCACATAAAGCCGATTTGGGGCTTTGGATACAATACTTAACACAGGAATTAGAACGCTTGCAAGTCAATATCTTGTTGGGGCAAAAAGCAGATAAAGATATGATATTAGCAAAAAAACCATATCTGACTGTATTGGCAATGGGAAGCAAGCCGTGTATTCCAGATTTAGAAGGATTGCCAGAAACAAAATATAAACTAGCACAGCAGGTCTTGGCGCAATCAGATTTTACAGAATATGCCAATGGTCAGACTGTGATTTTGGGCGGAGGTTCCTTAGGCTTGGAAGTTGCCGCATTTCTGAAAGAAAAACAACCCAATGCCACAATCAAAATATTAGAAGCAAAGTCCCGTATGGGCGAAGAATTGGGTGCAATGGCAAGACCGTTGATTCAGGAATTATTCCGCAAGGATGTACAAATGTTATGCGATACTGTCGTAACAAAGTTAGAAGGAGATAAGGTTTTTGTCAAAATTGGTACACAGACCATGTTTGTTACGGCACAACATCTGATTCTTGCTTGTGGTTCCAAATCAGTTGATGCAGAGGATATTACAATGGCATTGATGGACGAACGTTTGTCCTATGCAGTAGTGGGGGATCAAGAAAATGTAGGAGATGTTCAAACAGCTTTGGATAGCGTATTTGAATTATTTTCTCGTTTTTATTTGGCGTGACTATTGGTAGATATAGATAATATTTCGCTTTGATTAACAAAATAAATTGGTAAATACTTGTAAAAAAATACGCTTTGTGCTATAATAGATACAATCTGAAAAAAACAAATGTTTTTTTGGATTCATGAATAATATAAGTACAGAAGATAGAAAGGAAGCGTGTGAAGTATGGATTTTATCAAAAGAACCTGGGCGGAAATTGACTTGGATGCATTGGATTATAATATCAAAAATATCCGTTCCAAGATGAAAGATGGAGAAAAAATAATGGGTATTGTCAAAGCCGATTGTTATGGTCATGGAGACGGTTTTATTTCTCGTAAACTTGAAGCCGCTGGTTTTGATTGGTTCGGCGTTTCCAATATAGAAGAAGGTATGAGTCTGCGTACAGAAGGGATTACCAAACCAATTTTGGTATTGGGTTACACCCCTGTAGATTGTGCAAATTTGATGGCAGAACATAAAATCACACAGGCTTTGATTGGTATGGAATATTGCGAAGCACTGCAAGCAGAAGCAGCCAAAGCAGGCGTTGTGGTAGATGGTCATATCAAATTAGATACGGGTATGACACGTGTAGGCTTCCAAACAGACGATGAAAACTTTGAAGAATCTTTGAAAGAAATTATTGCAGTAAGTAAAATGCCAAATATCCATATTACTGGCATCTTTACACATCATGCAGTAGCAGATGCATACAAAGGAGATAATCCTTCCTTCACAGATATGCAGTTTACACGTTTTATGAAAATGATTGATACACTCAAAGCAGAAGGCGTAGACGTTGGTTTGCGTCATTGCGCAAATAGTGCAACCATTATTTCTTATCCAGAAAAACATTTGGATATGTGCCGTTCTGGTATTATTACATATGGTATGCTTCCTTCTGATGAATGTGAAGGCAGAATTGATTTGAAACCTTTGATGACACTCAAAACCAGCATTGGTTTGGTGAAAAAAGTCAAAGCAGGTTCTCAATTGTCTTATGGCAGAACATATACCGCAGAAACAGATCGCGTGATTGCAACAGTGCCAATTGGTTATGCAGATGGATATAATAGAAATCTGTCCAATCAGGCAAGAATGTTGGTACATGGTCAGTTTGTACCGGTTGTAGGTCGTGTTTGCATGGACCAGACCATGATCGATGTAACAGATGTACCAGATGTAAAAATGGGCGATGAAGTTGTTGTATTTGGGAAACAAGGCGACAATGTATTACCAATTGAAGAATTGGCAGAAAAACTGCATACCATCAACTATGAATTAACTTGCGTAGTAACCAAACGTGTACCACGTGTATATTTACAAGATGGCAAGATTGTTGGTGTGGTAGACCATGTATTACATCAATATAAATAAAATAACAAAATAACAAAAACATAAAATATAATCAGAAAAAGAAAGGCGTTTCTATCAGAAAAGATAATAACGCCTTTTTTATGTTTCCTTGCAATTGTAAATTCTTTATGTTAAATGTAAAAATTCGATTGTTAAATGCAAAAACTGTAAAATAAGCAAAAACCGTCAAAAAAATATAATGTTTTACTATATTTCGCATAAAGAAAGTCAGATTTTGTCAAAAAAAGTTAGGATACATACTTCCAAGAAGGATAAAGTCAGTGTGCTTTAGGTATGAAATAAGCAGTTTTACATAGATTTAACATAAACAAGATGTTTGATTTAACGCAGTTTCATTATGATGTACTTGTCAAATAGGAAAGGACAAAAAAGGAGAGAAGAAAAAATGAAGAAATTTTTAGCTTTGAGTTTAACAATGATGATGGCAGTTGCTGCATTGACTGGTTGTGGCAGCAGCCAAGATACAACTACAGACACAACAGGACAAGAAACAACCGCTGAAGGTGAAACCAGTACAGAAGGCGGTATGGAAGGCAGCATTTCTGTAGTATCCAGAGAAGATGGATCTGGTACAAGAGGCGCATTTATCGAACTGTTTGGCATCGAACAAACAGACGAATCTGGCGAAAAAGTTGATTTGACTACAACATCTGCTGAAATTACAAACAGCACCGCAGTTATGATGACAACCATTGCAGGCAATCCACAAGCCATTGGCTACATCTCTTTAGGTTCTCTGAATGATACTGTAAAAGCATTAAAAATTGATGGTGCAGAAGCAACTGCAGATAATATCAAAGCTGGCACATATAAAGTAGCTCGTCCATTCAACATCGCAACAAAAGATGATGTATCCGCAGTAGCACAAGATTTTATCACTTTTATCATGAGTGAAGAAGGTCAGGCTGTTGTAGAAGAAAATGGTTATATCAGCCAAGGCAATAACGGCGCATACACAGCATCTGGTCAGAGCGGCAAAGTGGTTGTAGCTGGTTCTTCTTCCATTACTCCAGTAATGGAAAAATTGAAAGAAGCTTATACAGCACTGAATCCAGATGTGACAATCGAAATCCAACAGAATGACTCTACCACCGGTATGACTTCTGTAGCAGAAGGCGGTTGTGATATTGGTATGGCTTCCAGAGCATTAAAAGATAGTGAATTGGAAAAAGGTTTGACACCAACTGTAATTGCAATGGACGGTATTGCAGTGATTGTAAATAATGAAAACACAATTTCTGATATGACAAGCGAAAATGTAAAAGCAATCTTTACAGGTGAAATTACAGACTGGTCTGCGATTGCATAATAGATAGATTTGTAAATCATAAGCGCAGTAAACAGATAGCGTGTAAGAATATAGATGATACAAAAGATACAGACAGGAATTGACACGATAAGACTAAGACAATGCGTACGTATGCCGAAAGAAAAATTTCCTTTCGGCATACTTTTTGAGAAGAAAGGAGAGGAGAAGAACCAATGAAAGAAGGCGTAATGAAAGTCGTTTTTCTTTTGACTGCTTGTGTATCTATTTTGGCAGTTGCTCTGATTTGCATATTTTTGTTTGCAAATGGTGTTCCTGCCATTGCGCAAATCGGTATTGTAGACTTCCTTTTTGGACGTGTTTGGCTGCCTTCCAATGAAATATTTGGCATCTTCCCTATGATTGTAGGCAGTATTTATGTAACAGCAGGGGCAATCATCATTGGTGTGCCTTTGGGAATTTTATGTGCAATTTTCTTAGCAAGATTTTGCCCCAAAAATCTTTATAAAATCGTAAAACCAGCAGTTTCGCTTTTGGCTGGTATCCCATCGATTGTATATGGCTTCTTTGGTTTGGTTGTAATTGTTCCAATCATGCAGGATTTGACCCATACAGGCGGCAAAGGTATTCTGACAGCATCTATTTTGTTAGGCATCATGATTTTGCCAACTGTCATTGGTGTTTCGGAATCCGCAATCCGTGCGGTACCAAATTCTTATTACGAAGGTTCTTTGGCATTGGGTGCAACACATGAAAGAAGCGTATTTTTTGCGATTTTGCCCGCTGCAAAACAAGGTATTTTGGCAGGCGTGATTTTGGGGGTTGGTCGTGCGATTGGTGAAACTATGGCAGTGATTATGGTAGCAGGGAACCAAGCCGCAATGCCAGAAAGCATATTTAGTGGTATACGTACATTAACAGCAAATATTGTTATGGAAATGGGATATGCAACCGATTTGCATAGAGAAGCGCTGTTAGGTACAGGTGTAGTACTGTTTGTGTTTATACTGTTAATCAACCTGTCCTTCTCAGCATTGAAAAGGAGGAGTTCCTGATGGAAGCCATCAATAAAGAAACTTGGAAACAACGGCTGCAAAGCTATCGGAAACAGCCATTATCCGCAGTTTTATTTGTATTAGTCATATTATCCGCTGTCATTACATTATCTGTTTTGATTGCCCTGATTGCTTATATATTGATTAAGGGGATACCAAATTTGAGCCCAGAACTGTTTGCATGGGAATATACGACAGAAAATGTTTCTATGATGCCAGCCATCATCAATACATTATGGATTACTGCATTATCCCTTTTGTTTGCTTTGCCAGTTGGGATTTGTTCTGCAATTTATTTGGTAGAGTATGCCAAAAGAGGCAATAAACTGGTAACGATTGTACGATTGACAACAGAAACATTGTCTGGTATTCCTTCTATCGTATATGGTTTGTTTGGTTATTTGTTTTTCAATATTTTCTTAGGCTGGAGTTATACCATATTAGGTGGCGCATTGACATTGTCTATTATGATATTGCCTTTGATTATGCGTACCACAGAGGAAGCGCTGATGTCTGTACCAGATTTATACAGAGAAGGTAGTTTTGGCTTAGGTGCTGGTAAATTGCGTACCGTTTTTCGCATTGTATTGCCTTCTGCAATGCCTGGTATTTTAGCAGGTGTTATATTAGCGGTTGGCAGAATTGTTGGGGAAACAGCGGCTTTGTTATATCCAGCAGGTACAGCGGCAGAAGTCGCAAAAGGCTTGATGTCTTCTGGTCGTACATTGGCGGTGCATATGTATGCATTGCTGAATGAAGGTCTGTATATGGAACAGGCATATGCAACAGCAGTTGTATTGTTGGTAGTTGTGGTTGCAATCAATGCGTTGTCTGGATTGATTGCCAAAAAGGTAGGAGTGAAAGATTAAGTATGGATAAATTTGAAATTTCCAATCTGGAATTGTTTTACGGCGATTTCAAAGCCTTAAAAGGCATCAATTTGAACATACAGGAAGGCGATATTACAGCATTTATTGGACCTTCTGGCTGTGGGAAATCTACACTGCTCAAATCCCTAAACCGTATGAATGACTTGGTAGAGGGGTGTCGGATTACAGGAAAAGTATTATTAGATGGCACAGATATTTATGGCGGTATGGATTTGAACCATTTACGCAAACGTGTGGGTATGGTGTTCCAAAAACCCAATCCCTTTCCAATGAGTATTTACGATAATGTGGCATATGGACCCAGAACACATGGGATTCGTTCCAAAGTGAAATTGGACGAAATTGTCGAAAAAGCCCTGCGTGATGCTGCGATTTGGGACGAAGTGAAAGATAGATTGAAAAAGAATGCTTTGGGCATGAGCGGTGGTCAACAGCAAAGACTGTGCATTGCACGCGCTCTGGCGGTACAACCTGAAGTATTGTTGATGGACGAGCCGACCTCTGCATTAGACCCAATTTCCACTTCTCGTATTGAGGAACTTGCGGTAGAATTGAAAAAAGAGTACACTATTATTATGGTAACACATAATATGCAGCAAGCTGCACGTATTTCGGATAAAACAGCATTTTTCCTTTTGGGAGAAGTCGTAGAGTATGGAGATACAGAACAAATTTTTTCCATGCCGCAAGACAAACGTACCGAGGATTATATTACAGGGAGGTTTGGTTGATATGCGTACAAGATTTGATGAACAACTAGAACAATTACATGTAGAATTGATTACAATGGGCGCATTGTGTGAAGAAGCGATTACAGCCGCTATGCAGTCTTTATTTGCAAGAGATAGAAGTTTGGTCAAGGTCGTTTTAGAAAAAGATGGAGAAATCGACCGCAAAGAACGCGAAATCGAAACATTATGTATGCGTTTATTATTGCAACAGCAGCCTGTAGCACAGGATTTGCGTACCATCTCATCAGCATTGAAAATGATTTCAGATATGGAACGTATTGGGGATCAGGCGGCTGATATTGTAGAAATTACAGAAAATATGCATGACAAAAATTTTGAAATTGACAGCAGTGTGCATATTCGTTCCATGTCTACAGAAGCAATCAAAATGGTAACACAAAGTGTGGATTCTTTTGTCAAAAAAGATTTGGAATTGGCACATGATGTCATTGCATATGATGATGTGGTAGATCAGCTGTTTACAACCATACGCAGTGAATTGATTGCTTTGATGGCAAAAGGCGGAGCCGATGGTGAAGTTTATGTTGACTTGCTGATGATTGCGAAATATTTGGAACGTGTGGCAGACCATGCAACCAATATTGCGGAATGGGTAGAATATTCTATCACAGGCGTCCATGGAGAAATGGACGGTGGGGAAGCATGATTACATTTGAAGAGATTAAAAATAACACAGATATCCGTACCTATATCAAGCGGGCAGATGACGCATTAGGTGCACTAGGATTTACAGAACATTCTTTTGCGCATGTGACAAAAGTTGCAGATACTGCCAAATATATTTTGGAAACATTGGGATATTCTGCACATGAGGTAGAATTGGCTCAGATTGCGGGATTTTTGCATGATATTGGGAATGTAGTCAATCGTGTAGACCATTCTCAAAGCGGTGCAGTGATGGCATTTCGTATTTTAGATAAAATGGGCATGCCAGCGGAAGATATTGCAACCGTAGTTACCGCAATTGGCAATCATGACGAAGGACACGGCGTACCAGTCAATGCCATTGCGGCAGCATTGATTTTGGCAGATAAATCCGATGTACGTCGAAGCCGTGTACGCAATCAAGAGGAAACAACATTTGATATACATGATAGAGTAAACTATTCTGTGGAGAAAGCTGTTGTAAAAATCAATGAAGCACATACTTTGATTAAATTAAAATTAACTGTAGATACAAGATATGGTTCGGTCATGGATTATTTTGAAATATTTCTGGAACGTATGACGCTTTGCAGAAAAGCAGCGCAGAAATTGGGTCTGCGGTTCCAGCTGATGATCAACGAACATTCGTTGATGTAAGGAGTGAAGCGGAAAATGATATATCTGGTAGAAGATGACAATAGTATACGGGAATTGGTCGCTTATACGTTGCAATCAGCGGGTTTGGAAGCAGAGGGGTTTGAAAGACCATCTTTGTTTTGGGAAGCATGTAAAAAACAATTACCCGATTTGGTATTGCTGGATATTATGTTACCGGAAGAAGATGGTTTGCAAATCTTACAAAAACTGCGTCAATCTTCTGTTACGAAAAATGTACCTGTAATCATGCTGACTGCAAAAGGCAGTGAATATGATAAGGTGATGGGATTGGACAGCGGCGCAGATGACTATGTTGCCAAACCATTTGGCATGATGGAATTGCTTTCTCGTGTCAAGGCGTTATTGCGCAGAACCGCAGAACTACGCCCAGCACAGCAGGAAGTATACAGTATGGAGCAGCTTGTGGTCAATAAAGCAAGACATGAAGTTTTGGTAGAGAATCAACCTGTTGTATTGACGCGAAAAGAATTTGATATGTTATGCTATCTTTTAGAAAATAGGGGCATGGTATTGACGCGGGATCAATTGCTCAATCATATCTGGGGATATGATTTTGATGGGGAAAACAGAACCGTAGATGTTCATATTCGTACATTACGTCAAAAACTTGGTGTATGTGGTTCCTATATTGAAACAGTACGGGGTATCGGATATAAGATTGGAGGCCGACTGTGACAAAGAGAATTTTTCGTACCATTTTTTATGTATCTATGTTGGTGTTGTTGGCGTCGGCATTGATACTGATGGTATTTGTAGGAGAATATAATCAAAAAAGCCAACAAAAAACATTGCAGACAGATGCGGTATATATTATGCATGCGTTACAGGAAGAGGGGATTTCGTATTTAGAAACATTGCCAAAAGGCGCAGAACGTATTACATGGATTGCGTCTGATGGTACAGTATTGTATGATTCTGAAGTGGAAGCAACGCAGTTAGAGAACCATGCAGACCGCGAAGAAGTGGTAGAAGCGCAGAAAAATGGCACAGGAAATAGTGCACGCTATTCTTCTACATTAGCAGAAAAAACATATTATTATGCTGTTAAAATGCAAGACAATAGCGTATTGCGTGTGTCTATTACTTCTTTGAGTATGCTGAGTATGTTTTTTACAATTTTACAGCCTTTGGCGATTATTATTGCGATTGCGCTTATTTTAGCGGGATTTTTGGCAAGCAAAACTTCAAAAAGCATCATTAAGCCATTGGAGAATATAGACTTGGAACACCCGGAACAAAGCGATGTTTATGATGAATTATCACCCTTTCTGCGTCGTATTGCAGCACAGCAACGTATGATTGGGAATCAAATACATGAACAACAATACAGACAACGTGAATTTCAAACCATTACAGAAAATATGCAAGAAGGTCTTTTGGTGTTAGATACAAAGGGCGAAGTACTATCCTGTAATAAAGGCGCATTGCGTATTTTTGGTATGGAGCATATTGCGGAAAAAGAAAATGTATATAATTTCAACCGCAGCGAAGCATTTCGTCATTGTATACAAGAAGCATTGGCGGGGCGTCATGCGGAGTCTGTGATGGAACAGGAAGGCAGAACATATCATTTGCTGGCAAATCCTGTGATGGAAGATGCGCTGGTAGCTGGTGTTGTATTGTTGGTATTTGACCATACAGAAAAAGCAGATCGTGAAAAATTGCGGCGTGAATTTACAGCCAATGTATCCCATGAATTGAAAACACCTTTAACAAGCATTTCTGGTTTTGCGGAAATCATGAAAAATGGCATGGTAAAGAGCGAAGATATTCCACGCTTTGCAACGAATATCTATGATGAAGCACAAAGATTGATTTCTATGGTGCAGGATATTATACAATTATCACGCTTAGATGAAGCAGAAGAAACCGCACAGAAAACAGATGTGGACATTGCAAACATTGTAGAGGACGTTGCGAAACGTTTAGAATCTTTTGCACAACAACACGAAGTCACATTACAAACCACTTGCGATAAAGCGATTGTGCGTGGGATTCCACATGTTTTGGAAGAAATGTTTTATAATTTGTGTGACAATGCCATTCGTTATAATAAGCCTAATGGTACGGTACAAGTAGAGGTACAAAATACAGCAAATGAAATTTGTGTATCTGTATCAGATACTGGTATGGGCATTCCATATGCAGAACAAGATAGAGTATTTGAACGATTTTATCGTGTCAGTCGTAGTCGTTCTAAGGAAATTGATGGTACTGGTTTGGGGCTGTCGATTGTCAAACATGGCGCGCAGCTGCATCATGCGACAGTAGAAATGAAAAGTGAAGTGGAACAGGGAACTACGATTACACTGCATTTTCCAAAAGAAGTTTGATTTTCATTTTTCTCACATAAAAAAGTATCAAAAAAGAAACCTATCATCAGAAGTAGGTTTCTTTTTTGTATCTTAATTAAATAGGATTAGAAATCAAATCCTTGCATATTGTCTAAATAACGTTCTCCAATCAATTCGTCATACGTCAAATAACGATGCAGTTCCATCATTTTTTCGCGTTTGTCTGGATCTGTATTTGGTGTATATAAATCGTAATATCGGCTCATCACTGGGCTGGTTTCATATACATCTAATAAAAAATTGGTCTGCAAGCATTCTGGTGCGCCGATATAATCACAAAGCAATGCTTCCAAAAGATAAGGAGATACCGCTTCCCCTTCGGCACGATAGGCACGACCGGTGTCATAATTGGCAAACATCAGATAGGGTGTACGGAACATGATGTTTTTTTCTGCATCGGTCCATAAAGCGGCTTTGTCTGCTTGTATGGTACCTGTAGAAGTATAAGGCGAGAAATCATCGCCTAAGGTAGGCAAATGGTCGCCATACCAAAGCAGAACGGTTGGTTTTTCGCGCTGCATGATATATTCATATAATTGCCCTAAAGCTTTGTCAGAATCACTGACGCCTTTACAATAGTTTTGCAGAGAAATGATTTCTTGTTCCGATAGATTTTCTCCACTGACTTGAATATCCCAATCAGAAGCATCAAATTTATCGGTATATAAACTATGGTTTTCCATTGTAATCGCAGTCAAATATAAACCGGTTTCGTGTGGCTGTTCCAATTGATAAATAATTTCTTCTGCAATGGTTTGGTCTGTGATATAAGGACCGCTGTTCCAATGCAGTTCTGCATGCATGTCATTTTCCCCTAAGAAGTCGTCAATCCCCATCAAAGGATAGGTGCGATTTCTTTCATAAAATGTTTTTTGATAGGTATGAATCCCTAATGTATCATATCCTATACTTTTGAATAATTGTGCATAAGCAAAAGTTTTTTCTTTTAAATATTGCTGATAGGGCATATTGCCAGATGGCAAAGCACTGGTAGACATACCCGAAAGCACTTCAAATTCGGGACGTACTGTACCACCACCAAAAGTACAGGAAACCATTTGTCCGCTGGGGTGTTTTTCGGCAATGGCACGATAATTTTGCAAAGGATCAGCAGAAAATGTGACCCCTTCTAATACGGTCGGGTCCCAAAAGGCTTCTGAAAGTACCACAATAATATCGGGATATGCAAAATCTTCGGATACACTGCTGTCTTCTGGTACATATTCTGCAAATAGTGTTTCTATGGTTTCTTGACTATAATCTTGTGGCTGTAGCGTATTTACATTATCAAAATTGAGCGCAAAAGCTGAGAAAAAACCATAATTGGTATACAAATAGTTTTGATCAGTTGTTTCATTTACAACCATACCAAATATGGTTTCATATTGATTGCGTATGGGGGTACATTTGAGCATACCAACCAACGCGATGACAAAAACACAGCCACAAACCATACGTGGTAGAAAGGATATAGGCAATTGTGGTTTGGTACATGCCAAAAAGATAACATATAGTATGGTACAAAGAATCCATACGATATAAAGCGCAGGAAATGAAATACTTCCTAAAAACTCTGTAAAACTACCTGCATTTTGTGCCAATGTCAAATCCCAAGGATAGAAATGGTCTTGTAAAATTAAACATTTAAAATGGTCAATCAAAGGAAATAAGATTCCCACAAATCCTGTGACCAGTGCAGCAATCCAAAATCGACGCAAAAAAAACAAAATGGCAAAATACACGATGGCTAGAAGCAAAGTCCCAAATAAAAAAGCGCCGATATGTGTGGTAAACAATGCTTGTAAAGCGTTCCATGTGCCAAGCGAGATATAATTTCCAATCAAAGAAATATAAATGGGGAATCCCCATGCAAGTAGATATAGTATCATTTTTGTAAGCGGGGATTGATGAAAAAAATCTTGCAGTTTTTTTGTGTATGTGTGTATCATCTGCACAGCATCACGTCCTTTCTGTATGAATCCATTGATTCATTTTCATATGATGATATTTTCCCCGAATATTCATTTTAGCATGGAAGGATTTATTTTTCAACGTGGAATCAATGTTTGATATAATTCCTTGCTTGTTTGTGATATGGGAATATGGTACACTCAGATGCAGAAGAATTTCCTCACTTTTTTATTACAAGAAAGGTGTTTGATAGAAATATGGAGCAAACAAAAGAAACAGGATTATACATTCATATTCCATTTTGTAAACAAAAGTGTTTCTATTGCGATTTTCCTTCCTTTGCCAATCAAGAACAAAAACAACAGGTATATGTAGAGGTATTGCAAAAAGAATTGGAGCAAAAATCTGCATTATGTGCAGGTTGGAATATCAAAAGTATATTTTTTGGAGGCGGTACACCGACAGTATTACCCACAGATGCACTATCAAGATTACTGCAAACTGTTTTTCAAAATTATTCTGTTTTGCCCGATGCGGAAATTACCATAGAAGCCAATCCAGGTACATTAGATGCAGCAACTTGCAAGGCATTATATGATATGGGATTTCGGCGGCTCAGTATGGGCGTGCAGGCATGGCAGGACGATTTATTGCAACGTTTGGGGAGGATTCATACACGCGCGCAGTTTTTGGAAAACTATGCCAATGCAAGAAAAGCAGGTTTCACAAATATTAATTTGGATTTGATGTTTGCATTGCCAAAGCAGACTTTGGCGGATTGGATAGAAACACTAGACGCAGCCATTGCATTACAACCAGAACATATTTCCGCATATAGTTTGATTGTGGAAGAAGGCACACCATTTGCGCAACTATATGAAAATGGTACGTATCAATTGACAGATGAAGATTTAGACAGAAACATGTATCATATTGTAGTGCAAAAATTAACAGAAGCTGGATACCAGCAATACGAAATTTCTAATTTCGCAAAAGCTGGAAAACAAAGCGTACACAATAAAATTTATTGGAAAGATGATTGTTATTTGGGGTTTGGTCTGGGGGCACATTCTTATTGGAAGGATACTAGATTTCATAATTCCTATGATTTAGCGGAATATATTACATTAGGAAAAAATGGACTTTTTCCAAAAGAGGAAAAAGAAATTTTGACACAGTCAGAAGCCTATGCAGAATTTATGTTTATGGGTTTGCGTATGACGGAAGGTGTGTGCAAAGTTCGTTTTCTGGAACGGTTTGGTGTTCCGATTTCTGAAATTTATGAAGCGCAACTCAAACAGCTACAAACACAAGGTTTATTGGAAGAAACGCCAACACACTATCGTTTGACATCGTTTGGAATTGATGTGAGCAATCAGGTTTTTTTGGCATTTTTGCTATGAAATCAATGGAATTTTCGTTTCGAGCAAGCATATATTTTATTCAAAAAAAGTTCATAATTTTTTTTCATTTAGCACTTGACAATCTCGGCTGCTAGTGCTATCTTATGTATATGAATTAGCACTCGTGTTAAGTGAGTGCTAACAAATCAAAAAAAGGAGGCGAGGGCAATGTCGTTAAACGAAAGAAAAATACAAATTCTGCAAGCCATCATCAATGACTACATTGAAACGGCGGAGCCTGTCGGTTCCAGAACCATTGCAAAAAAATATAATCTGGGTATCAGTTCCGCGACGATTCGGAATGAAATGAGCGACCTAGAAGAAATGGGTTTTATTTTACAGCCGCATGCTTCGGCAGGTCGTATCCCATCCGATTTGGGATATCGCTTGTATGTAGACCATCTGATGCAGAAAAAAGAATTGGGCGCGGAAGAAGCACAATATCTACAAAATGTGATTAGTGCCAATGTAGGACAGATTGATTATTTATTGGAAGAAACAGCAAAAGCACTTTCAGCGTTGACCAATTACACAACTATTATATCAGAACCTGTTAGCAGACGCGCAAGAATCAAACAAATCCGTTTGTTGCCGTTGGACGCATCTTCTGTATTGTTGGTCATTGCGACAGAAGATAATTTTATCAAAAATCATGTGATACAGATGGGGATTGCACCGCAAGAAAATGAAATTTTTGAAATGGGTTTGCATCTGAATCAGGTGTTGCAAGGATATTCTACAGAGGATATTGATGCAAATGTGATACAACGATTGAAAACGGAGCTATATGCATATCAGGAAATTCTCCCGCATATTCTAACTGCAATTGAAAAAACGATGTGTGCGGCGGAAAAAGTGCAGGTACATTTGAGCGGTACCAATAATATATTGGCTTGTCCTGAATTTTCTGATATTCAAAAAGCAAAGTCGCTGTTTCAGACTTTAGAGGAAAAAGATGTATTAGTCACACTGTTGGAAGGTAGTCGCACCAATGATTTACAAGTCTTGATTGGCAGTGAAAATACAGTCCAAAGTATGAAAGATTGCAGTGTGATTACTGCTACTTATAAAATGAGCGATGATACCCGCGGTACGATTGGGATTGTCGGTCCAACGAGAATGGATTATTCGCAAGTCATATCTGTATTAAACGGTATGGTCACCAGCATAGAAAAGGTATTGAAAAATCTTGCGGATGGCAATAAAAATACTTAGAGAAAAGAGGAGCAGATGTGGAAGAAAAGAATTTGAATGAAGAAATCCTGCATGAGCAAGAAATGCAGGAAGATACCATAGAAACACAGCAAGAAACAACAGAAGAAACTGTTTTAGATGAAACAACCGCAAAAATAGAAGAATTGGAACAAAAAGCAGCGGATTATTTGGATAAATACCAAAGATGCCTTGCAGAGTTTGACAATTTTAGAAAACGCACAACCAAAGAAAAAGCAAGTATGTATGATGATGGTGTCAGAGATACAGTAGAAAAGCTTTTGAGTGTTGTGGATAATCTGGAACGCGCTGTTGCAGTGCAAGAAGGCAAAGATCCAGAAGATGCATTTTTCAAGGGCGTACAGATGACATTAAAACAATTTCTAGAAATTCTGCATAGCATGGGTGTGGAAGAAATCAAAGCCGTGGGCGAAAAATTTGACCCAAATCTGCATGCGGCTGTGGCACATGAAGACGATGAATCTTATGGCGAAAATGAAATTATGTTAGAAATGCTCAAAGGCTATCAATACAAAGATAAAGTGATTCGCCATAGTATGGTAAAAGTAGCAAATTAAAATAGGCAACAATCAATTTGATATATAGTTTTTATAGAGATGAATCATTTAGGAGGAAATAGATTATGAGTAAAATTATTGGTATTGACTTAGGTACAACAAACTCTTGTGTAGCAGTAATGGAAGGCGGACAGCCAGTTGTTATCGTAAACAGCGACGGCGCTAGAACCACACCATCTGTAGTAGGTTTTGCAAAAAATGGTGAAAGATTGATTGGTGAAACAGCAAAACGTCAGGCAATCACAAACCCTGATAACACCATCAGTTCTATCAAAAGACACATGGGTGAAAATTATAAAGTAAATATTGAAGGCAAAAGCTATTCTCCACAGGAAATTTCCGCAATGATTTTGCAGAAATTGAAAGCAGATGCAGAAAGCTATTTGGGTGAAACCGTTTCCGAAGCGGTAATCACAGTACCTGCTTACTTCAATGACGCACAGCGTCAAGCAACCAAAGATGCTGGTCGTATTGCAGGTTTGGACGTAAAACGTATCATTAACGAACCTACTTCCGCTGCATTGGCTTATGGTTTGGATAACGAAAACGAGCAGAAAATCATGGTATACGACTTGGGCGGCGGTACTTTCGACGTATCTATCATTGAAATTGGCGGCGGCGTCATCGAAGTATTGTCTACTAATGGTAATACACATCTGGGCGGCGATGACTTCGACCAAAGAGTCATTGATTTCTTGGTGGCAGAATTCAAGAAAGCAGAAGGTATGGACTTGTCCAAAGATAAAATGGCAATGCAGAGATTGAAAGAAGCAGCAGAAAAAGCGAAAAAAGAATTGTCTACTGTAACTTCTACAAATATCAATCTGCCTTTCATCACAATGAACCAAGATGGTCCAAAACATTTGGATATTACATTGACAAGAGCAAAATTCGACGAATTGACAGCAGACTTAGTAGATGGCACAATGGGTCCTGTACGTCAAGCATTGTCTGATGCTGGTCTGTCTGCAAGCGATATTGACAAAGTGCTGTTGGTTGGTGGTTCTACTAGAATCCCAGCAGTACAAGAAGCAGTAAAGAAATATACAGGCAAAGAACCTTTCAAAGGCATCAACCCTGACGAATGTGTTGCAGTAGGTGCAGCAATTCAGGGTGGTAAATTGGCTGGCGACGAAGGCGCAGGCAGTGTATTGCTGCTGGACGTAACACCTTTGTCCTTAGGTATTGAAACATTAGGCGGTGTCGCAACCAAACTGATTGACAGAAATACCACAATTCCTACAAACAAAAAACAAATTTTCTCTACAGCAGAAGATAACCAAACAGCCGTTGATATCCATGTTGTACAGGGTGAAAGACCTTTGGCAAAAGATAACAAAACTTTGGGTCAGTTCAAACTGGACGGTATTGCACCTGCAAGACGTGGTGTGCCTCAGATTGAAGTAACATTCGATATTGACGCAAACGGTATTGTAAATGTATCTGCAAAAGATTTGGGTACAGGCAAAGAACAGAAAATCACAATCACAGCAGGTTCTAACCTGTCTGAAGAAGAAATTGACAAAGCAGTCAAAGAAGCAGAACAGTATGCAGAACAAGATAGAAAGAGAAAAGAAGCAATCGATGCAAAAAATGAAGCAGATTCTCTGATTTTCCAAACAGAAAAAGCATTGGGTGAATTGGAAGGCAAATTGGACGACAGCGAAAAATCCGCAGTAGAAGGCGCACTCAATAGCTTGAAAGATACTGTAAAAGATATGCAGCCCGAAACTATGTCTGAAACAGATGTTGCAAATGTAAAATCTGCAACAGAAGCTTTGACACAGGAATTCTACAAAATTTCTGAAAAATTATATCAGCAGGCACAAACTGCACAAGGTGATGCTGCACAGGGCAGCGATCCAAATGTAGTTGACGGCGAAGGCAAAGAACTGTAAAATAAAGAAGTTGTGTATGTAGATGCAAGGGCGGGGGTTTCACACCTGCCCCTGCTTTTGCAGTTTGTAAAACTTTGTAAATATGGTTTGATTTGTGTTTACAAAGGTTCCATATGTTGGAAAGTAAGCGAAGGTGGTGAGAAAGTTGGCAAATAAAAGAGATTATTATGAGGTTCTGGGAGTTAATAAAAATGCGAGTGAAGCAGAACTGAAAAAAGCTTATCGTAAAATGGCAGTCAAATATCACCCAGACCAAAACCCTGGTAATAAAGAAGCGGAAGAAAAATTCAAAGAAGTCAACGAAGCATATGAGGTCTTGGGCAATCCTGAAAAACGTGCGAAATATGACCAGTTCGGACATGCGGCATTTGAACAAGGCGGTATGGGCGGCGGAGGCTTTGAAGGTTTCGGCGGCTTTGATATGGGCGATTTGGGCGATATTTTCGGCAGTATGTTTGGCGGCGGTTTTGGATTTGGCGGTGGTGCCCGCAGAAACGGTCCAAGACGTGGCGCAGATATCAATGTCAATATACAAATTACATTTGAAGAAGCTGTATTCGGTTGTACCAAAGAAATTTCTGTTGCAGTGCAAGAAGAATGCGAAACTTGTCATGGTACAGGTGCAAAACCTGGCACACATGCAGAAAGCTGTTCCAAATGTAATGGGACTGGGCAAGAACGTTTTGTACAGCAATCCATGTTTGGCGCAGTAACTTCTGTACGTACTTGTTCTGCTTGTCATGGTACTGGTAAAATTGTCAAAGACCCTTGCGGTACTTGTCGTGGTACAGGCAGAGTTAAGAAAAATAAAAAGTTTGAAGTCAATATTCCAAAAGGCATTGACTCCAATCAAACCATTCGTTTGGCAGGCAAAGGCAATATCGGCGAACAAGGCGGCGGTTATGGTGACTTGTTGGTAACGGTGTATGTACAGCCAAATCGTATGTTTATCCGAAAAGGCGTAGACATTTATTCCGAAGTTTCCATCAATTTTGTACAGGCAATCTTAGGGGATGAAATTACAATCAAAACCATTGATGGCGAACAAAAATATACTGTGAAACCAGGTACACAACCAAATACCGTGATTACATTGCGTGGTGTTGGTGTACCAAATCTGCGTAATCCAAAAGTAAGAGGGAATCAGATTGTAACATTAAAAGTACAAATGCCTACAGACTTGAGTGAACGCCAAAAAGATTTATTGCGACAATTTTATGGTGATGCTCCGGCGGGGGCGGCAAACTCCACGGCACACAAAGCCGCGGAGGAAGAAAAGAAGTCTTTCGGTGAAAAGGTACGCGATTTTTTTGATAAATAAAAACCGACAGGAAGTTTTTTATGAGAAAACTTCCTGTTTGTTTTTGTACTACGGGAAGCTAGGGAAATAAAAGTTTGCCTTGACAAATGCGCAAAAATCGAATAAAATCATAAAAAATCTTTGCACTGCACACTACGAGCAATTCTCGCATATACAGTACAAACTGAGCAGACAGCGGAAAAAGCAATTTCCGTGTGGTCGGGCATATGATGCAGCGAATGAAAAGACATTCGTGGGACGGTTTTTTTCATGTTCTACGAGTGTCTTTTTTTGTATCTGTGGCAGTCGCATTTATCAAACGGAGGGAATCAAAATGACAACTGATTTGGCAAAACAAAATGAAAAAATTGTGATGCGTGTTTCGGTCAATAGTATGGTAGTCAATGTGGTATTATCCATATTCAAGGTTGCAGCAGGATTGCTGGCACGTTCTGGCGCAATGGTATCAGATGGTGTACATTCGGCTTCTGATGTATTTAGCACCATTATTGTTATGGTAGGTTATAAAATGTCAGGAAAGGCTTCAGATGATAACCATCAGTACGGACATGAAAGATTGGAATGTGTTGCTGCGATTTTATTGGCAATGGTATTATGTGTCACAGGTTTTATGATTGGTGCAAGTGGGATTGAAAAAATCTTTGGGGAACAAACGGTTTTAGAAGTGCCAGGCAAATTGGCATTGGTGGCAGCTATATTATCTATCGTCGTAAAAGAAGGTATGTATCACTATACCAGACATGCAGCAAAACAAGTCAACTCAGGTGCATTGATGGCAGATGCATGGCATCATCGTTCTGATGCACTTTCTTCTGTAGGTAGTTTGGTAGGGATTGGCGGCGCAATGCTTGGTTTTCCAATTTGTGACCCCATTGCAAGTGTTGTGATTTGCTTATTCATTATCAAAGCGTCTTATGATATTTTCAAAGATGCCATAGATAAAATGATGGATACCGCTTGTGATGCACAGACATTAGAGCGTATGCGTACAGTTGTAGCAGAACAAGCAGGCGTTTTGCAGATTGACAGCATACAGACAAGACAATTTGGCGCAAGAGCCTATGTAGATGTAGAAATTGCGGCAGATGGCAGTTTGACATTGTTTGCAGCCCATGAAATTGCAGAACAAGTACATCATGCGATTGAAGAAAATTTTCCCGAAGTCAAGCATTGTATGGTGCATGTCAACCCATATGAGAAGAAAGAACTATAACAAAAAAATGATAGAAAGGACACTTGATTTTCTGTTGCATAACAGGTATGATGAATCGTATCTGAATAAAAATATATGGTTTGGGCAAGAAAGGAATTTATGAACGATGGAACAGACAGCAAGTAAAAAGAAAGGAATCATATTGACATTATTGGGCGGTGTTTGCTGGGGTATCTCTGGTTGTTTTGGACAGTATTTATTCCAAGAAAAAGGCGCAACAGCCGAATGGCTGGTATCTATACGTTTATTGAGTGCGGGCATTTTGTTGGTGATATTGGGATATATGAATACTGGCAAAAAAATGAATGCAGTATTTCACAATAAAAAAGATTTGAAAGATTTATTGATATTTTCTTTTTTAGGAATGTTATTTTGTCAATATACCTATTTTGCTGCGGTCAGTTATTCCAATGCAGGTACAGCAACGGTTTTGCAATCTCTCGCGCCAACCATAATTTTGATTTATGTTTGTGTACGACAATTGCGTTTACCCAAAGGATATGAATTGTTAGCAATTGCAATGGCATTGTTAGGCATTTTTCTATTAAGTACACATGGTAATATTCATAGTATGCAGTTGACCAATCAAGCTTTGCTGTTTGGGTTATTATCTGCATTGGGTGCGACATTCTATAATCTGCTGGTAGGCAATGTAATGAGAAAATACGGTGTATATGTTGTAGTAGGATATAGTATGTTGTTTGCAGGCATTGCATTATCCTTGATTGCAAGACCATGGAAAAATGGAATCCCTTTTGATACGATGACGATTGTGTGTCTGGTGGGTGTTGTGGTGATTGGTACTGCCATAGCATTTTCGCTTTACTTAAAAGGTGTTTCGATATTAGGGGCGTTTATGGGCAGTTTATTGGGTGCAACTGAGCCTGTGACAGCGATTGTGGTATCAGCATTATTTTTGGGTTCTGTATTTCATTGGCTAGACATTGTTGGATTTATTTTCATATTGAGTACTGTGATGCTGCTTTCTTTTTGTTCTATGAAACAATCTCAAGCAGAAGTAAAAGATACAACATCAGAACCTATCGAATCAGGAAAAGAATAAAAAAACAACTTCAATAAAAATGGAATGGCTGAAATTCTTTGCACTTCAAGGATTTCAGCCAATTTTGTTTTTGTGAAACAGTTCCTCTTATGAAGTAGCTTTTTTGCAGATGTTTTTTCCAATTAAAAATTTTTGGACAAAATGAATATTTACAAATCTATGCTAATATGTGAAAATAAAACCACTATAAAACAATTTATGTCACAAAATAGAAATTTTTGTAAATGGGAGAGGGGAAGTATCATGGGGTTATGTATACAAAAAGGTATTCCAATGTTGCCAAAAGTAAAATTTCATATCAATCAAGATTGTGTGAGTGTTGCAAGCAATGCACTAGAAAGTATAGTGTATGCTGCTGCGCATAGTCAAAAACAGAATATACATAATTTATCCACATCAAAACAAAAATCTAAAAAGAAAAAATGGAAAATTCTTATCATTGTGATTGTGATATTGTTGGCATGGGGTGCCATAAGTTCGCAGAAAGATACAGAACTAAAAACCTTGTCATTGTCTGCAATAGAAACACCAATAGATATCAAAGAAACACCAGAATTATCATGGAGTTATACACCAGAAAACGCAGATTTATCGCGGTTAGAAGTGGAATCCTCTGATACTAGCATTGCAGAAGTGAGTTTGTCAGATGGTCGTATAAAATTACAGCCCAAAACAGAAGGTGAAGTCAATATTACGTTACATAGTGAGAATGTAGAAAGCAATTCTATTAAGATTACCATTGTCGATGAAGAACGAATTGCTGCAGAGCAAGCAGAAAAAGAGCGTTTGGAAGCGGAACAGGCGGAACAAGAACGCCTTGCTGCTGAAAAAGTGGAACAAGAACGCCTTGCTGCTGAACAGGCAGAACAGGAACGTCTGGAAGCCGCAGAACAAGTACAGGCAGAGCAAGAAGCAGCACAACAGCAAGCACAGCAACAATCCAATAGCCGCACAGTGTATGTAACACCTACAGGCAAACGGTATCACTATGACAATAATTGCAATGGTGGAACATATACACCAACAACATTAGATGATGCAGTCAATCGTGGTTTGACACCATGTAAAAAATGTGCTTCCTGATTGCAAAAAAATTTTGTAAAAATATATTCGGAAAATACTATGAATGAAAGAAGAAGCGCAAGAATTTTGGCTAATATAGTATAAAAAATATGGGTTTGTCTTAGCATCATTTTGTTGGACAAACCCATTTCTTTTTATGCCTGTATGATATAATACGTTCCGTCCAAGGTTGCAGAAAGCACATCTTTACAATAACAATCTATATGCAAGGACAATTTTCCTTTTCCATGACGTTGTAAATTTTCGCAAACAGATTCTTTTGCAGCAATATCGGTACATTGGCAAACAGCATAAAAATCATCTGTAATGGGGGCGAGATAACGTAGTTCGCTTTTTTGCACAACGATTTTTGCATCTGGAAATTGTGTCTGAAAATTGGCATACATCATAGACCAGCCGCATACTGTCAACAGACATGCAATACTACCACCAAACCCTGTATTTTTATCATTTTTGTTTGGTGCCAGTGGTACAGATAGACGAATCTTTTCTTTAGAAAAGAAATCTGTTTGTAATTGCATGGCGGCAGTCAAAGGAATTTGTTCCTGTAAAAATGTAGTAAATTCTTGGCAATTCATAATATACTCCTATTCTTCTTCTGTTTTGTTCGGGTCAAATAATTCAGCTGGATGTTCTGCCCAAAAATCTTCTAAACGGATTTTTTTCAAATCGCGATAGTGTGGTTGGTTCTCATAATCATAACGGCAAATCGAAGAAAATATACAATATTGGCAAGGTGTGGCATCTCCTTTGCGGTATGGCGCTGGTTGTATGGTACCAGATTTCATGTTTTCGCCTATGGTAGCAGCTCGTTTTGCCGTGAAATCCATTAATTTTTGATATTCCTCTTTCGATGCCAGCAAAGAAGAAGCAGAAGGTCTTCCAGCTTTGGTATATTGCAAAGGAATGATGGAAGAAGCACAACCAGCCATTTGTCCTGTTTTTTCATCTACAAACACATGGTCGATGGCTTGTATGACAGTGGGGTCATCTAATACTAATCCAGACATCTGCATTTTTTGATAAAGCAGTTCTTCTAATTCTTGTTCTGAAATTTCAGAAGAAACGGAAATAGAAGGGTCTGCAATATGAAAATAAAATGCGCCGCCGGGACAGGTTTTTGCATCTGGATTTTCTTTTAAGAAAGCATCTAAATAAAGCAATAATTGCAATTGCAGCCCATAATAAATATCTTGTAAACGAAATGCGGTATTACCAGACTTGTAATCAATGATTTTGACATACTCCACACCATTGGCATCTAATATGTCTACGCGGTCTATTTTTCCGCGTAAAATCAGTTTGCTGCCATCTGCCATAGAAATGATGATGGGCGGTAATGCTTCTTGAGGTCCAAACCCGATTTCATAGCCTTTGGGGATAAAGCTGCCGCTTTGAATATGCCGTACCAATGCCCAAGCTGCTCGTTTGGAAATACGCTTGAGCCGGCGAACCAAATAACGATTTGCGGCACTATCCAAAAGAATTTCGTTACCAATTTTTGGAGCAGATACATCGACTGCAAGAGAAATACGATTTTCTGTTTCCTCTTGTGTTAGGTTTTGCCAATCGACATTGTCTTGTTCCAGTTGTGTACAAAAACTTTCCAATACTTGATGGAATAAGATACCCAAATCAGGTGTGTGCAGCTGATAAATTTGTCTGGGTTTTGCTTGCAAACCATATTCCGCAAAATAGGCAAATGGGCATGCAGCGAAACGTTCTAAACGAGATACGCTCGAAAGTATATTATTTCCATACAAAGATTTTGCAATTTCTGGCGAAAGCCGATTTTGATATGCTTGTGGTAAAAATCCATTCTGCAAAAGTTCTAATCTTTCTTGCCATTGTGGCGAAGTGGCAAAGAAACTATATATATCTTGCCAATAAGTGGCAAAAGCTGCTGTATCAGAAGCATAATCCTGCATAAATGCGCCTAGGTGATGAAAACAGGTAGCAGGTGCAAGCATATCCAAAGGCAATGTGTCACTGGTTTGTATCTGTAAGTTCGGGAACATACGACAAATACGTTCAATCAGTGCAGAAGGAAACATACCTTTGCCCTCTATATCCCCGTTGGCATAAGTCATATACAATGCTTCAGACGGTTTGGAAAGTCCACGATAGATTAAGAATTGTTCTTCAAATAACTTCCTTTTGCCATCTGGTGCTAATGTGATGCCATTTTGTTGTATGGCATCTCTTTCGGTTTCCGAAAAGATACCTTGTGTTTGCGCAGGTGAGGGCAATACGCCTTCGTTGACGCCCAATACAAATAATACACGGATTTCAGGCAGTCGGCTTCTTTCAATATCCCCTATCACCAAACAATCCGCAGTGGGAGGTATGATACCGATACTGCTTTTCTCTAAACCAGCCTGTAATATTTTAGAAAATTCGGCAAGTGTGACAGGGGTATCGCCTAAAATATCTACTGCCGTTTGCAATAATTGTACAAAGGATTGCCAGATTTGACGATGTTCTTCTGCTTTTGCGGGCTGTTCGGTTTGTTCTGCTAAGTCAGTCAATCGTTCTGCAATCTGTAAAGTATCGAGTTGTTGTATCAAATCAGCCGCTAATTCTTGTAAAGGATATACTTTTTTTCTTTTGCGTTTCTGCCAAGGGGCAAAAGGTTCCATGACTTGTTGGCGCAATGTATTGATATATGCTTGTTCGTCTTCTTGCCCCTCTTGGAAGCCATAAGACCAATTTTCTTGTCGCCATTTATATCCTTTGATACCATATGCTAATAGGTAGTTTTCCAATATATCAATATCTTCTTGCGGCATAGGCGTCAGACCAGATTTTAAATAACTGCATACTGCCTCATATCGAAAATCATATACAACACAATCCAATAATGCCCGTACTAATGTAAAAAGCGGATGTGAGGAAATATCCTTTCTGGTATCAATAAAGTATGGTATTTGATATTCGCTTAATATACCACGCAGACTATTTTCGTAACTGCTTAAAGCATTGGTGACGATTGCGATTTCCCGAAAGCGCAAATAATTTTTACGCACCAATTCCAATATTTTTCCAGCGGCAAATGTAATTTCTTCTTGTCGTGTGGCACAAGAAATAATGTGTAAGCCATCGGTATGTGGGCTTTTCTTATAATACGCATAAAAATAATTTTCTGCTAAAAATCGGAGTGTTTCTGTTTTTACACGATGGTTATAGGAAAAAAATACAGGTGATTCTATCGCAATCCCTGTTTGCTGTGCGATGTGATCTAATGTACATTTTGTGAAATGTGGTTCCCAAAATGGTGCATAAGGGGGCAATGAATTTGAAAAATAACTGTTGCGATCCATTGGCAATGTCACAGTCACTCTTTCACAGATACATAGCAATTGCGCGATGACATCATATTCTTGCGGTGTGAAGCCATAAAAGCCATCAATCCAGATTTCGGTATCACAAAATGCTTCTTGTGTGTATGATAGTTTTTGTGCCAATAAAGAAAGTGTTTCATCACTGGAAAGATGGTCAGATTGTAAAAAATCCAAATAGGCTTGATATAACAAAGCCATTTCCTTACATTTTTCTTGTGCGGAATTCGGTAAATTTTGATTTTGTGCCAATTGCAGCAGCATGTCTGGTGTGATTTGATATTGAAAAAATTCTGAAATGCTCATAGCAAGTTGGTCTACAAAACCGTTTTTATCCATCATATTGCGAAAATAGGTAATGTTATCTGCATATGACAACAATATTTTTTGTAAAGCCATTTGTTTTCCAATATCATCTACAGTATTGGTATGGCGCAATCCAGATTTTGCAAAAATTTGATATGCCAAACGACCAAAACTCAATACTTCAGCGGTCAATATGGCAGATTGTCCTGTCGCCATTGTCAAATCCCGTTCTGCTTGTGAGGTAAATTGTTCTGGTACCAGTAAAATTTGTCGTCCTTTTTGTGTTTTTTGTTTTGCAACAATTTCTTGTATACATTGATAAGTTTTGCCGCTGCCTGCGGTTCCAATCAGAAAGCGTAATGCCATAAACGATTCCTCCTTGTTGTACTTCCATGATACAAAAGCAATAGATTTTTTGCAAGAACGAGTTAGAAAGGCATATTATTTGATTTCTGTTCATAATGTAAGATAACAATATGTTTGGAGGGAGCAAAAGACGTGCAGCATACAAAATTTGTCGTTGTCAAAATGCGGGAATTATTAAAAACAGCGGTATTTGCGGTATTGGGTGTCATCATATTAGTGGGTTTGATTACATTTTTCCTGCGTATGGGGGCAGGCGAGGAAACTGGACAGTATCGAGATGGTACATATGAAGCCGCAGTGCAGTTGGGTACAGAACAAGCAGTTGTTTCGGTGGAAATCAATGATGGCAAAATTGCACAAGTAACCATGCAGGAAATGGCGGAAAGCGTCGCGGTGATGTATCCTATGGTAGAAAGCACAATGGACGAGATTGCAGCACAAGTGATACAAAATCAATCCGCACAGCAAGTAGATGTATCGTCACAGCAAACCTATTCTGCACAAGTACTTTTAGATGCTGTGGCACAATGTTTGGCACAAGCAGAAGCATAAGAATCCATTACAAAAATAACAGTTGTCTGTCAAATATCATAAAAACAACTGTTATTTTTTATTTATAATTTTTATGACATTTTTCAATACAAAAGCAGAAACAATATTTAACATATTTTATATAGCATTTTTTCCTAAATAATGGTACAATAATATAGCGGTTACTTGTAAAATCGCAAATAAGTTTTGTATACATATTGGGGAGTAGCGGTGTATTTTCCATATGTACGCAAATGAATGATGGATTATGTATCAGTAAGGGAGGAAAATGTATGAAAAAGAAAATAGCGGCGATGCTGTGTGCCTTAATGGGCTTGACAGCATTCACTGGTTGTTCTGCTGATGAAATAGGCTATATGGAAATGAATTTGAATATGCTACAAGCCATGCAGTCCTGTGAAACAGTGGGCAATACAGAAATCACATTGAATTTCGATGAAATGAAATCATTTGCAAACACCATAATGACAAAAAATGGTACAACATTGGAAGAAGTGATTCCAGCAGAAGATTTAGCACAATTCCAAGGTTCACATGTGATTGATTTGGATTATACAGCGCAAATGGATATGACTGATTTGTCATTTGTATTTGATATTGATGCTACATACAATAATAAAGAATACTCTTTCGGACAGTGGTATTATAGTTTGACAGAAGGTATGTATATTTCCAGTGAAACAGTGTGGAGCGCATACCAGATGGAAAAAGATTCAACAAATACATCTAATGGTGTATCCCTGTATCAAAATACAGACTTTGAAAACGAACTGAAAGCAATTGTAGATGCAAATCCTTACATTTGTTTAGTAAGTGCAGAAGAATTGAGTATGAATCAAGCTGTAATACCAGAAAATGGTATGCAGGATTTATACCAAGCAGCTGTGGATATGTATTTGAATGCATTTGAAGGCTATACTTCAAATCTTGTAACAAAAACAGATGCAGGTAGTTATAAAATCGAAGCAACTGGTACAGAAGTAGGCAATATGCTGGTATCTATGTTGGATTATGTAGCACAGAATCCAGAAACAGTATTGAATGCAGTAGAAGAATATTTGACAGTTAGTATGCAGACAATGGGTACTGATGAAGCTGGTATGGCAGATTTGAAGGATTCTTTTGCAGCAGCAAAAGCAGATATGGATTCCTTTAGCGCAATGATAACAGGTTGGAAATCTTCTGTAGAAACTGCAATGGCAGATCCTAGTGTTGCATCTGTTCTGGAAGGCTTCCATTATCTTGCAGAAGTTTCCGAAAAAGATGGCGTATACACAAGCGCAGAAACATATACCATGAATAATGGCACAAAACTGATGTGCAGCATAGATAGTACCTCAACTATGCAGGCAACTTCTAAAGTGTTGACATTCCCAACACAAAGCATTTCTATGACAGACATAGGTAATCAATTAACTGCTTTGGTAAACAAATATAATCCCGTAGTAGGTATTACTGTAAAATGGTATCCTGCGGACGGGGATAATGTTGCATTGGTATCTTCAGCACGTGCAGAACAGATTGAATTTATTGATGCTACAATGGGTACTGATGTTACAATCGGTCAGGACTATGTGGTACAAGATGGACGTATTTACTTGCCTTTGCGTGCATTATGTGATACTTTAGGCGAAACCGTTGTTTGGGACGCACAAACCAGAACTGCATCTGTGGTACAAGGCGAAGAAACCATTCAGATGGATAGCATTTTGGTAGATGGTGTATCTTATATTGGCGTGAGAGGATTTGAAGCTCTGGGCTATACAGTAGATTATACCAATAACAATGGGGAACATATTGCGGTAATCACACAATAATCTTCATAGTAGAAACGAAACAATAAAAAATAACGTGTCTGAAACAAACCTTTTAGGTGGTTTCGGACACGTTTTTTCTATGTCTGATACGAAAAATGATTAAAACTTTGCCCAGTATTGTTTGACATTGCCTTCTTCGATTGCGTCTAAATAAGAATCAGCAATTTCAAAAATTTCTTCCTCATCTTTGATTTTCAGGCAAGCAGTTGTTCCACTGCCGATAATATCTTTATGTTTGCCTGTATTCTCTGCAATCCATTGTAAAAATTCTTTTTCCCAACGTGCTGCCAATTCTGTCGCATCTTCATAGCACAATAATTCATCTTTGACTTGTTCGATTACTTCTGTAATTGGTAATTTCATATGGTTTCTTCCTTTCCGTTTGTGGGGTAGGGCAGACCAAAATGGTCATAACAACGCTTTGTTACAACACGCCCACGAGGGGTGCGCTGGATATATCCAAGTTGCAGTAAATATGGTTCATACACATCTTCAATGGTTTCGGATTCTTCATTGATAGAAGCAGCGAGCGTATCTAATCCCACTGGATGACCATCAAAAGTTTCAATCATTGCCATCAGCATTTTACGGTCGATATAATCCAATCCCATTTTATCTACATCTAATAAGTCTAATGCAAACCTTGCAACATCTCCCGAAATACGTCCTTCATATTTGACTTGTGCAAAGTCGCGTACACGTTTGAGCAAGCGATTGGCAATACGAGGTGTACCACGAGAACGACGCGCGATTTCTTCTGCACCTTCTTCGTCTAAACATACTTGCAAGACGTCTGCGGAGCGTAGCAGAATGGTTTTGAGTTCCGGCACTTGATACATCTCTAAACGATGTACCACACCAAAACGGTCGCGTAGAGGGGCTGTCAAAAGCCCGATACGTGTCGTGGCACCAATCAATGTGAATTTTGGCAAGTCCAGACGTACCGACCGTGCGCCGGGACCTTTTCCAATCATAATGTCAATCACAAAATCCTCCATTGCTGGATAAAGTATTTCTTCTATCGTGCGATTGAGTCTATGGATTTCATCAATGAATAAAATATCGCCTTCACTTAAACTGTTGAGTACTGCCGCCATATCGCCAGGACGCTCAATCGCAGGTCCAGACGTCGTTTTGATATGTACGCCCATTTCATTGGCGATGATATTGGAAAGTGTTGTTTTGCCTAAACCTGGTGGTCCATAGAGCAAAACATGGTCTAATGCCTCATGGCGTTGCTTTGCAGCCTGTATGAATACCCGCAGATTTTCTTTGATATGTTCTTGTCCAATATAACTTTCCAAATGGTCAGGGCGTAGCTTTGGCTCATATGCGTGGTCTTCTTCCCGTAGTGCGGTTGTTAAGATTCTTCTGTTTTCCAATTTTTCCACCTGTTTCCATTAAAATATCACTAGCTTTTTGAGTGCAGCTTTTAAGATTTCTTCTGTTGTTAGATTTTCATCTGTAATCGCATGTACAGCTTTTGCAGCTTCACTGCGACTGTATCCCAAAGCTGCCAAGGCTTCAATGGCTTCTAATTTAGAATGATTTTGTTCAGATGTTACAGCAGGCTGTATTTCCATTTCCATAGCAATGGCATCTTCTGTTTGGAATTTGTCTTTTAACTCCAACACAACGCGCTGTGCGGTTTTTTTGCCGATACCAGGTGCTTTGCATAGTGCTTTCAAATCATCAGAAAGCACCGCAAGAATCAGCTCTTGTGGTGTCAAAGCGGCAAGAAATCCAAGTGCGGCTTTTGGTCCCACGCCAGATACACTCAAAAGGCGTTGAAATAATTCTAATTCTTGCGCATTTGCAAAACCATATAATGCAATGCCATCTTCTTTGACACTCATAAAAGTATGTAGTTTTACCTGTTCACCTGTTGTTGGCAATTTGGATAATGTAGTGGGCGATACGAAAATCTGGTATCCCAAACCACCAGCTTCTACAATGACAAATCCATCCCCACGTAATTCTAAATTGCCTTTGATATATGAAATCATGCTGTTCCCTCCTGTATGCTGTTTTTATTATAAAGGAGAGCGGAAAAAAGGGCAAGTATTATAAGAAAATATGTTCGTATTTTTTGTCGAAACGAACAAAAAGGGAGGTGCAATTTTTCATTTGCTTGCAACTCCCTAAAAATGATATTTTATTTTTTTGCTGCGGTTTCGCAGTATAAACAACGATAAATACCGTTTTCACGGTCAGTCAGCTTAAAGATATGGTCGATTTCTTGTTCCACAGTTGTGATACAACGAGGATTTTTGCAGAAAATAACATTTTTAATCTGTTCCGGTAATTCTGGATGAAATTTTCTGACTTGTTTGCCATCTTGTATGATACTGATTGTGATACCAGCATCCATATAACCCAATACGCCTAAATCCATATCTAAAACACTGTCAATCTTAATGATATCTTTTTTGCCCATTTTTTGGCTGTTGACATTGCGCAGTATGGCAACAGAACAATCCAAATCGTCTAAATGCAAAAAGTGGTATAAATCCAAGCTTTTGCCCGCTTGTATATGGTCAATGACTATACCGTTTTGAATCGCGTCTATATGCATGGTATCTCCACCCCCAATAATTTTAAGATCAGTGCCATACGGATATATTTTCCGTTATGTGCTTGTTTGAAATAGCAGGCACGACTGTCATTGTCTACACTTGTCGCAATTTCATTGACACGAGGCAAGGGGTGTAAAATACACAAATCTTCTTTTGCATTTTTTAGTTTGTCCAGTGTCAATACATAACTGTCTTTCAAACGGATATAATCCGCTTCATTGAAAAAACGTTCTTTTTGTACACGGGTCATGTACAAAATATCTAATTTGGGCATCACTGCTTCTAAGTCTTGTGTTTCTTCATAGGATAACTGCTTTTTCTCTAACACATCATGAATGATATAAGAAGGCAAACGCAATTCTTCTGGAGAAATCAGCACAAAATGAATCCCGCTGTAACGAGAAAGTGCATGAATCAAAGAATGTACGGTACGACCAAATTTCAAGTCACCACATAAACCTACTGTCAGATTGTCAAAATGCCCTTTTTCTCTATGAATGGTCAAAAGGTCTGTCAATGTCTGTGTAGGGTGGTTGTGTCCGCCGTCCCCTGCATTGATGATTGGTACAGGAGAATGCATAGATGCAACCATAGGTGCACCTTCTTTGGGGTGACGCATCGCAATAATATCTGCATAGCAGCCTACCACACGTACCGTATCAGATACGCTTTCGCCTTTTGCTGCAGAGCTGCTGTTTGCTTCTGAAAAACCTAATACACTGCCGCCTAATTCCAGCATAGCCGCTTCAAAACTCAAGCGCGTCCTGGTAGAAGGTTCAAAAAACAGTGTAGCAAGTTTTTTTCTATGACATGCTTCACAATATTTATCTGGATTTTCGATAATATCACAAGCAGTTTGAATAAGTTCATCAATTTCTGCAATGGTCAAATCTGTAATATCAATCAGATTTCTCATTTTATATCAGTCCTCCAACTTTCATCACTGGGATTGTTGCGGAATGCAATCAATCTAGCAATGTCAGATTGTTTGATATAGCCTTCTTCTGCTGCAACTTCTGCAACTGCGTCAAAATTGGAGAGGCTGACATTTTTGACATTGGCGTCAGCCAATCTGTCCAGACCTTTTTGCATACCATAAGTGAATATGCTGACAATACCCAACACTTCGGCACCCGCTTCACGCAATACATTGACAACTTCGATTGCACTGCCAGCAGTAGAAATTAAATCTTCTACAACAACAACTTTTTGACCTTTTTCCAGTTTGCCTTCGATTTGGTTGTGTCTGCCGTGGTCTTTATGCCCAGAACGTACATAACCCATAGGCAGTCCCATGATATGCCCTACAATGGCAGCATGTGCGATACCAGCAGTGCTAGTACCCATCAATACTTCACAATCAGGGTATTCTTTTTTGATCGTTTCTGCTAATGCGTTTTCAATACGTGTACGTACTTCTGGTGCAGTCAGTGTCAAACGATTGTCGCAGTAGATGGGGCTTTTGATGCCGCTTGCCCATGTAAAAGGTTCTTCTGGACGCAAGAAAACTGCGCCAATAGATAACAGGTCTTTTGCAATTTGCTTTTTCATCATTTTGTTTCGCCTCCTAAAAATTCAGCCATACATCTTCTATATGCAGCCACAGGATCAGCCGCTTGTGTGATTGGTCTGCCAACCACAATATAATCAGAGCCGATTTCTCTTGCTTTTGCAGGTGTTGTGATACGTACTTGATCGCCTTTGTCGCCATCTGCAAAACGTACGCCAGGGGTAACGGTCAAAAATTCTTTGCCGCAGACTTCTTTTACTTTGCCTGCTTCCAAAGGAGAGCATACCACACCATCTAAACCAGCAATTTTGGTATTTGCTGCGTAATGCATCACAACTTCTTCTAAAGGACGGTCAATCAGTAAATCGTTTTGCATGCGTTCTTCGCTGGTAGATGTCAATTGTGTGACAGCAATCAAAAGAGGACGTGTACCATCTGAACGTGTCAAACCTTCCAAAGCCGCTTCCATCATGGCAATGGTGCCACCTGCATGGACATTGCACATATCTACGTCTAAATTGGATAATACAGCCATTGCTTTTTTCACTGTGTTAGGAATATCATGCAGTTTTAAATCCAAAAAAATCTTGTGTCCTCTTGCTTTTAATTCTCTAACAATCGCTGGACCTTCTGCATAAAACAGTTCCATACCGATTTTCAGAAATGGTTTTTCTTCTGTGAATTGATCCAAAAAAGCATAGAGTTCGTCTTTTCCGTTAAAGTCACAAGCAATGATTACATCTCGGTTCATTTGTGGGCACCTCCTATAATTTCATTTAAATCTTGTATATGATATTGTTTCATAACGCGAGGCAGGTCTTCGATGATGTTCTTGCAAGCAAAAGGGTCTACCAGATTTGCTGCGCCAACTTGTACTGCTGTTGCGCCTGCTAACATCATTTCCAAAACATCTTCTGCACAAGACACACCACCCATACCAATCACGGGAATTTTTACCGCTTCTGATACTTGATATACCATTCTGACAGCAATCGGGAAAATTGCACTGCCAGAGAAACCACCCATTTTATTGGCAATGACGGGGCGCTTTGTTTTTAAGTCGATGCGCATACCCATCATAGTATTGATTAAGCTGATGCCATCTGCGCCAGCATCTTCACATGCTTTGGCGATTTCTGCAATATCAGTTACATTCGGACTCAATTTGATGTAAACAGGTTTTGTAGTAACTGCTTTGACTGCTTTTGTCACTTCTGCCGCAGAAGAGGGGCTAGTGCCAAAACTCATACCACCATGATGTACATTGGGACAACTCACATTGACCTCTATGATGCTTACTTGTTCTTCTTTGTCAATCCGTTCGCAGCAATAAGCATATTCTTCAATCGAAAAACCGCTGATATTCGCAATCACAGGCTTATGGAAACATTGACGCAATTTTGGCAATTCTTCAGAAATGACTTTATCAATCCCGGGATTTTGCAGACCAACAGAGTTGATCAAACCAGCGGTACATTCTGCAATACGTGGTGTGGGATTCCCAAAACGTGGTTCTTTTGTAGTGCCTTTGAAAGAGAAAGAACCTAATACATTGATGTCATATAATTCCGCAAATTCATATCCATAACCAAATGTACCACTTGCTGGAATAACAGGATTATCTAATGTGATACCGCTTAATGTTACTTTTGTATTTACCACTTGATTTCCTCCTTTTCCAGTACTGGACCATCTTTGCAAATGCGTTTTGTGCCATATTTTGTTTCACAACTGCAACCCATACATGCGCCAAATCCACAGCCCATACGTTCTTCAAAGCTGAGCTGTCCGCTTGTAGTTGTGACATCACATAATGCTTTGAGCATAGGTTCTGGACCACAAGTATAAAAATACGTATAGTCAGAAAGTGTTTTTACAACATCAGTCACAAAACCTTTTGTTCCCATAGAGCCATCTGCGGTTGCAACATGTACAGGTACACCCAATGCACGAAATTCTTCTACATAAAATGCTTCTTCTTTTGTGTTAAAACCCAATATGACAGTTGGTGTTTTGTCTTGCTGAATCAAATCTTTTGCAAGACGAAACATAGGCGGTACGCCAACACCGCCCCCAATGAGCAGGGGAGTTTGTCCGCTTTTTGTAGTGTCGTATCCATTGCCTAAACCAGTTAAAATATCCAATTGTGTGCCAGCAGGCAATGTAGACATATATTGTGTGCCTTTGCCGACGGTTTTATATAATATGGTCAATGTTTTTTCATCATAATCACAGACAGAAATCGGTCGACGTAAGAAAAAGCCTTTTAATTTGATGTTGACAAATTGCCCACAGGAGGTGATGGCGGAGGTATCCCCCGCCAAAACCATCTTCAAAACGGTATCTGTCAAATGTTGATTGCTTTTAATCGTAAAGATAGACTGCTTCACTTTTTTCCTCCTGCTTATCCTGTTTATGCGTCAATGGTAGAGATGCACAATGTTGTTTCTTCCAATACATCTAACAATACACGAACAGTATCTAATGCAGTAAACATAGTTACATTATTTTCTACTGCGCATTGGCGGATTTCCCAACCATCATTGTTTTGCATGGTGTTGATATCTCTTGTATTGATTACATAGCTAACATAACCATGACGGATAGATTCTATGATTTCGTCGCTGCCATCGCTGATTTTTGCACGTACACGAGTACGAATGCCATGTTTTTTCAAAAATTCTGCGGTACCTTTGGTTGCTTCAATGTTAAAGCCTAATTCATAGAAACGACGAATCAAAGGCAGTGCTTCTTCTTTATCTTTGTCCGCAATGGTAGCAAATACAGTGCCATAATTCAAAATGTTCATGCCAGAAGCCTGCAACGCTTTGTATAATGCGCGGTTGAGTTTGTTGTCATATCCGATTGCTTCCCCTGTGGATTTCATTTCAGGAGACAGATAGGTGTCCATACCATGCAGTTTAGAGAAAGAGAATGCAGGTACTTTGACATACCATCTATGTTTTTCATCAGGATAAATGCCGAAAATGCCTTGTTCTTTCAATGTTTTGCCCAAAATAACCAATGTTGCAATATCTGCCAGAGAATAGCCAGTTGCTTTGGACAAGAAAGGTACGGTTCTGGAAGAACGAGGATTTACTTCAATGACATATACATCATCGTGTTCGTCTACAATAAATTGAATGTTGAACAAACCACGAATACCAATGCCTAAGCCAAGTTTTTTGGTGTATTCCAAAATTGTGCCTTTTGCTTTAGCGGATACACTGAATGTAGGATATACACTGATGGAGTCGCCGGAGTGAATCCCAGTACGTTCTACATGTTCCATAATACCAGGTACAAATACATCAAAACCATCACATACTGCGTCTACTTCCAGTTCTTTGCCCTGAATATATTTGTCAACCAATACAGGTTGGTCTTCATTGATAGCAACAGCGGATTTCAGATAAGTGTGCAATGCTTCTTCATTTGCGACAATCTGCATTGCACGACCACCCAATACATAGCTAGGACGTACCAGAACTGGATAGCCGATTTCTTCTGCCGCTTTAACACCATCTTCGATATTGGTTACAGCGCGACCTTTTGGTTGAGGGATTTCCAATTCTTCCATGATTTTTTCAAAGGAATCGCGGTTTTCTGCTCTTTCAATCGCTGCAACGTCTGTACCAATGATTTTGACACCACGTTCCATTAAAGGCTGTGCCAGATTGATGGCGGTTTGTCCACCTAAGGAAGCAATGACACCAAGAGGCTGTTCCATTTCTACAATGTTCATAACATCTTCTACTGTCAAAGGTTCAAAATACAGCTTGTCACTTGTGGTATAGTCTGTGGATACAGTTTCAGGGTTGTTATTGATGATAATGGATTCATATCCAAATTGTTTGATGGTAGTAACAGCGTGTACAGTAGAGTAGTCAAATTCGACACCTTGTCCAATACGAATTGGTCCACTACCCAATACAATGATTTTCTTTTTGTCACTGATGCGGGATTCATTGCCTTCTTCATATGTGGAGTAGAAGTAAGGGATATAACCACCGCAACCGCTGGTTTCAATCATTTTGTATACAGGGAATAATTTCATTTCTTTTCTCAGATTGTATACATCAATTTCTGGCTGGTTCCACAATTTTGCAATGTATTTATCAGAGAAGCCCATTTTCTTCGCTTTTGCCAAGATTTCTTTGTTGCCCACATTTTCAGACAATACAGTTTCGTAATCCACAATATTTTTCAATACTTCTAAGAAATATTTTGTAATCATGGTTGCGTTGAAAATATCATCCAAAGATACACCATTACGAATCAACTGTGCAATGGCATAAATTCTGTCATCAGGGCTTTTTGCGATATATTCGAGCAGTTCTTCATTAGAGGAATTGTCGAATTTTGCCATATGGATATGGCATACGCCGATTTCCAAAGAGCGTACAGATTTGAGCAGGCATTCTCCTATGGTTCTGCCAATGCCCATGACTTCGCCTGTTGCTTTCATCTGTGTGCCTAATGTGTTTGCAGCAGTTGCAAATTTGTCGAAGGGGAAACGTGGCATTTTTGCAACGATATAATCCAAAGCGGGTTCAAAGTTTGCGTTGGTTTCAGAAATTTGGATTTCGTCTAATGTCATGCCAACTGCGATTTTTGCAGTCACTCTTGCAATGGGGTATCCGCTTGCTTTGGAAGCCAATGCAGAGGAACGGGAAACACGAGGGTTTACCTCTATCAGATAATATTTAGAGGAGTTGGGGTCTAATGCAAATTGTACATTACAGCCGCCTTCGATTTTCAGTGCGCGAATGATTTTCAATGCACTGTCACGCAGCATATTGAAATCTGCATCATTTAATGTCAAAATAGGCGCAACAACAATAGAGTCGCCAGTATGCACACCAACAGGGTCGATGTTTTCCATACCACAAATGGTGATTGCATGGTCTGTACCATCACGCATTACTTCAAATTCGATTTCTTTATAGCCTTTTACGCTCTTTTCGACTAATACCTGATGTACAGGAGAAAGTTTGAGCGCATTTTCCATAATTTCTACCAGTTCGGTTTCGTTGTTGGCAAAACCGCCGCCTGTGCCACCCAATGTGAAAGCGGGACGCAGTACCACAGGATAACCGATTTCTTTTGCTGCGGAAATTGCTTCTTCTACAGAATATGTGATAATGGAGGGGATTACAGGTTCACCAATTTCTTGACACAGTTCTTTGAACAGTTCTCTGTCTTCTGCGCGTTCGATACTTTGGCAGCTAGTACCCAATAATTCTACTTGGCATTCTCTCAAAATACCTTTCTTTTCCAACTGCATCGCAAGATTCAGACCAGTTTGACCACCGATACCAGGTACAATGGCGTCAGGGCGTTCGTAGCGCAGGATTTTTGCCACATACTCCAATGTCAAAGGTTCCATATATACTTTGTCTGCAATGGTGGTATCTGTCATAATGGTAGCAGGGTTGGAGTTTACGAGTACTACTTCATATCCTTCTTCTTTCAAAGCAAGGCATGCTTGTGTACCAGCATAGTCAAATTCAGCAGCCTGTCCAATGACAATAGGACCAGAGCCGATAATCAGGATTTTTTTCAAATCAGTTCTCTTTGGCATGTTGTAATTCCTCCTTAAAAATAAAACATCACTATAATTATTGTCAGAAAATATCAGGAAGATATTTTCGGGAAAACGATTTTAGAAATCATGTATCATTTTATATGGTTGTTTTGTATGTGTCGAGATTTTCTTCCCATACAATTTGACCATGATACATAGTCAGTTTGCATTTGCCATATACTTCCCATCCAGTAAATGGCGTGCTTCTGCCCATAGATAAAAATGTATCAGGATTTATGGTGTATGATTGCTGTAAATCATACACGGTCAAATTTGCAGGCATACCGATTTCCAAAGGTGTACCAATTCCAAAGCGTTTGTGAGGATTGGTGTGCATCAAAGCAATCAGTTGTTCTAATGACAGTATGCCGGTTTTTACTAATTTTGTGTATAAGATAGGGAAAGCAGTTTCCAATCCCACAATGCCCATCATACTGCCGGAAAGTCCTTTGCTTTTTTCTTCTGCGGTATGCGGTGCATGGTCTGTGGCAATCATTTCAATGGTGCCATCTAAAATACCTGCTAAAAGTGCTTCTTGGTCTGCTTTGCTGCGCAGCGGCGGATTCATTTTGAATCGTCCATCTTCTTGTAAGTCCATATCAGTCAATACCAAATAATGCGGTCCTGTTTCGCAAGAAACAGAAAGCCCTTCTTTTTTGGCTTGGCGAATGAGTTCCACACCTTCTTTTGTCGAGATATGACAAACATGATATTTACAACCGGTTTCTCGCACAAGCTGTAAATCGCGTTCGATTTGCTTCCATTCGCTTTCAGAACAAATGCCTTTGTGTCCATGTGCGGCGCAATAGGCACCATCATGAATATAGCCGCCCTTGAGCAGTTCATTGACTTCGCAGTGTGCGGCTACTATTTTATCCAGTTGTTTGATTTTTTGCATGGCATTTCGCATCATATCCTCATTTTGCACACCACGTCCGTCATCAGAAAATGCGCAAACATAAGGGGATAATGCTGCAAAATCAGCCAATTCCTGACCTTTTTCTCCTTTTGTGATTGCGCCATAGGGCAAAACTTCAATACATGCGTCTTTTTGAATTGCTTCTAACTGTGGCGCCAATGTTTGGGCACAATCTGGTACAGGATTCAGATTTGGCATAGCACATATTGTGGTATAGCCGCCATGTGCCGCAGCCTGTGTACCAGTACGGATTGTTTCCTTATAAAAAAATCCCGGTTCTCTCAGATGTGTATGAACATCAATCAAACCGGGAAAGATGAAACATCCTTCCAAATCAAAAACAACACTACCAGTAGTTGGTGCGGCGGAAGAAATATCGGTAATGATACCATTTTTGATAAATACGTTGGATTTTACAAATTCACCTTGTACAAATACGTTTGCATTGGATAAAATGTAGTTCAATGTATTTCTCTCCTTTCTTCTGTCTATCGAGTTGTTATGTATTTCTTTACAAATTGTCAGTAGTATATCATAGTGCTTTTCTCATGTCAAGCATTTCTTTATGAGAAAATTCACCATCCTTCATTGACAGGAAATCAAAAAATGTGATAGACTGAATTTGTAAATCAAACGGCTTTCTGTAACTGACGGATTTGTGGAATACCACAGGGGAGCAGAAAGACCGGAAGTGAAGCAGTGCAACTGCCATCAGATATAAAAAAAGATGTATCTGAAAGGTGCAAACAGTTTCTTGTTTTTGGTTGTGACAAAGGTCAAAGGCGGTCATGTTTTTTGTGTAACAGCGTATAAGCGTATATCAAGGAAAACAATCGCCTTTTTTGTTTGAGTGCCGCAACTGTGAAATAGAATGAGAATGCCTGCTTTTGTCGACCGTCTGGGCAGTCCTGTTTCTATACCAAGGAAGGGGACTGCCCTTTTTTGCGTGAGTCATTCAAAGGTATTTACAAGTGATGAGGAGGTTTATCCATGAAGAAAATTGGTATTGTAATGGGCAGCGATAGTGATTTGCCTGTATTGGAAAAGGCAATGACAACATTAGACCGCTTTGGCGCACCTTATGAAGTGCATGTATATTCTGCACACAGAACACCTGTAGAAGCAAAAGAGTTTGCACAAAATGCAAGAGCCAATGGTTTAGGTGCAATCATTGCGGCAGCGGGTAAAGCAGCGCATCTAGCTGGCGCAATAGCAGCGAATACGACACTGCCTGTAATTGGAATACCTGTAAAATCCTCTACATTAGATGGACTGGACGCTTTGCTTTCTACCGTACAAATGCCGGGCGGTATTCCAGTGGCAACTGTAGCCATTGATGGTGCAGAAAATGCGGCATTATTGGCATTGCAGATTTTAGGCGCATCTGATACAGCATTGGCGGAAAAATTAGACGCAGCTAGAGCAGAAGCAGCAGCGAAAGTATTGGAAAAAAATAAAGCAGTAGAAGCAAAATATAACCATGCGACAAAATAAGAACAAAAAATAGAAAATAAAGCATAAGCCGACAAATGACAAATAACAAATGTCAAATGTCGAAACAATATCATCTGTGATGGACAAAAGACAGGAGTGTAAAGAGAATGAATAAAATTCATGAGGAATGTGGTGTATTTGGCGTATATGCGAAGGAAAAAACCGCAGTGGCTGCAACAACCTATTATGGTTTGTTTGCGTTGCAGCATAGAGGACAGGAAAGCTGTGGGATTGTAGTCAATGACGATGGCGTATTTCAGTATCACAAAGATGGCGGTTTAGTCAATGATGTATTCACACCAGCAATCATGGAAAAACTGGGAGAAGGCAATATGGCGGTAGGGCATGTACGTTATGGCACCACCGGAACCAGTGACAGATTGAATGCACAGCCCATAGTTGTCAATCATATCAAAGGCAAAATGGCTTTGGCACATAATGGGAATTTGGTCAACTCTTTTGAGTTGCGTGAAGAATTAGAACTGCAAGGCTCTATTTTCCATACAACCAGTGATACGGAAGTAATTTCCTATGTGATTACAAAAGAACGTTTACAAGCACCTTCCATAGAGGAAGCAGTCAATCGTGCAATGGGACGTATCAAAGGCGCATATTCTTTGGTTGTGATGAGTGCGTCAAAATTGATTGCAGCAAGAGACCCCCATGGATTCCACCCTTTATGCTATGGCATTACACCAGAAGGTACTTATATCGTAGCTTCCGAAACTTGTGCATTAGATGCAGTCAGCGCAAAATTTATTCGTGATATCGAACCTGGCGAAATCGTAGTCTTTGATGGAGATGAAATTCGTACCATTCGTGATCATATTGGAGAAACCCCAAGACATCTTTGCATTTTTGAACATATCTATTTTTCCAGACCTGACTCTGTGGTAGACGGCGTGAGTGTACATCGTGCTAGAGTGACAGCTGGTGCTTGTCTGGCAATGGAACATCCAATTCAAGCAGATGTTGTCATTGGTGTGCCAGATTCTGGTTTAGATGCCGCCATTGGTTATGCAAGACAGTCTGGTATTCCTTATGGTATCGGTTTTATTAAAAATAAATATATTGGTCGTACCTTTATTGCACCTGGTCAAAAATCCAGAGAAGATAAAGTTAGAATTAAATTAAATGTAGTTTCTGAAACAGTTAAGGGCAAACGTGTTGTTTTGGTTGATGACTCTATTGTACGTGGTACCACTTCCGCACGTATTGTAAAATTACTGAGAGAAGCAGGCGCAACAGAAGTACATATGCTTTCTTCCGCTCCTCCATTCTTATATCCTTGTTACTATGGTACAGACATTGATTCACGTGAAAATTTGATTGCTGCGAACCATTCTATCGAAGAAATCTGTCAAATTATCGGTGCAGATAGTGTAGGATATTTGAATTTAGACCATGTAGGTATGTTGATGGGTGCACAAAAAGGCGAAGGCTATTGCGCAGCTTGTTTTGATGGCTGTTATCCAACGGAAGTACCAACAAAAACTTGTAAACATAGATTTGAAGGCAAGCTGAGCGAAAGGGGAAATAAAAAATGAAAAGCCAAAGTGAAAGCTACAAAGCAGCAGGTGTAGATATTACCGCAGGATATCAAGCAGTAGAACTGATGAAAAAACATATTGCAAAAACTATGACCGCAGGGGCAATGTCTGATATTGGCGGTTTTGGCGGCTTGTTTGAATTGGATTTGACAGGAATCGAAAAACCTGTATTAGTAAGCGGTACAGATGGCGTTGGTACCAAATTAAAACTGGCGTTTTTGATGGACAAGCACGATACTGTAGGGATTGACTGTGTAGCAATGTGTGTCAATGACATTATTTGTTGTGGCGCAAAACCTCTGTTTTTTTTGGATTATATCGCAGTTGGTAAAAACTTCCCCGAAAAAGTTGCGTCTATTGTATCTGGCGTAGCGGAAGGTTGTGTACAGTCTGGCGCAGCATTGATTGGTGGCGAAACTGCGGAAATGCCTGGCTTCTATCCAGAAGATGAATATGATTTGGCAGGTTTTGCGGTTGGTGTGGTAGATAAGAATAAAATTTTGAATAATAAAACCATAGAAGCTGGTGACGTTGTGATTGCACTGCCTTCTAGTGGTGTACATTCTAATGGTTTTTCTTTGGTACGTCGTGTGTTTGATGTAGAACATACAGACATCAAAACACCATTGGCAGAATTAGGTGGCAAATCTTTGGGAGAAACATTGCTGGCACCTACCAAAATTTATGTCAAACCGATGTTGGCATTGTTTGAAGCTGTGACTGTCAAAGCAGTTTCTCATATCACAGGCGGCGGTTTTTATGAAAATATTCCTAGAAGTATTCCAAAAGATTTTGGCGCAAAGATTGATAAAAGCGCTTTGCAGATTCCACCTATTTTTGACTTGTTAGCAAAAAAAGGAAATATTCCAGAAAGAGATATGTTCAATACATTCAATATGGGTGTAGGTATGAGCATTGTTGTGGCAAAAGCGGATGCGGACAAAGCATTGGAAGTACTGCGCGCAAATGGGGAAAATGCCTATATTATGGGTGAAATTGTTCCTTCTGAGGAAGGTGTGATCATATGCTGAAAACAAAAATAGCAGTTTTTGTTTCCGGCGGCGGTACCAATTTGCAAGCACTGATTGACGCACAAAAAGCAGGCACGCTCAAAAGTGGAGAAATTACATTGGTACTGGCAAGCAACGATACCGCATATGCGCTGACCAGAGCGGAACAGAATCAAATCCCTTCTGTTGTAGTCAAACGCAAAGAATTTGCAACACAGTTGGAATATGAAGAACAACTCAAAGCCGTATTGACAGAACACAATATTGATTTGATTATACTTGCTGGATTTATGTCTATCTTGAGCGAGAATTTTACAGCCGCATATCCCAAACGCATCATCAATATTCACCCTTCTTTGATTCCTTCGTTTTGTGGAAAAGGGTATTATGGCTTAAAAGTGCATGAGGCGGCATTGGCATATGGCGTAAAAGTGACTGGTGCAACGGTGCATTATGTCAATGAAATTCCAGACGGTGGCGAAATTTTATTACAAAAGGCAGTTGCCGTAGAAGAGGGAGATACACCAGAAATTTTACAGCGTCGTGTGATGGAACAGGCAGAGTGGATTTTATTGCCGCAAGCGGCAGAAATGGTATCACAACAGTTGCAGAAAGGATGAAACACAATGAATATCTATCAAAAACATACAATGTCTGCATTGGTCAAAGATAATTCCTATGTCGGCAGAGGGATTGTCATTGGCAAAACAGAAGATGGTACAAAGGCGGCAATTGCATATTTCATCATGGGACGCAGTGAAAATAGCCGTAATCGTGTATTTTTAGAAAAAGGGGAAGAAGTGATTATTGAGCCGTTTGATGCTTCCAAAGTAGAAGACCCTTCTTTGATTATCTATTCTCCAATCAAAAAATGGGAAAATCAATTGATTGTAACAAATGGGGATCAGACAGATACCATTTATGATTTTATCAAAGAGGGCAAATCATTTGCAGATGCTTTGCAAACACGCGAGTTTGAACCGGACGCGCCCAATTTTACACCAAGAATTAGTGGTATGTTGACATTTGCAGATGGGGACTTTTCTTATCAAATGAGTATTTTGAAAAGTGCAGATGCACAAGGCAGTGCTTGTAGCCGCTATACATTTGCTTATCCCGCATTGGCAGGCTTAGGACATTTTATCCATACATATGCAGGCGATGGCAATCCTTTGCCAACATTCCAAGGCGAACCGGAAAGAACTTCTATTCCAAATGATATTGATACATTTACAAAAGAAATCTGGGAAAATCTCAACGAAGAAAATAAAATTTCCATTTATGTGCGTTTTGTAGATTTGAAAACAGGCGCAGTCGAAAATCGTATGATCAATAAAAATCAATGATGTTTCATACCCAATAGCCGCCCCAGAAAACAGTTGGCGGCGGCTGTTTTGTTTTTGTGTATCAGTAGAGGAGGCAACACAAAATGAAAGAATTTGAATTGAAATATGGGTGTAATCCGAATCAGAAACCTGCAAAAATTATGATGGCAGATGGCAGCGACCTGCCTATTCAAATATTAAATGGCAAACCTGGCTATATTAACTTTTTAGACGCTTTCAACAGTTGGCAGTTAGTCAAAGAACTCAAAGAAGCTTTGGGCGTGCCAGCAGCAACTTCTTTTAAGCATGTTAGCCCAACTTCTGCGGCAGTAGGGGTACCTATGAGCGACGCTTTGAAAAAAGCATGTTTTGTAGACGATATCGAAGGATTGGACGATTCTCCCATTGCATTGGCTTATGCAAGAGCAAGAGGCACAGACCGTATGTGTTCTTTTGGGGATTGGGTAGCTTTGAGTGATGTATGTGATGTAGTTACGGCAAATTTGCTCAAACGTGAAGTATCTGATGGTATCATTGCGCCAGGATATACACCAGAAGCATTGGAAATTTTGAAAAGCAAAAGAAAAGGAAGTTACAATATTGTACAAATTGACCCCAACTATGTACCACAAGAAGAAGAACGCAAACAAGTATATGGTGTTACATTCGTACAGGGCAGAAACAATTTCCGTATTGATGCAGAATTGCTGCAAAATATTGTAACAGAAAATAAAAATCTTCCAGAAGAAGCAAAACGCGATTTGATTATTTCTTTGATTACATTGAAATATACACAGTCTAACTCCGTATGCTTCGCAAAAGATGGACAGGCGATTGGCGTTGGTGCTGGACAGCAATCTCGTATTCATTGTACCAGACTGGCAGGCAGCAAAGCGGACGTATGGCATCTGCGCCAGCATGAAAAAGTGCTAAATCTACCATTCTTGCCAACGGTAGGTAGACCTGACCGCGATAATACCATTGATGTATATATTTCTGATGACTATGAAGATGTATTGGCAGATGGCGTATGGCAGACATTGTTTAGCGAAAAGCCAGAACCTTTGACAAAAGAAGAAAAAAGAGCATATTTGGACAGTATTACAGGCGTTGCATTGGGTAGTGATGCTTTCTTCCCATTTGGCGATAACATCGAACGTGCAGCAAAAAGCGGTGTAAGCTATATTGCAGAACCAGGCGGTTCTATTCGAGATGATAATGTGATTGCAACTTGCAATAAACACAATATGGTAATGGCATTTACCGGTATGCGTTTGTTCCATCACTAAAAGTAGTATCCAATGGTATCTGATGGTATCCGATAGGAGGCAATGAGTATGAAAATTATGGTAGTTGGCGGTGGCGGCAGAGAACATGCCATTGTAAAGAAAATCAAAGAAAATCCGGCAGTGACGGAATTATATGTATTACCAGGAAATGGCGGTATGACAGAAGATGCTATTTGTGTCAATATTGGCGCGAAAGATATAGAAGGAATTACTGCTTTTGCAAAAGAAAAACAGATTGATTTTGCAGTGGTTGCACCAGATGACCCACTTGTATTGGGTGCAGTAGACGCTTTGGAAGCCATTGGTGTACCTTGTTTTGGTCCCAATAAAAATGCAGCGATTCTGGAAGGAAGCAAAGTTTTTTCTAAAAATCTGATGAAAAAATATCATATTCCAACTGCGCAATATGAAGTATTTGATGATCCTGAAGCTGCTTTGCAATATTTAGAAAATGCACCTATTCCCACTGTAATCAAAGCCGACGGTCTGGCATTGGGAAAAGGCGTTATCATTGCAGAAACAAGAGAACAGGCAAAAGATGCAGTCAAAACCATTATGCAGGATAAAGTATTTGGTGCGAGTGGTGACCATATTGTAGTAGAGGAATTTTTAACTGGTCCAGAAGTGTCCGTATTGGCATTTACAGATGGCAAAACCATGATTCCTATGATTTCTTCTATGGACCATAAACGTGCATTAGATGGCGACCAGGGATTGAATACAGGTGGTATGGGTACAGTTGCTCCAAATCCTTACTATACAGAAGCAATTGCAGCAGAATGTATGGAAAAAATATTCCTGCCAACCATGGAAGCGATGAACCAAGAAGGCAGAACATTCAAAGGTTGTTTGTATTTTGGTTTGATGCTGACTGCTGATGGTCCAAAAGTAATCGAATATAACTGTCGTTTTGGTGATCCAGAAACACAGGTAGTATTGCCTTTGTTAGAGAGTGATTTGCTGACCATTATGCAGCATATTGCAAAAGGCACTTTGGCAGATGCAGAAGTAAAATTCAGCAACAAAGCGGCTTGCTGTGTCATTATGGCATCCAAAGGCTATCCTGGAAAATATGAAACAGGTTATGAAATCACATTGCCCGCAGAAAAAAGCCGCATTTTCGTAGCAGGTGCGAAACGTGATGGCGAAAAACTGTTGACAGGCGGTGGTCGTGTATTGGGTGTCACAGAGGTAGCGGATACTTTAGAAGAAGCAATACAAAAGGCATATCAGACTGTGGAACAGGTGTCTTTTGCAAATGCATATTATCGGAAAGATATTGGACAGAAAGCCCTTGCGGCGGAGGTGTAACACATGGTTTACAGAATTTATGTCGAAAAAAAACAAGGATTGCAAACAGAAGCAGACGGTCTGCGCAATGATTTGGTACAGTTATTGGGGATTCGTGCTTTAACTGGTTTGCGCCTTTTGAATCGATATGATGTAGAACATATCGAAAAAGATTTATTTGAACAATGCAAAACAACTGTATTTTCAGAACCACAATTGGATAATTTGTTGGAAGATATTCCACAAGATGGCGCAAAAGTATTTGCAGTAGAATATTTGCCAGGACAATTTGACCAGCGTGCAAATTCCGCGGCAGAATGTATTCAGATTATTTCCAAACAGGAACGTCCTTTGGTAAAGAGCGCAACAGTGTACTTATTATATGGTGATTTGACAGATGCTGATGTGGAAGCAGTCAAAAAATATGTGATCAATCCAGTAGAATCCAGAGAAGCAGCATTGGAACCTTTTGGTACTTTGGAAGTCGTTTACGATATTCCTACAGAAGTAGCAACTTTGGACGGTTTTTGTCAGATGGATGAATCTGCATTGGCGCAGTTTGTCGCTGATCAAGGTCTGGCAATGGATTTAGACGATATCAAAGTATGTCAGGCATATTTCCAAAGCGAACATAGAGATCCAACCATTACAGAAATCAAAATGATTGACACCTATTGGTCTGACCATTGTCGTCATACTACATTCTTGACTACGATTGATAGTGTAAAATTTGAAGATGCACTATTAGAAGGAGCATATCAGGAATATTTGAAAACAAGAGAAGCAATTGGTAGAACAAAACCCATCAATTTAATGGATATGGGTACCATTGTTGCAAAATTCCTCAAACAGCAAGGAAAACTAGAAAAGTTAGATGAATCTGAGGAAATCAATGCATGTACTGTAAAAATTGATGTGGAAGTCGATGGAAAAACCGAAAAATGGTTGTTACTATTCAAAAATGAAACACATAACCACCCTACAGAAATTGAGCCTTTTGGTGGCGCAGCAACCTGTATCGGCGGTGCAATTCGTGATCCTTTGAGTGGTCGTTCTTATGTGTATGCGGCAATGCGTGTGACAGGTGCAGCAGACCCCTTGAAACCAGTTTCCGAAACCTTGGAAGGAAAATTGCCACAACGTAAAATCGTTACAACCGCGGCAGCAGGATATAGTTCTTATGGGAACCAAATCGGTTTGGCAACTGGGCAAGTAGATGAATTGTATCACGATGGATATGTTGCAAAAAGAATGGAAATTGGCGCAGTTATCGGCGCGGCGCCTGCGGAAAATGTACGCAGAGAACGCCCCGAAGATGGCGATATTGTCATTTTGCTGGGTGGCAGAACCGGGCGCGATGGCTGCGGCGGTGCAACAGGTTCCTCCAAATCACATACATTACATTCTTTGGAAAGCTGCGGCGCAGAAGTGCAAAAAGGCAATGCGCCCGAAGAAAGAAAACTGCAAAGATTATTCCGTAACAAAGAAGCCTCTTTGCTTATCAAACGTTGTAATGACTTTGGTGCAGGTGGTGTATCTGTTGCGATTGGCGAATTGGCAGATGGTCTGGAAATCAATCTGAATGCAGTGCCCAAAAAATATGAAGGTTTGGACGGTACAGAGCTTGCGATTAGTGAATCTCAAGAACGTATGGCAGTTGTGGTAGCGGCTAAAGATGTAGAACGTTTCAAAGAATTGGCATATCAGGAAAATCTGGAAGCTACCATTGTGGCAGAAGTGAAAGCAAAACCATATCTTGTTATGACATGGAATGGGAAACAGATTGTCAATATTTCCCGTGAATTCTTAAATTCCAATGGTGCAGAAAAACATATTGATGTTGCACCTGCTGCGCCACAATCTTATGCAAAAGAAATCAAAGACGATTTCAAAGCAGCTTATATGGATTTGGCTGGAGATTTGAATGTATGTTCCAAACGCGGTTTGTCAGAACGTTTTGACTCTACCATTGGCGCAGGTACGGTATTGATGCCATTCGGCGGCAAAAATCAAAGAACACCCATTCAAGCAATGGTCAATAAAGTATCTATGGAAAAAGCAGACGCTTCCACTTGCTCTGTTATGGCTTGGGGCTATAATCCATTTATCGCAGAAAAGAGCCCTTATCATAGCGCATATTTAGCAGTTGTAGAATCCGTAGCAAAATTGGTGGCAACTGGCGCAAAATTTGAAGATGTATATTTGTCTTTCCAAGAATATTTTGAAAAACCTATGAAAGATCCCAAACGTTGGGGCAAACCTATGGCGGCGTTATTGGGTGCGTTTATGGCACAAAAAGGTTTGGAAATTGCTGCAATTGGTGGGAAAGACTCTATGAGCGGCAGTTTTGAACAGATTGATGTACCTCCTACATTGGTATCTTTTGCAGTGACCACAGAACATGTGAACCATATTATTTCTCCTGAGTTCAAACAGGCAGGACATAAAGTAGTATTGTGTAAACCAGAATATGACGCAAATGGTTTGCCAACAACAGAAAGCTTAAAATCTCTGTTTGCACAGGTCAATACATTGATGCGTGAAGGCAAGGTATGTGCGGCATATACACCAACTTATGGCGGTATTGCAGAAGCAATCTTAAAAATGGCAATGGGGAATGATATTGGTTTTACTTATGCAAATGGTCTGACCAAAGAAGATATTTTCGGTTATCAGTATGGTGCGTTTGTGCTGGAACTGAATACAGATGATGAAATTGGTATCTGTTTGGGTACAACTGGCGGCAATGCAATTGTCAAAGACGGCGTTTCTATTGCATTGCAAGAATTATATGATGTGTATGAAAGCAAGTTAGAACCGATTTATAGTTGTAACTTGAAAACAGAAAAGACAGAAATTCCGACCATTACATATCAAGCACAAACTGTAGCAAAACCTAGTCTGCATTTTGCAAAACCAAAAGTTTTGATTCCTGTATTCCCTGGTACCAACTGTGAATATGATTCTGCAAAAGCCATGGAAAAAGCAGGCGCAGAAGCGGAAATTTTTGTCATCAACAATCTTTCTGCTTCCGGCATTGCACATTCAGTAGAAACATTTGCAAAGAAACTGGCAGATAGTCAGATGATATTCATTCCTGGCGGCTTTTCTGGCGGGGACGAACCAGATGGTTCTGGGAAATTTATCACAGCATTTTTCCGCAATCCAGAAGTCAAAGAGGCAGTTACAAAGCTGTTAGAAGAAAAAGATGGTTTGATTTGTGGGATTTGTAACGGTTTCCAAGCATTGATTAAGCTGGGATTGGTGCCATATGGCAAAATCATTGATACTGATGCAAGTTGCCCGACATTGACCTATAATACCATACATAGACACCAATCCAAATTGGTACGTACACGTTTGGCAACAAACAATTCTCCTTGGCTGACAGAAGTATCTGTAGGTGACATTTTTACAGTGCCTATCTCACATGGGGAAGGACGTTTGCTGGCGGAAGAAAGCTTGTTGCAGAAATTGGCGGATAACGGACAAATTTTGACACAATATGTGGATCAAAACGGCAATCCAACCAATGAGATACAATATAATCCCAATGGCTCCGCTTGGGCAGTAGAAGGTCTGCTTTCTCCTGACGGACGTGTATTGGGTAAAATGGGACATTCCGAACGTATTGCAAATGGTCTGTACCAAAATGTACCTGGCGAATTTGATATGAAATTATTCCGTTCCGCAGTAGCGTATTGGAAATAAAGTTGTATGACAAAAAATCCTTGTGGTATTCTAAAAATCCACAGGGATTTTTTTCTGTAAAAAATTTTTGAAGAGATAGAACCTTTTTCTCATAAATCTGCTCTATAGTATAGACGCGTCAAAAAGACACAGAAAGGAGGCGCAGGAACTGTGACCAAAGAAGAAACAGCAGTACAAGTGAAACAAATGCAGGCGGGCAATCAAGAAGCATTTGATGCAATTTTTGCCGCATATCAACAAAAAGCAGTGCGCACTGCCGCTTTCATTTGTGGGGATACTGCATTGGCGGAAGATGTTGCACAAGAGGCTTTTGTCAACTGTCTGCTGCATATACAAGAATTGCAAAATCCATATGGCTTTGCTACTTGGTTTTTCAAAATCTTGACACGTTGCGCATGGAAAGCATGTAAACGACAAACAGCAATATCCATAGAAGATGCTGTTTTACCGATAGAATCGGTTTGGGACAGTTATCCGAGCGAACAGCGAGCGGAATATGAAAACTTATATGCGGCAATCCAAACATTAAGCACAAAACAACGCACTGTCATTATATTGTACTATTTCAATGATTTTTCTATCAAGGAAATTGCGCAAATTCTGACTGCGCCACAAGCTACAGTCAAAACCAGACTTTTTGCGGCAAAACATCGTTTGCAAAAAACTTTAGCAGAAAGTACAAAAAACCGAGAGGGGGCATGGCAATATGAAAAACAATCTTGATTTTGATAATAAAATCAGACATACTTTGCAGCAATATGCAGAACAAATAGAACCCTCTGCGGATTTGCTGGGGCGTATCAAAACAAAGGCATATTTGTATGAGAAAAAGGAGAGAAAAGCTATGAAATTATTCACACCAAAAAAATTAGTAGTTGCAGCAATTCTTTGCGTTGCATCGGTTAGTTGTTATGCAGCGATTCAATTGGGCGGCGTAGAAAGTCATAGTTATATTAGCTGTGATTCTTATGCTGATTTAGGGAAAGAAGAAGAAAAAGTAGGTTTTGACATCAAAAGTGTAGAAACATTTTCCAATGGTTTTACATTCCGAGATGCTGCGACAGGTTTTACGAATGCATTGGATACAGAAGGTAATCCTTATGGAAAAAAATATGCACTGTTAAGCATTTCGTATGAAAAAGATGGAAAGATTGCTGTTTTGACAGGGGAAGATGGCAATATTTATGCAGATGCAGGACAAGTGGTACCAGAAGGATATAGTGTGCAAGCACATAAATTTGTACCACCCGATTATACATTGACAGAAGAAGATAAACAAAGAGAAGCAGCAGGTGAAATCGCTATTAGTTATGGTTCTGAAGAAGTAGAAGAAAATGTAGTAGAAAGTTATTTTTGGGAAGATGCCGAAGTGGCTTATACCTTAACTGTTTTCGATTCTGATTTGGGCGAAGCAGGTATGCAGCAAATGGTGGAAGAAGTAATGGCAGGTGAATGATAACATGTTGATTATAGAAATGCAATAAATGAAAAACGCGCTGGTATCAGAAGATACTGGCGCGTTTTTGATATGTTTTACAAAAATAGCATATTATGAATGATATTCTGTATCGTCTACGTCCAAAGCCTCTACTAGTTTAACATCAGGATTTTTTTGTTCAAAATTGTTCAGTGTATATTGGTTAGCAAACAATAAAATTGGACGTTCAAAGTGGTCATACACCAATGCACTACGTGCAACTACATAATCTTTGATGTCTTTCGGAGAACCAGGTGCTACCCAACGCGCAACACTGAAATCCAAAGGTTCCATACGTACTTCTGAATTGTATTCATTGTTCAGGCGGTATTCAAATACCTCAAATTGTAACTGACCAACTGCGCCTAAAATGACATCATTAAATTCATTATGATATACCTGAATGGCACCTTCTTGGGCAAGCTGCTGAACCCCTTTTTGGAATTGCTTTGCCTTGAGCGAATTGACAGGGTGTACACGGCAAAATAATTCCGGCGGGAAAGTAGGCAGAGGCTCAAAGAATAATTTTTCTTTTCGGTTGGTCAATGTATCCCCGATTTGATAGTTGCCGCTGTCATAGATACCGATAATATCACCTGCAATGGCAGTTTCCACCGTTTCTCTGTCGTTTGCCATCAAGTGTGTGGACTGGCTCAGTTTCATTTGTTTTCCGGTTCTGGAGAGTGTTACAGACATACCTCTTTCAAATGTACCAGAACAAATGCGCAAAAATGCCAATCTGTCACGATGGGCAGGATTCATATTTGCCTGAATTTTGAATATAAAGCCGCTGAAAAATTCGTCTGTCGGTGCGACAGTACCAGTTGTTGTTTTTCTGACACCAGGCGCAGGAGACCATTCTAAGAAGTGCTTCAAAAATGGTGTAATACCAAAGTCAGCAAGTGCAGAGCCAAAGAACACAGGAGATAATTTCCCATCTTTGATGGCTTGTAAATCAAAAGGATTTCCTGCACCATCTAATAATTCCATTTCCCCACGCAAAATATCCAGATTTGCGTCAGAAATCACACCTTCCAATGTGTCACCAAATACACCATTTGCACCAAGTTCTACGACACCATCTTTTTGTTTGTATAAGTATACTTTGTTTTCCAGACGGTCATAAATCCCTTCAAATGTCAAACCATTGCCAATAGGCCATGTGACTGCGGTAGAAGGTAAGCCCAATGCGTCCTCTAAGTCTGCCATACAGTCTAAAGGGTCTTTGGATTGTCTGTCTAATTTATTGATAAATGTGAAAATGGGGATTTCACGCATACTACAAACCTTAAAGAGTTTTACAGTCTGTGCTTCTACCCCTTTTGCAGCGTCGATTACCATAACTGCACTGTCAACAGATGTTAAAATACGATAGGTGTCTTCCCCAAAGTCATTATGCCCTGGTGTATCCATAATAGATACCACTTTTCCATCATATTCAAATTGCATGACAGAAGAAGTGACAGAAATCCCTCTTTGCTTTTCGATTTCCATCCAGTCACTTTTTGCAAATTTTGCGTTTCTTCTAGCTTTGACGGTTCCAGCTTCTCGAATCGCACCGCCATGCAGCAGCAATTTTTCTGTTAGTGTCGTTTTCCCTGCGTCAGGGTGTGAGATAATACCAAAAATACGGCGCTTTTGAATGGCTTCCAAATTGCTCATATATTTCGTCCTTTCTTTCTATCTTGTATCAAAATGATTCATTTTTACCATAACATTTCTATTTTAACCGAAATCATGGAAAAAAGAAACATTTGAAACAAATTTTCATGCAATAAAATAAAATATCATGTATTTGATAAAAATACATTGACTTGACTTTGTCTTTAGACTACAATAGAAGATAAGAAAAATATGGAATATACGGAGGTAATCAATTATGATGAAAGTTACAAACACAGACAAAGCACCCGCAGCAATTGGACCTTATTCTCAGGCTATCGAAGTGAATGGTTTCCTGTTTGCTTCTGGTCAGGTTCCCATCGATCCTGCTGTAGGTGATGTAGTTGCAACAACAATCGTTGACCAGACAGAACAGGTGATGAAAAACATTGGTGCAATTCTGGAAGCAAATGGTCTGACATACACAGACGTTGTAAAAACAACATGCTTCTTGGCTGATATGGGTGACTTCGCTACATTCAACGAAATCTATGCAAAATATTTCGTAAACAAACCTGCTCGTTCTTGCGTTGCAGTAAAAACACTGCCTAAGAATGTACTGTGCGAAGTAGAAATTCTGGCTGTTACAAACAAATAATTGTATCAAAATTTGATTGTATCACAAAGTGTTCCTTTGGCTATACCATAGGAACACTTTTTTGCGTATAAGCGATGGTATTTTGTCAAAAAGTAAAAATAAATGTTGACAAAATAAAAATGTTATAGTATAGTAGAGAAGTCGTCGAGGCGTGGCTCAGCTTGGTAGAGCGCTACATTAGGGATGTAGAGGTCGCAAGTTCAAATCTTGTCGCCTCGATGTGAAGGGGTACAATCAAAAGTGGTTGTACCTTTTTTAATTTTCATTTTTTTGTATGTGAAAAGAAACATAGGAAAGAGAAAATTTGGTTGACAAAAATCATTTTGTATAGTAAGATAAGGAAGTCGTCGAGGCGTGGCTCAGCTTGGTAGAGCGCTACATTAGGGATGTAGAGGTCGCAAGTTCAAATCTTGTCGCCTCGACTGTTTCAAACCCGTTAAAACGTTGTCTGCAATGTTTTGGCGGGTTTTTTCGTGTATCTTCTGATTCAAAAAGGATAGAAAACGGGGTGAAAATGTGAAACAATCCGTCGTGGAAATGGAAAATGATGTTTTGGTGCAACGAGCCAAACAGGGAAACATGGAGGCGTTGGAAGAATTATTACAACGACATGAAAAAATCGTGTATCATATTGTATTGCGCACTATGGGTGCGGGTGAAGATGTCAAAGATATTTCACAAGAAGTATTTTTAAAAGCATATCGCAATCTTTCAAAATTTGATGGAAAATCTACTTTTTCTACATGGATTTATCGCATTGCAGTCAATACTTGTATAGATGAAATGCGGAAAAGAAAAGGAAAACAAACGTATTCTTTAGATGCAGAATTAGAGCAAGAAGATGGCAATTATCAAAGACAATTTGCAGATACCGCAGATACACCAGAGCAAAGTCTGATTCGCCAAGAATTGCGTCAGGAAGTTGTCACTGCGCTGGAGCAATTATCTCCAGAGCATAAAACGGCATTGGTGTTGCGAGAAATGCAAGGATTTTCTTATGAGGAGATTTCAGAAATCACACAAACGCCTTTGGGTACGGTCAAATCTCGTATTTCACGGGCAAAAATACAGCTGAAAGAAGAAATTTTAAAATTACGGGAACAGAATCCCAATTCCATGCGTCCAAATAATAGAAAGGAGGGAAAACATTTATGAATTGCATACAATGCAAAGAATATCTTTTGGAGTATGCAGAGGGTACTTTGTCTGCATCTTTGCAAGAACAAGTGCAAAAGCATATTGATACTTGTCCAAAATGTGCAGAAGAAGCAGCGTTGTTTGCACAAATGACAGATGTTTTGCATCATATGCCTGAGGTAGATTTGCCAGCAGGATACCATACAGAATTGATGCAGAAAATACAAAAAGAATCGAAAACAGTCCTTCCTTTTCCAACCGCAAAAAGACGCAATTGGAAAAATATTGCCTTGATTGCGGCAGCGGTTTTGGTGGTTGTAGCCGCCGGAGGCGTGCAAGGCATACAAAAACTGCGTACAGCACAAGAATCCATCGTTGCAGAAGCGACACAACAGGAAAATGTGTCAGATGATATGACGCAAGAACAAGCAGTTACATCACCACAAATGGAAAATAGTACTGTGCAAACACCAATTTCAGAAAATACCCAAGCTTCAGAACAAAATATAGATACGACAACAAACGATATTGCCACACCGAAAGCATCTGCGCAACAATCCAACGACACAGTTTCTGTACCAAGTGCTGACCAAGCGATGCAATCCAACACAGCAAAACAAGAAACAACATCACAAGAACAGTCACAAGAACAGCCACAAGAATCATCATCTCAACCACCAGTCATGATGATGGAAGAATCGCAGGCAGTACAGCCCCAGACAGAACAAGAAGCAACACAGGTAGAACCACAAAGTGCCAGCGGTGCAGGCACTACGCAAGCAGATATTGCTATGGTACGTGCGTCACAAGAGCCATATTATCAAGCGACTTTGACAGTAACAGATGTAACAGAGTCTATGCAGACGGTACGAGAAACAATGGTAGACTTCGGTGCTACAGAACAGTCGAGCACCGAAAGCAGTATTACATTTTCAGTAGCAATCGAAAAGAAAACGGAAGTATTTGAAGCATTGAAACAAATTGGAACATTACAAGAGCCAGAAATCACACAAACACAACAAGATACGATTACATTAACAATATCTTTGCAACAAGAATAAAATCAAAAGGAGTTTTCTGATTTTACAATCAGAGCTCCTTTTTTTGTAGCAAAAATCAAAGCTTGTTTTTTGTATGCATGATGATACAATTTGCTAAGAAAAGTATAAATTTTTGAAAGAATTTGTATGGAATGGAAAAACTTTAGTAATCTACTTGACTAAAGTGTGAAACTGTTTTAATATGGAAAAAACAGTTTCGTGGGAGGTGCAGCATGAACGGCTGGGACGGACAATTAAAAAAAGAAGAACAAACCATTTTTCGTCTGCGTGCATTATTTGAGCAGTATGGTTATCGCAGATTTAAGATGAGTAAATTTGAAGAATATGATTTTTATGCAGAAAACAGAAGTTTTTTGACAACCAAAAATATTATTACATTTCAGGGCTTGCAAGGGCAACTTTTGGCTTTGAAACCAGATGTTACATTGTCTATTATCAAACATACCAAAGCAAATATGACTTGTCCAGATCGTGTATATTATCATGAAAATGTATACCGTGCGCGTAAAGATGATGATGAATATAAAGAAATTATGCAGGTAGGTCTGGAATATATTGGAGAAGTGGACGATTACGCGATTAGCGAAGTGGTACTTTTGGCAAAGAAAAGTTTAGATAGTATCAGCACACATTCTGTATTGAATGTTTCTCATATGGGTTTTCTTTTGGGGCTGTTGGAAGAAACAGGTCTAGGCGAAGCAATTCAGAAAAAGTTACTAGCATGTATCAGCGAAAAAAATCCACATGGAATTGCTGAGATATGCACAGAATATGGCATCGCAGAGGATTTGACAACTTGTATACAGAAAGTTGCAGCATTGCATGGTACATTAGAGGATATGTTGCCTATCATATGGGATTTATGTCGCAATGATACTATGCGAAAGTCTGCCTCAGAATTGGAACAACTGGAACAAAATCTATGCGCTTGTATTTATCAGCAAGGGGTACATTTGGATTTTTCTATTGTCAATGATATGGATTATTATAATGGTATCATGTTTCAAGGCTTTGTAGATGGGATTCCGACCAGTGTTTTGTCTGGTGGTCGATATGATAATCTTGTGCATAAATGCGGAAAACAAGCAGATGCAGTTGGCTTTGCGGTATATGTGGATATGTTGGAGGGCTATGGCGAACAAGAACAGACATATGATGTAGATACATTGCTTTTGTGTGATGATACCGCTGATACGATAGCAAAACTACGTGCAGTGCAAATGCTGCAAAATATGGGACTGCGTGTAGCGGTGCAAAAACAAGATGATGGCAGACTACGTTATAAACAGCTTTGCAGATTGGGCGAAAGTGGGGTGGAATTCATTGGCTGAGTATCTCAATATCGCACTGCCAAAAGGCAGATTGGGCGAAAAGGCTTATGATATATTGGAAGGGATTGGCTTTGGTTGTCCTTCTATTCGAGAACAGAATCGAAAATTGGTATTTGAAAATGAAGAAAATAAAGTGCGTTATTTCTGGGTAAAACCATCAGACGTTGCAGTATATGTAGAACGTGGCGCGGCAGATATTGGTATTGTAGGCAAAGATATTTTATTGGAACAAAGTGCAGATGTATATGAATTGCTGGATTTGGGTATTGGGAAATGTCGTATGGCGGTTGCTGGATTCAAAGGCACTAGACTCAATACAGAACGTACCTTGCGTGTTGCCACAAAGTTTCCCAATATTGCACGAGAATATTTCCGTAGACAGAGTATGGATATTGAAATCATTAAATTGCATGGTTCTATCGAAATTGCACCTGTACTGCATATGTCAGATGTGATTGTAGATATTGTGGAAACAGGTACCACATTGAAAGAAAATAACTTAGAACCATTAGAAGATATTGTGCCAATCAGTGCGCGCTTGATTGCAAATAAAGCTAGTTATCAATTCAATCATGCACGCATACAAAATATGTGCGATAGTATAGAAGCATTGCGTAAAGATACGAAATGAGGGGATTACCATGATAAAACAATATCGTTATGCAGACATTCAGATAAAAGATATTTTTCATAGAACCGAAGAACAAACAGATATTGCGGATACAGTAGCAGCAATTTTGTCTGATGTACGACAGAATGGAGATGCCGCTTTATTTCGTTATAGCAAACAATTTGACAATGCGGATTTGGCAGTTTTAGAAGTAAGTCAAGAAGAAAGAAAAGCGGCATTGGAACAAGTAGACTCTACTTTGCTAGAGATTTTAAAGCAAGCGGCGGATAATATCCGCGCATTTCATGAAAAACAGAAACGACAAGATTTTGTAATTACAGAAAAACAAGGCATTGTGTTGGGACAAAAAATCATACCTTTAGAACGGGCAGGCGTTTATGTACCAGGCGGTACCGCAAGCTATCCTTCTACAGTTTTGATGGATACCATACCAGCCAAAATCGCTGGCGTAGGTGAAATTATTATGGTGACACCTGCAAAAGATGGCAAAATCAAACCTGTCATTTTGGCAGCGGCAGAGATTGCGGGTGTTGACCGTATTTTTCGTGTAGGAGGCGCACAGGCGATTGCAGCTTTGGCATATGGTACAGAATCTATACCAAAAGTGGACAAAATCGTGGGTCCAGGTAATGCTTATGTAGCAGAAGCAAAAAAACAGGTCTTTGGAAAAGTATCTATTGATATGATTGCGGGACCAAGCGAAATTTTGATATTGGCAGATGATACTTGTGATGCGGCAATCGTTGCAGCGGATATGCTTTCACAAGCAGAACATGATAAAATGGCAAGTGCAGTCTTGGTGACAGATAGCCAACGTTTGGCAGATGCAGTCACGGAAGAATTGGAACGTCAGATTCCCTTGCTGCCACGTGCGGAAATTGCCAGAGCCTCTATAGATACCTATGGAAAAATCATATTAGCAGATTCTATGATGCAAGCAATTGCAATTTCCAATGAAATCGCACCCGAGCATTTAGAAATTTGTGTAGACGACCCTTTTGCTTATCTAGCGGAGATTCGTCATGCCGGTTCCGTATTTTTGGGCAAACACGCACCAGAGGCTTTGGGAGATTATTTCGCTGGTCCAAACCATACCTTGCCAACCAGCGGCACAGCACGTTTTTCTTCTCCGCTTTCGGTAGATGATTTTATCAAGAAAGCAGCGTTTACATATTATACTCCACAGGCATTACAAGAGGTAGGAAAACAAATTGTACGTTTTGCAGAAGAGGAAGGCTTACAGGCGCATGGACGCTCTGTATCGATTCGTTTGGAACAAGGAGGAAAAGCATGAGCAGATTTTTAAGCACACGTTTTGCAGGGCTGGAAGCCTATACACCAGGAGAACAGCCACAAGATATGCAATATATCAAACTCAATACAAATGAATCTCCGTATCCTCCTTCTCCAGAAGTATTTGCAGCCTGCAATGCGGAGCAGGTAAGCAAGTTACAGCTTTACCCAGACCCAGAAGGAAAGAGATTGCGTCAGAAATTGGCAACATTATATGGTGTGGAAATGGAAAATGTGTTTTTGTCCAATGGTTCTGATGATATTTTGAATTTTGCATTTATGGCATTTTGTGATCAAACACATGGAGCATATTTTCCAGAAATCAGTTATGGATTTTATCCAGTTTATGCAGATTTGTACCAAGTACCAGCAACACAGATTCCGTTGCAGGAGGATTTTACCATTCAATATACCGATTTTTGTCAAAAAGATGGTATGGTAGTGATTGCAAATCCAAATGCACCTACAGGGTTAGAACTTACGCAAGAAGAAATTGAACAAATCATAAAAAGCAATCCAGATCATGTGGTTGTGATTGATGAAGCTTATGTAGATTTTGGAGGTACAAGCTGTATCCCATTAGTGAAAAAATATGATAATTTATTGGTCGTACAGACATTTTCAAAATCTCGTTCTATGGCAGGCGCAAGATTAGGTTTTGCTATTGCGTCAAAAGAGATTATCGCAGATTTGAATAAAATCAAATATTCGACCAATCCCTATAATATCAATCGTTTGACATTGGCAATTGGTGAAGCAGCGATTGATAGCAATGATTATTATATGGAAAATTGTCAAAAAATTGCACAAACACGTACAAAGACCATAGAAGCGTTGCGCGCAATGGGCTTTACGGTATTGGATTCTGTTGCAAACTTCATATTTGCAAAAACAAATCAAATGAATGGCGAAGCACTTTATACAGGATTAAAGAAAAAAGGTGTATTGGTACGTCATTTTAACAAAGAAAAAATACAAGATTATGTGCGTATTACCATTGGCACAGAGGAACAGATGGAAATTTTTCTGCAAAAAGTAAAAGAATTACTGCAAGAGGAGGGAAAGGCATGAGAACCAGTCAGATAGAACGCAATACAGCAGAAACACAAATTACACTTTCCTTAAATCTTGACGGGAGCGGAAAAAGTGAAATTGATACTGGTTGTGGTTTTTTCAATCATATGTTGACATTATTTGCACGTCATGGAAGATTTGATTTAACAGTACATTGTTATGGAGATACTGATGTGGACGATCATCATACTGTAGAAGACATTGGAATTTGCCTAGGTATGGCATTTTCACAGGCATTGGGCAATGGCGCAGGTATTGTGCGTTATGGACATATCATATTGCCCATGGACGAAGCATTGGTATTGTGTGCGTTAGACATATCTGGTCGCGCACATCTGGAATATGGCTTAGAAATCCCAACACAAAAAGTTGGCACATTTGATACAGAATTGACAGAGGAATTTTTTACTGCTTTTGTGCGCAAAGCAAATATCACATTACACTTACAGCAAATGGCAGGCAAAAACAGCCATCATATCATAGAAGGCAGTTTCAAAGCATTTGCACGTGCAATGGCGCAGGCGGTAGCGATTGATGAGAAATATCGGGACGAAATTCCTTCTACGAAAGGGGTATTGTGAGTATGGTAGGAATCATAGATTATGGCGTTGGCAATCTCTTTTCGCTCCAAAGTTCTTTGGCTTATATTGGAGAAAAAGCCATTGTGACAAAAGACCAAACACAGCTTGCGGCATGTGACCATATTTTATTGCCGGGCGTAGGTGCATTTGGAGATGCCGCAAAAAAACTCAAAGAAAGTGGTATGCAGGAAATTGTATTGCAAGAAGTAGCAGCAGGAAAACCGCTTTTAGGTATTTGTTTGGGTATGCAGCTTTTGTTTGACAAAAGTTATGAATATGGAGAATATGATGGTTTGGGCTTGATTCCTGGTGTGGTACGTCCCATTGCGCCTATGATTGGTACAGGATTGAAAGTACCGCATATTGGTTGGAATGGTCTGCACTTTCCCAAAGAAAAAGAACGATGTCCTCTTTTTGCAGATTTAAAAGAAAATGATTGTGTATATTTCGTACATTCTTTTGCGGCAGTGGAATGTGAGGATTCTATTACTGCAACAGTGGAATACGGTGCAGAATTGACAGCTGCCGTTGCCAAAAATAATGTATATGGTACACAGTTCCACCCAGAAAAAAGTGGAGAAATTGGACTCAAGATATTAAAAGCATTTTGTAAGCTGTAATCCAGGAAGGAGAACATAACATGAATATATTTCCTGCCATAGATTTGATTGAGGGATGTGCGGTACGTTTGGTACGCGGGGATTATGCCCAAAAGACAATATATAGCAATGACCCCGCTGCTGTTGCGGTATCCTTTGCAAAAGCAGGTGCAACGTATTTACATTTGGTAGATTTGGAAGGTGCAAAAGATGGCACAACCCCAAATCTGGAAACCATTCGCGAAATTGTAGCAAAAAGCGGCTTAATCACAGAAGTTGGCGGTGGTATCCGCAGCGAAGAAACCATAGAAAAATATTTGCAGGCAGGTGTTTCCCGTGTGATTTTGGGTACAGCCGCAATCACACAGCCTGATTTTTTAGAACGCATGGTAGCAAAATATGGAGAAAAAATTGCAGTCGGGGTAGACATCAAAGATGGTATGGTTGCCATAAAAGGGTGGACAGAATTATCTGGTTTGACCTGTGATGCATTTTGCGAAAAATTAGAAAAAATCGGTGTGAAAACGATTATTTGTACCGATATTTCAAAAGATGGTCTGCTTTCTGGTACCAATTTGGAATTATATCGTCATTTATCCGAAACATACCATATGGATTTGATTGCTTCTGGTGGTGTGTCTTCTTTGGAAGATGTTTCTGCATTACAATGTATGGGGCTGTATGGTGCCATTTTGGGCAAAGCATTATATACAGGACATATCGACTTAGCAGAAGCGGTCAAAATTGGAAAGGGGGAAGGCTGATATGATTACAAAACGTATCATACCTTGTCTGGACGTCAAAGATGGACGCGTGGTAAAGGGTGTCAATTTCCAAGGCTTGAGTGATGTTTCTTCTCCTGTAGAATTGGGGAAGTATTATAGTGACCATGGCGCGGATGAATTGGTATTTTATGATATTACCGCGTCTGCAGAAGGGAGAGCCTTGTTCACCGATATTTTGAAAGAAGTCGCAAAAACGATTTTTATCCCTTTGACGGTTGGCGGCGGCATCAATACATTAGAAGATTTTGACCGTGTGTTAAAATGTGGTGCCGATAAAGTCAGCGTCAATTCTGGGGCAATCAAAAATCCAAATTTGATTGCAGAAGCTGCCAAAAGATATGGTGACCAATGTGTCGTATTATCCGCAGATGTAAAACGGGTCGATGGACGTTTTACAATATTTGCAAAAGGTGGACGAGAAAACACAGGTATGGAAGCTATTGCATGGATTAAAAAATGTGTTGCTTTGGGTGCTGGTGAAGTGGTTGTCAACAGCATTGATACAGATGGCGTCAAACAAGGCTTTGATTTGGAAATGCTGGAAGCAGTTTGCGATGCGGTTTCTGTGCCTGTTATCGCTTCTGGTGGTGCAGGGAAAATAGAGGATTTTGTTAAACTGTTCCATACACTGCCAACAGTAGATGCTGGATTGGCAGCCTCTATTTTCCATTTTGGAGAAGTGGACATACAGGAATTGAAAACACGTCTGGCACAGGAACAGATTGTAGTAAGAAGATAAAGGAGAAATACAAAAATGTTTGATATCAATACATTGAAATTTGATGAAAAAGGTCTGATACCAGCTGTGGTAGTAGACGCTTTGAGTAAACAAGTTTTGACGATAGCATATATGAATCGGGAAAGTTTGGAAATCAGTATGCAGGAAGGCAAAACATGCTTTTGGTCACGTTCCCGTCAGGAATTATGGCGTAAAGGAGAAACTTCTGGAAACTATCAACATATTGTCAGCATCACAGCCGATTGTGATAAAGATGCATTGACCATAGAAGTATTGAAAGATGGACCTGCTTGTCATACTGGAGCAGAAAGTTGCTTCCATCATCCAGTTTATCAAAGCGAAACAAATCAAGGATTTTCTTTGGATAGTTTGATGCAGTTGTTGGCGGGCAGAAAAGAAAATATGCCAGAAGGTTCTTATACCACCTATTTGTTTGAAAAAGGTTTGGACAAAATCTTGAAAAAAGTAGGGGAAGAATCGACAGAGGTCATCATTGCCGCAAAAGCAGAAGATAAAAAAGAAACCATATATGAGATTGCAGATTTGGCATATCATGTATTGGTACTGATGGTAGAAATGGGTATTTCCTTGGAAGATGTCAGAAAAGAATTGGCGTCCCGTCATATCATTGACCATAAAATCAAACAGGAGAAGATGACAAAATGAGTCTAAAAGCCAATTATCATACCCATACGACATATTGCGACGGAAAACAAAGCGCAGCGGAAATGGCAAAAGCCGCATATGAAAAAGGATTTACATATCTTGGTTTTTCGGGTCATAGCTATACTGCATTTGATGAAAGCTATTGTATGTCACGTCAGAATGTATTGCAGTATCGCAAAGATATTGCGGCATTACAGACAGAATATGCAGGAAAAATGGATATTTTCTGTGGTGTAGAGCAGGACTTTTATGGCACAGATGATACAAAAGATTTTGATTTTGTCATTGGGTCTGTGCATTACATCAAACAAAACGGACAATATTATGCAGTGGATGAATCTGAGGATTTGTTTTTGAAAGTGGTCAAAGAGGGGTTTGGCGGAGATTATATCAAATATGCGAAATGCTATTTTGAAACAGTGGCACAGGTGGTAGAAAAAACAAATGCGGACTTTATTGGACATTTTGATTTATTGACAAAATTCAATGAGGGTGGCAAGCATTTTGATATGACACAGAAAGCATATCGTTTTTTGGCATTGGAAGCGATGGAGGCTTTGTTGCAGACCGGAAAACCGTTTGAAATCAATACAGGTGCTATGTATCGTGGTTTACGTACAGAACCATACCCATCTTATGATTTATTGAAACAGCTACAGAAATGGAATGGCAAGGTTTTGCTTTCCAGCGATAGCCATGATGGAAATTCATTAGGATTTCAGTTTGCAGAAATCAAACAAGCTTTGCAAGAATTTGGTTTCCAAGTGGTTCATATTTGGACAAAGCAAGGCTGGAAAGAAATTCCACTTTCAGAAATTATGTAACCATACAAAAACAACGGACTTTTCAGAACGATAAGCTGAAAAAATCCGTTGTTTTTTATTTGTTTTAAAATACAATTTTGTTTGGTACTGCAATGGCACGTCCCATTGCAAAAGAATATAAATAACACTGAGAAACAGGCATACCAGTCGCGCGCCGCAACGCCTCACGATATAGATTGATTTGTAATTTGTATTTTTCAATCAGTAAATTTTCTTGATAAATGTGGTCGCTTTTGTAATCCACTAAAATGATGTCATTTTGCTCTTGGAAGTAACAGTCAATAATCCCGTTGACTTGCACCCATTCCGCAGGTACCATAGGTTCCGTACATAATGCGATTTCATGCGGCTGTATCAACATAGAAAAAGGTTGTTCTTTGTGTATACTGTCTGCTTGACGAATCCGTTGTGCAATGTCAGAGGAAAAAAATTGCAATAATTCGTTTCGGCGTAAAGCATCTGCTTCTAGTTCTGTCAATCTGCCTTGTGTGATTAAATTTTGTATCAATATTTCGAGTGTTTCTTCTGTGTAAGATTGACGTAAATCAGCCGCCTCCATCACCATATGCATGGCAGTACCAATTTGCGCCGCTTGTAAAGGCTGCGTAATTTGTGTAGGCAATGTTAATTTTGCTGGAGATGCAGGAGGAATATCATATATTTGTTCCATAAATTTTCGCTTGATTTCAGAAATCGAAATTTTTGCTGGTAATTTGATGGCGTTGGCATGGTCGTATTGCCAAGAAAGAATATGAAAAACGTCACTTCGTAAACCGCTATAGTCGATTTGTGTATCCCAATTGGTAAAAATGGCTTTCTTTTCTTCTGCTTCTTGCGTTTGTATTTCCTCTTTTTCTAATAATTGTTGACGATTCCAAAATGTCAAATCCCATTTGGAAGGTTCGTCAAAGAAGATATGCGGTTCTCCGCGGTCTTCTACTTCCCATGGCTCTGGTACACTGCGTCCGGCAGGGTGGCGCAGAAGTGCAGGCATAATCCAGTCTAAATAAGTGCGTCCACGACGCAAGCGGAGCAGAGGTAAAACACTGTCTTGTGTATCTGCGGTTTCAGCCCATTTCTGCATAGCTGTGGATAGATTCTTTACACTGCCGGTCAAGATTAGTTTTTCTTTTGCACGTGTCAGTGCAACATATAACACACGCATTTCTTCGGATAAATTTTCCAGACGAATTGCTTCTGCCAAAGCAGTTTTGGATAATGTGCGATAAGTTACCCTTTTTTCAATGTCTGTATAATCCATACCATAGCCCCAATGTTGATGGGTCAATATGGGATTGCGGATATCCATTTCGTTAAATTGTTTTCCCAAGTCCGCTACAAATACAACAGGAAATTCCAAACCTTTGCTTTTATGTATGGTCATGATGCGTACTAAATTTTCGGATTCACTTTGCAGCTTTGCACCTGAAATATCCTGTTCCATGGTTTTCATATCTTCTACAAAACGTATGAAATGGAATAATCCTTTTCCGCTGTTTTTTTCATAGGCTTCGGCTTTTTCTAAAAGCAATCTTAGATTGGCTTGTCGCAGGGAACCGCCTTCCGTCATGCCGATATAGTCATAATATCCCGTTTGTGCGTAAAGATAGCGCAATAACTCTTGCAAAGATACTTGTTTTGCTTGTGTACGCCAATCTTGTAAATTGTCATAAAAGCGCTGTAATATTGCTATAATATCAGGATTGCTGCCTTCTGCCAAATAACGTAACACACATTCATAATATAACCCATTACCACCTAATAAACGAATTTCTGCCAAATCGTCTGCGGACAGACCATATAAAGGTGCATGCAGTAAAGACAGAAGCGGAATATCTTGATATGGGTTGTCTATCAAACGTAAAAAATGCAATATAGTATCGACTTCTGGTATTTCATAATAGCTGATGGCGTTTTCGGCATAAAAGGGGATACCTTCTTTGCGAAAGACATCATCTAATGTCGTGCCCCAGTTTTTGATACTGCGAAATAGTATGGCAATATCTCGATATTCCAAAGGTCTGTATTGTTTGGTATCACGTTCATATACCGAAAAGCCTTCTGCAATCATGGATTTGATTTTTTTTGCAATCCAAGTTGCTTCTAATGTTTTGCGGTCAAGTTCCGCAATATCTTCGGGCAAAGTATTATTTTCTTCTATGGCTAAATCTAAAAGTAATAACTCATTTGTATCATTTTGCGTTTCTGGATAGTCTGCGCCGTAATATAAGGCAGAAGCTTCATCATATGCAACGTCGCCTAAGGATTCGCGCATCAATTGCTGAAAAATAAAATTGATACCAAGCAATATGTTTTCACGACTGCGGAAGTTTTTAGACAGTATGATTTTACGTGTTTTTCCACCAGCGGTGGTAGGGTAGGTATGATATTTTTCATTGAATAATTCTGGCATAGCCAAGCGAAAGCGGTAAATACTTTGCTTGACATCACCCACCATAAAACGGTTGTTTTTACCAAGGCTTTCTTTGGAAACTGCGCATAATAACATTTCTTGTACCAAATTGCTGTCCTGATATTCGTCAATCATGATTTCGTCATATCGCTCTTGCATTTGCTTTGCTGCGTTGGTAGGCAATATCTGTTGTGGGGTGCTTTCTGGCTCTACTAAAATTTGCAGTGCAAAATGTTCATAGTCGTGGAAGTCTAGCCAAAGTTTTTCTTTTTTTGCTTCTGCGAAAGCCTGTGCAAAAGCGATGGTTAATTGAGAAAGTGCATTTGCAACAGGATAGAGTTTGTGTAATAATTCACTTTGTTTTTCCACGCCATAGCAAAAATAGGTATCTTTCAAACCTTCCACTACTTTTTTTGCTTCATTGCGTAAATTTTTTGCCCATTCGGAAAGTTCTTTGTTTTCGCCACGATAGGAAGGAATCCGTCCAAATGAAATGGAAGCAAATGCAGTATGCCATGCGGCGTAATCTGGTGTTTGCAGACTTTGCGCCAATGCAGAAAGACCTTCCGCTTCCTCTGTGATACGTTCGGTATATCCTGTAAAATCTGGGTCTGATGCAATACGTTGTAAAACTTTTTGTAATAGGTAAAAAGCATACTGTGCTTGATGCAAAATGGATTCTTGAATCAAAGGAAGCCAGCGACAAGTATTGATAGAATCTGTTTCCGAAAAATCAAACTGTGCCGCCATATCTTCTAATATTGCGGAAGGATTGGGATAGCCTTGCGCAAATTCATATGTTTGTAAAATCAATTCTTTCAGACGGTTGTCGCCTGTCGCTTCTCCAAAGGTTTCCAGTAACAATAAAAAATCGTTGTCTTCAGCTTCATATTTTGATTCAAATAATTCGGTTAAAACGTCTTTTTGTAAAAGATGAATTTCGGAAGGGTCAGCGGTTTGCGCGGCAGGGTCAATATCCAATAAATATCCATATTCTCGAATGACTTGTAAACAAAACGCGTGTATGGTTTTAATATCTGCATGCCCCAAATAGGTCAACTGATTTTGCAAATGTACATTTTCGGGGGTTGCTTCTAGTTGTTTTGCGACTGCCGCGCCAATACGTTGGCTCATTTCAGCTGCTGCTGCACGTGTAAATGTCACAACAAGCAGTCGATCAATGTCAAGTGGGGGATCGCCTTGTGTAATACGACGTATGATGCGTTCTACCAATACCGCAGTTTTCCCGCTGCCTGCTGCCGCACTGACTAATATATCACTGCCAGTTGCTGTAATGGCTTGTAATTGTTGCTCTGTCCAATTTGCACCCATGTTGCTTTTCACCTCATGTATTCCTGTATCCTTTTCAAATGATGGCATGTGTATGCAATCGTACCCGAAAAGGCACATAATTGATAAACGATGCCATAAAGCTCTGATAGGAATTATACCAGAAATTCATCAAAAAAGCCAATGTTACGGGCGATAGTTCTGTTTGTGCAAAGAGATACCGTGCGGTAGTGCGGGCAAATAGCGCACGAAAACGACTGCGGCTAATACATGCGCATTGATATAATATGTCTGCCATATGCCTTTCATTTTCATGGAAGGTAAATATTTTTTGCATATCGTTTGCCATATCTTCCCAACAAAGTTCTTTTTTTCGACGCTGCACCACTTGTATCGTATGGTGTATTGCAGCCAATTTATAAAACCGTTCCAATACAAATGTGTTGCATTGTGCGCGATTTTCTTGAAAGCAATTGGATATGCTATGGTCTAATAAAAATGTTTCGTATCCATCGGCATAAGTACTTTCGATACATTGTGCATAAAATGCGGCAGAAAAAGCATTTTCTATTTGCGCAGTTGCACATAGCAATGTGTCATGTATCTGTTCTAAATCTTGTAATAAGTAAGTTTCTTTCGGTTGTGGAATATGTAATTTCAAAGGCTCATTCCTCCTATGGTATCAAATTGGTATACTTTGATTGTAACGGGAAATGAAAACACTTAGACATATAATATATCGTATTATTCTGCCAAAAAAAGACAGAAAAAATCTCTTTGCATACAAAATGTTTGCAAAGAGATTTTTGGATTTGTGGAATTATCCTTCCAACAATATGATTTTATTTTCGGCGAAAGAACGTTTTACATCAATAGTACGTTGATTGGAACTGCCTTTGAATCTGAGTTCTAAAGAACGTGCCTCTTCTAAAAAAGGTCCATCTACCAATACGTCAATTTGCTGTAAAAAAGCCATGCGTGCTGGGTCTGCTTCTTGCTGTAAAGCTTCCCAAGTATATCCAGTATACGCCCAGACCGAAAGCCCCATTTGATGTACTTGCTTCGCTAATAGGGTACAGGGTTCTGGCTGTAAAAATGGTTCTCCTCCAGATAGTGTAATACCATCTAACAAAGGATTTTCAGAGATGGCTTTTAAAATCTCATCTGTATCCGACCAAAATCCACCTGCAAAATCATGTGTCTGTGGATTGTGACAGCCTTTGCAATGATGTGGACAACCTTGTGTAAATAATGTAAAACGTAAACCGGTACCGTCTACAATGGAGTCATTGACAGCACCACTGATTTTGATTTTCATAGGGCTTCATCTTTCTGTGTTTTTGGTTGTAAATTGACTTCAGTTACGACAGAATGTTTGACGCGGTCGCGTACTTCTGCGCGTTTTGCGTTATTGAAACGGTCTAAGGTACCCACCAGATAGCCTGTGATACGACGAATTCTTTGGAATCCCACTTCGCCTTCTGTTTCTTTTCTGCCGCATTTCGGGCAAGTATCCCCAATGATACCATTGTATCCACAAAGTGGGTCACGGTCGACAGGATGGTTGATAGAACCGTATCCAATACCTTGCGCCTTCATGTAACGTATGATTTTTTCAAAAGCATCTAAATTGGTGCTGGGGTCGCCATCTAATTCTACATAGGTGATGTGCCCAGCGTTTGTCAACGCGTGGTATGGTGCTTCTAACTGTATTTTCTTATATGCACTGATAGGGTAATATACTGGAATATGGAAACTGTTGGTATAATACTCCCGATCTGTAACACCTTCGATAGAACCAAAACGCTTGCGGTCGATTTCTACAAAACGACCAGATAAACCTTCGGCAGGTGTTGCCAATAATGTAAAATTCAGTTTTGTTTTTTGAGAAATTTCATCTAAGCGATGCCGCATGTGGCTGACAATATCCAAACCAAGATTTTGTGCGACTTCGCTTTCGCCATGATGTACACCGATAAGTGCTTTTAAAGTTTCTGCCAATCCAATAAAGCCGACAGAAAGCGTACCGTTCTTTAAAACTTCTCGTACTTCATCATGGTAGCCTAATTTATCGCTGTCAATCCAAATGCCTTCACCCATCAGGAAAGGATAGTTGTGCACTTTTTTCTTGGCTTGAATTTCAAAACGTTCCAAAAGTTGTTCTACCACCAAATCAATTTTGTGGTCTAGTTCTTGGAAAAACCAATCAATGTTTTGATTTGCCATAATTGCGATTCGCGGCAGGTTAATGCTGGTAAAACTCAAGTTGCCACGACCAGGTGTAATGGCTTTGCTGGGGTCATGCACATTTGCCATCACACGTGTACGACAGCCCATGTATGCAATTTCTGTTTCAGGATGACCTTCTTTGTAATATTGCAGATTAAAAGGCGCATCTTGAAAAGAGAAGTTTGGAAACAGTCGTTTTGCGCTAACGCGACAAGCCAGTTTGAACAAGTCGTAGTTTGGTTCTCCAGGATTGAAGTTGATTCCTTCTTTGATACGGAAAATCTGAATTGGAAAGATTGCAGTTTCCCCATTGCCTAAACCAGCTTCTGTAACCAAAAGCATATTTTTCATGACCATACGCGCTTCTGTGGAAGTATCCATACCATAGTTGATAGAAGAAAATGGCGTTTGTGCGCCAGCGCGGCTGTGCATGGTATTCAAATTGTGCAGCAATGCTTCCATTGCTTGATAGGTTTCTTTGTCTGTTTCTTGCAAAGATTTTTTTTCAGTAAACGCTTTTGCTTTTTGATAAATTTCTTCCGAAATGCCGATTTCAGATACAAGCGCTGCTTCGGCTTTGTCATATGTTTCATTTTTATCTAATGCAGGAATGAGATTGTCTTTTTCGAGTTTGTCAAAAGCTTCCTGCAATTTTTGTGCATGTGCTTCGCTGTCCATGACTTCGATTGCAGAGGCAAAGTTAGAGCGATATCGTTTTTTATATGTTTTGGCAACGCCCGGTGCCATACTGTAATCAAAGTTTGGTACAGATTGTCCGCCATGTTGGTCATTTTGATTGGACTGTATCGCAATACAAGCCAAAGAAGCATAACTGATAATGCTGTTGGGCTCGCGTAATACGCCATGACCTGTGGAAAAGCCATTTTGAAATAGTTTTTCTAAATCAATCTGACAACAAGTTGTGGTCAATGTATAAAAGTCTAAATCGTGAATATGAATATCCCCATTACGATGCGCTTCAGAATGGGCAGGATTCAGTACATAGGATTCATAAAAATGTTTTGCGCCTTCTGAGCCATATTTCAACATAGCCCCCATAGCGGTATTGCCGTCAATGTTAGCGTTTTCGCGTTTGATGTCACTGTCTGTGGCGTCTTTATATGTGATGTCTTCAAAAGTTTTCATCAGACGTTCATTCATATTGCGTACGCGTGTACGTTCTGCACGATAGAGTATATAAGCTTTTGCAGTACGCACAAAACCATGATCAATCAACACTTTTTCTACCATATCCTGAATTTGTTCTACCGAAGGAGGGGATATTTGCTGCTGAGAAAAATGATTTGCTACTTCCTGTGCCAATTCTAAACATACAGTATAATCTTTTGCACCACTTGTGGCAGCAAAGGATTTTTCAATGGCATTTGCAATTTTGTTGATGTCAAAATGAACCACTCGTCCATCTCTTTTTTTGATTTTTGTAATCATGCGATCCCCTCTTTCTATTGTATCACGCACTGTCACTGGGCTAGCGTGTTTTGACGTTGTTGATTGAATTGATACAACATATTGTTTGTTTGATATAAAATGCGTGGATATATTGTAGTACGAACTGCGTCTAGCGTCAAGTGGCAAAAGTCACACAAATTTATATTTTTTACAAGTATTTTTTACGACGCCTTACAATAAACAGAAAATAAGGGAGGTGAGCAAATGGAAAAATTTTCTGATTTACAAGAAAAAGAGGTCATCAATATTTGCGATGGCAGTCGATTGGGATATGTCAGCGATTTGGAATTGGAATTGCCAGCAGGTCGTATTGTATCTCTTTTGATTCCAACAGAGTCGGAACGATGGAATTTTTTTTGTCGTCAAAAAATGTTGTATGTACCTTGGCGATGTATCAAACGGATAGGGGAAGATATTATATTGGTGGAAGTGGATGCAGATGCGTTATATCGAGAGGAGGAATAGCAAAAGTCAGAAAAGTATTTCTGTTTTTTGTATCAAAACAAATAAAAGATGAGGAAAAGAAATAAAAAGACATAAATTGTAGGAATTCGCCTTGACCTACATGCGTTTGTGCTTTATACTTTTGAAGGAATAAGCGAAAAATCGCTTGAAAAAAATGAATGGAACGAAGGAGGAAACGGACATGAAATGTCCTTTTTGTAATTTTGGCGATACCAAAGTAATAGATTCGAGGGCACAAGATGATAATTCTGTCATTCGCCGCCGTCGTATGTGTGAAAAATGTGGGAAACGTTTTACCACGTATGAAAGAATGGATTTGATTCCTATCACAGTCATCAAACGAGATGGCACAAGAGAAATTTTTGATAAAGTAAAATTGCAAAATGGTATTATGAAATCTTGCAATAAACGTCCTGTGACTGCAGACCAAATTACAAAGTTGGTAGATGATATTGAAAATACGTTGATTGGTAGTGGAGAACGTGAAGTAGATAGCGCAACTTTGGGTAATATGGTCATAGACAGACTCAAAGAATTGGACGAAGTGGCATATGTGCGCTTTGCGTCTGTGTATCGTCAATTCAAAGATATTGAAAGTTTTATAGATGAATTGGAAAAAATGCGGTACGAAAAAAGTGAAGGACAATCATAAAATCAAAAAATATTGAAGTATCAGGAGATGAAAGATATGGCACAAAAAATCAGAGCATTGTTTGCAGCACATGCAAACGGCGTAGAAACTGCGCATAAAATCGCTGCACAATATCAAGCCGCGCATGCCGAAAATATGGAAATTCTGCAAGGCGGCATTTTGACATTGGCAGAAGCGAACGATTTGGCACGCAATCAAAAAGTAAGTCATCTCCTTTATTTTCACGATACAGAACAGATTACGATGGTTTTGCTGGAAAGTGAAATGGGCGAATTTTCGGTAAAAGTTTGTGTGTCGGACTTGCAATTGCCAACTGAAAAATAAAAAACAAAAGAAATTTTTAGATAGACAGGCAAGTAATTACAAAATACCTCATAGTATGAAATTGTAAGTCAATACTTTTTACTTAAGGAGGTATTTTATTATGTGTGGATTTGGTGGTTGCGGTAATGACAATTTTATTTGGATCATTTTGTTGCTGTGTTGCTGTGGTAACAACAATGGTAACAACTGTGGTTGCGGCAATGACAATTCTTGGTTGTGGATTTTGATTCTGCTGTGCTGCTGCAATAACAATTCTTGCGGCGGTCAGCTCAACAACTGCGGAAGCTGCTGAGCAATCGTAGATACAGAAGGTATCCGTTGTAACAGCGTAAAGCTGTAAAAAACAGTAGCCAGTAGACCAAAAGATGCCGGAATCCCCCAAAGTATGTGCTTGTATGAAAAAAATCAAGCGAAGGGGTCCGGTATCTTTTTTCTATATTTTATGGACAAGTGGATAGAAATATGTATATCACATAAAAAAATATAGCAATATCAACGATGTGAGAAAGGAAATATCATATGGATATGGAAAACGCATATACGGATTTTGCCACAGTGTATGATCGATTTATGGAAGAAGTACCATATGCCCAATGGCTTTTATTTTTAGAACAGATTTGGCAAAAAGAAAAGATAGAAGTGCAAACGATAGCGGATCTTGGCTGTGGTACAGGCAATCTACTTGTACCATTCGCAAAAAAAGGTTATAATTTGATAGGTGTAGATGCTTCGTTTGATATGTTGGCACAAGCGGAACAAAAATTACGGTATGAAAAATGTCATGCGGTATTATTAGAACAGGATTTGACAGATTTTTCTTTGCCAGAACAAGCAGATTGTATTTTGAGTGTATGTGATAGTTTGAATTATTTGACAGAAGATGGGGAACTTTCTGCTGCGTTTGCTTGCGTCAAACGATATTTGAAACCAAACGGTATTTTTTGTTTTGATATGAATACGGTATATCAATTTGAAACCATACTTGCAGACCATACGTATGCGGCAACGGAAGAAGATGCCGCTTACATTTGGGAAAACTATTATGACGCAGAAGAAAAAATCAATGAATATGCTGTGACATTCTTTTTGCAAAATGCAGATGGAACATATCAAAGAACAGAAGAACTGCATTATGAACGCGCATACGATATAGAAGAAATCAAAAATGCTTTAGAAGCCAATGGATTGATGATTTCTGATATGTTTGATAATTATACGTCTGCCGCGCCACATGCCGCTTCACAACGTATTTTGTTCGTGGCAAAGCATTGCAGATAGGAAATGGAGGAACAGAGAATGCAACAAGAGAAAAAACAAGATTATATCATACGTGCTACCGCTGCCAATGGCAGTATCCGCGCTTTTGCGGCAACAACAGGCAATTTGGTACAATATGCAAGACAGATTCATCATACTTCTCCAGTCGCTTCAGCGGCATTGGGTAGAATGCTGACAGCCGCAGCAATGATGGGTAGTATGCTCAAAGGAGATAAAGATTTGGTCACATTGCAGATTCGCAGTTTGGGACCACTCAAAGGCATTGTCGTATCAGCAGACGCACAAGCGCGTGTAAAAGGATATGTATTTCAGCCCAATGTAGATATTCCTTCTAAATACCCAGGCAAATTAGATGTCGGCAGCGCGGTTGGAGAAGGGTATTTGAGTGTCATTCGCGACATCGGTATGAAAGAACCCTATGCAGGGCGCATTCAATTGGTCAGCGGAGAAATTGCAGAAGATTTGACTTATTATTTTGCGCAGTCCGATCAGACACCTTCAGCGGTAGGTTTAGGGGTTCTGGTAGATACAGATACTTCTATCCGTTGTGCAGGCGGATTTATCATACAGTTGATGCCAGATGCGACAGAAGATACCATTTCTAAATTGGAAACAAAACTCAATCAAATACCATATGTGACAGATTTGCTGGATATGGGCAAATCACCAGAAGAAATTTTAGAAATGATATTAGGTGATATGGAATTAAAAATCATAGATAAAATGCCAACAGAATTTTATTGTAACTGTTCCAAAGAACGTGTGGAAAAGGCATTGATCAGTATCGGAAAAGAAGAATTAGAAAAAATCATTGCAGAGGACAAGCAGGCGAATTTGCATTGCCATTTTTGCGGCAAAGAATATGATTTTACAGAAGAAGAATTGAAAGCATTGCTTGCAGAGGCAAAGTAAATCTTTCAAGGACAAGCTGAAATCAGCCTAGGAGGAAAAATCATGCAGCATCATTTTTCGGTTGCAGTGAAAGCGGTTGTACTGCGCGGAAATTGCGTGCTGGTATTACGCCGCTCACAACAAGAAATGCAAGGCAGTTATATCAATAAACACCAAAAATGGGATTTTCCGGGTGGTGGATTGCATTTTTTTGAACATACCAAAGAAGGGCTTTTGCGTGAAATCTATGAGGAAACAGGAATCCGTGTGCAGATTGGCATGCCATTGTCTGTATATGATGTCATTCGACATCCGGTGCATCTTTGTATTGTGACATATTTGGCAGAATGGCGCGAAGGAAAAGTATGTTTGAGTAAAGAACATGATGGCTTTTATTGGCTACACAGAGAGGAAATTCCCAAAAGCACTTTGCCACAATGGATGAAACGTATGATAGAAAAAGCATTTGTGCAAAGAGAATATAACAAAACATGATTGCCATATTGCAAAACAAAGGTTAGTCCGAATATATCCCAACTAGAAAGCGTGTATCAAAAATACATTGTATTTCTAGTTGGGATTTTTTATATTGGAACAAGAAAAAGAAACAATAGAAGGTCTTGTGATAACATAAAAACGAACAAAAAATCATATTATTATATTCTAGTATAAATTATATCGAAATTTTTGGGAAAAATTGTGCGAAATAGACAATAGAATTATTTGCAAATAAGAAATATTACTAGCTAATGTTTAGCCTACGAATAAATAGCATACAAGATAAAACCCCAAAAAGCTGAAATATTCAAGTTTTATGTTTGTCTAAAAATAAATTCGATGTAACTTTAACAATATTTTGAAAAAATGTTTTTTTTCAAGAAACGCACTGTTGCAAGTGCATATTGACAATGCATCCATCGTAATTTATTATTTAAGTTAAAGGTGTGTTTTCCATTTGGTACATACTTTTTCATACTGGTTTGTTGTATTTATTATACAATTTTTATCAGTACACCTTTTCAAAATATGATGGAATTTGAAAAGGGAGAGGGCAAACTGTATTTGTTTCATATTAGGAAAAATTTCGTGTACCACAAAAGTTCGTTTTATTTTTAACAAATTTCTGTGTGACACGTTTTCTCTTATGGATACAAAACAGCAAATTTGTGATGAGAGAGGTGATATAAGTGGCTTATGAAATTCTGAAAACTATCGTAGATGCAGAAGCGCAGGCGGTGGAGAAAAAACGTCAAGCAGCAGAACATGCGGAACAGCTCAAACAACAAGCACAAACAGATGCAGCATCTTTATTAGAGCAAACACGAAAAGAAGGGTTGCGTCTGATGGAAGATAGTGTGGAACGAGCTGTGGAAGACAGTGTGGCGACCATTCAAGGCATTCGCCGTCAGGCAGATGAGGCTTGTCAGGAAATCAGAAAGCAAGCTGCGGGAAAAAAAGAAGAAGCGATACAGGCAGTAATCGGAAAGGTTGTGGGGACTTATGGCAGTAACTGATATGCAAAAGATTTCTGTCATCGGTCTGAACAGCACCAGAACCGCTTTTTTGCAGGAATTGATGCGCCTTGGCGTTGTGGAAATCAATTCTCAAGAAGGTGTTGTCAACGATGAAGAATGGATGCCAGATATTTTCCGAACTAGCAATAGCGCAGATGTTTCCCGTTTGGAGGCGGACTTGGCACGTGTAAGCGTAGCTCTGCAAGCAGTGACAAAATACGATACCACAAAACAGCCCTTGCTTCGTACAAGAATTGAAATGGGAGAAGAAGCATTTATCGATTATATGAATGCAAATAAAACTTCCATAGAGTTAAGTGTGGATCAGGCAGTCAGTGCAGATAAAACAATCACAGAAGCAAAAACAGAAATCAATCGTTTGAAAACTGTGATTGCAGGATTAGAACCATGGCAAAATTTGGATTTACCAATGGAACTATCCGAAACAAAATTTGCATGTACCATATTGGGAACGGTAAACGTAAAAACGGATATTGCACGACTGCAAACAAGTGTATGTGATGCAGTGCCTTCTGTTGTAATGGAAGAAGTGAGCGCAGATAAACAGCAGAAATATCTTTATTTCCTTTGCTTAAAAGAAGAAAAAGATATGCTCTATGAGGCGTTGCGTCCATTTGCCTTTGTGCCGGTTACACTTGCAGAAAACAAAGGAACTGTAAAAGAACTGATTGCTTCCTATCATAACAATATTGTAGAATTAGAAGAAAATATCCAAAAACAAGAAGAAGTATTAACAGCGCTTTCTTCCGCAAGAAAAAATATTGAATATCTGTATGACAGTTTATGTATGCGTAAAGATAGAGCAAAAATTGTCGGAAATATGCTCAGTACAGAAACGGTATTTTATTTTGATGGTTGGATGCCAAAATGGAGCAAAGACAAAGTAGAAGCTTTGCTCAAAGAATATGAATATTATTATACCATTGAAGAACCAGACCCTGATGAAGAAATTCCGATTTTGCTGCACAACAACAGCGTTGTAGAAGCATTTGAAGGCGTTACAAGTATGTATAGTCTGCCTTCCAGACATGATATTGACCCTACCAAAGTGATGGCTCCATTTTATTTCCTGTTCTTTGGTTTGATGCTGTCTGATGCGGCTTATGGTATAATGCTTTCTGTAGGCTGTGCGATTGTTTTGAAAAAGTATAAACCAGAAGGCATGATGTATCGCATGTTCAAAATGTTTTTCTACTGTGGTATTTCTACCTTCCTTTGGGGTGCATTATTTGGCGGGTGGTTTGGCGATTTCTTTACCGTAGCGGCAAAAACGATGTTTGGTGTAGATTTTGCGATTCCAGCAATTTGGTTCAACCCGTTAGAAGAACCTATGAAACTTTTGATATTCTCATTGATTTTGGGTGGTATTCATATTTTCGTAGGTATGGGCGTACAGGCTTATATGTATATTCGCGATGGACACCCTCTTGATGCATTATTTGACATTGGTTTATGGTATTTGCTTTTGATCGGTTTGGTATTATTTGGTTTTGCGGGTGGATATGTACCAATGCTGTATACTGTTGGCAAATATATGGCGATTGTGGGCGCAGTTGGTATTTTGCTTACTGGCGGCAGAAAGAAAAAAGGTTTCGGGAAAATTACAGGCGGTTTAGGCAGTCTGTATGGAATTACCAGTTATCTTTCAGATGTGCTTTCTTATTCCAGATTGCTGGCTTTGGGTCTGGCAACAGGCGTAGTTGCACAGGTTATCAATACATTAGGTTCTCTTGCTGGCGGCGGGATTGTTGGTTCCATTGTATTGATTGTCGTATTTTTGGCAGGTACGGTATTCAATATTGCGATCAATGCTTTGGGTGCGTTTGTACACTCCTGTAGATTGCAGTATGTAGAATTTTTTGGCAAGTTTTATACAGGTGGCGGCAGAGAATTCCGTCCCTTTGCAAGAAAAACAAAATATGTAAAGATTTTAGAGGAGGATGTTGAAGATGGTAGATAGTTTATTAAACGGTCAGGTATTGGCATTAACCGGCGCAGCGATTGCGGCAACCTTAGGCGGTATTGGTAGTGCATTGGGTGTTGGTGTAGCAGGTCAGGCAGCGGCTGGCGTTGTTTCTGAAGATCGCAATAAATTTGGTCAAGTGTTGTTATTGGATGCATTGCCTGGTACACAGGGGATTTATGGTCTGCTGATTGCATTTATCGTATTGGTAAAAGTAGGTCTGTTAGGTGGCGATGGCATGCTGGATTTGAGCATCGCACAAGGCGCTTCTATCTTTGCAGCAGCGTTGCCCATTGGTATTGTTGGTCTGTTTTCTGCGATTGCACAGGGCAAAGCAGCAGCGGCAGGCGTTATGTTAGTAGGGAAAAGACCCAGCGAACTGGCAAAAGGTATGCTGTTTGCAGCCATGGTAGAAACATATGCAGTGCTGGCGCTGTTGGTATCCTTCCTGATGCTCAACAGCCTGCAACTGTAATTGTAACGAAAAGGAGGTATGACTCCTATGAATGACGGTAAAATTATCATTGATAGAATTATGGCAGAAGCAGAAACCGAAATTGAAGCCATTGTAACACAGGCAGAACGGGAAGCGAATGCCATTATACAGGCGGCAGAAGACAAAGCCAATCGAGAAAAAGAAAAATATCGCAAACGCGCAGAAGAAGAAGGCAGAAAAGCACATGCAAAAGAAATTTCTGGCGCGGAAATGCAAGCGAAAAAAGCATTGTTGCAAGAAAAGCAAAATATATTAGACGAAGTCATCACAGAAGCTAAGAAACGTTTGGAAACTTTGCCAGATGCGGAATATACAAAGGTCATCGGCGGTATGTTGGAACGTTTGGATGATTCCCAAGGCAAAGAAATCATCGTTTCAGAAAAAGATCAGAAACGTTTGGCAGATGTGATTGCACAAAAAGGCTTTGTACTCTCTCAGGAAACGAGAGATATTGATGGCGGTTTTGTAGTCAAAAATGGAGAAATTGAATACAATTATTCATTTGCATCTATGATTATGGTGCAAAAAGAGGAAATGCAGATTGCAGCAGCAAAAATATTGTTTTAAGGAGGGGTAGAAATGTCAAAAAATAAAATTTACCCTTTCGCTGTGGCGAGTGTACGCTCTATGGAGAATAAGCTGTTGAGTACACAAAAACTCATGCAGATGGCAGAAGCAAAAAATGCAGAAGAAGCATTGCGTTTGCTCTCTGATACGGCATATGGCAAAACACAGATACAAGACGTGCATCAGTTCGAAGAGATGATTGAAAGCCATTTGGAAGAAACATACACTGCTGTTGCGAAGCTGATTCCAGATGAAGCTTTGATTGATATTTTCTTGTACAAGAATGATTATCATAATATCAAAGTGCTGATCAAAGAAGAAATATCAAAAATCAGCGGGAAAAAATTGCTGGTACGTGGCGGCACCATTCCAGTAGAAGAACTGAAAAAGAATTTTATAGAACGTAATTATGCAGAGATGCCAACCATCGACGGAGAAGCCGTAGAGGAGGCAATTAAGCAATATGCAAAAACAAAAAGCGGACAATATATTGACACCATTTTAGACCGTGCATGTTTTGCGGCAATGGACGCAAGAGCAACAGAAATGAAGAATGCGTTTGTTCGTAAATATGTTACTATGTTGGCAGATTTGACCAATTTAAAAACATTGCTGCGTGTGAAAAAAATGGGTCGTCCCTTTGATGCTTTTGTGGAAGCATGTGTACCCGGTGGGGAAATTCGTGAGGATTTATTTGCACGTGCATACCGTGAAGAAAATATGTTATTGGTCTTAAAAGAATGTGCATATGGTGCATTATGTGAACAATATATGGAACAAGGCTTTACAGTATTTGAAAAGGCGTGTGATGATTATTTGATGTCATATGTCAAAGAAGCAAAATATAAGACATTGACGCCGGAACCAGTTGTTGCATATATTTTGGCAAAAGAAACAGAGGCAAAGTGTGTCCGTATTATATTGACTTGTAAACTGCATGATATTGATACGGAAATTATCAAAGAAAGGGTGAGGGAAGTATATGTCTAAAGTTGGAATCATAGGCGACAAGGACAGTGTTATGGGCTTCCTTGCACTGGGCATTGATATTTTTCCAGCATATACGCCAGAAGAAATTAAAAAAACGATTCATAATCTGGCGGAAAAAGAATATGCCATCATTTATATCACAGAAGAAGCAAGCCTCAAAGCGGGCGAAAGTATCGCAAGATATAAAGACTTTGAATTGCCTGCCATCATTGTCATACCAGGAATTGGCGGCAGTATGGGCTTAGGTATGAACGAAGTCAGAGAATCGGCAAAACGTGCGATAGGTGCGGATATATTATTTAGTGAATAAAGATTGTAGGTGAATGAAAATATGAAAGCAGGCACGATAGTGAAGGTGTCAGGTCCATTGGTCATTGCGGAAAATATGCGCGAAGCCAATATGTTTGACGTGGTGCGTGTATCTGACCAGCACTTGATTGGTGAAATCATTGAAATGCATGGAGATAGAGCTTCCATTCAGGTATACGAAGAAACTTCTGGTTTGGGTCCTGGAGAAGAAGTGGTATCTACAGGTATGCCTATGAGTGTAGAATTAGGACCTGGTTTGATTTCTACGATTTATGATGGGATTCAACGTCCATTGGAAAAATTGTACGAAGTCAGTGGCACCAATATCCATAAAGGGGTGGAAGCACCTTCTTTGGATAGAAACAAAAAATGGAAATTTGAACCCACACGCCAAATCGGCGATGTAGTAGAAGCTGGCGATATCATTGGTAAAGTACAAGAAACCGCAGTGGTAGAATGTAGAATCATGGTACCATATGGTGTCAAGGGTACTATCAAAGAAATTTTTATCGGTGAATTTACAGTAGAAGAAATCGTTTGTGTCATTGCTGATGAAAAAGGAAAAGAATATCCCATCACAATGATGCAAAAATGGCCCGTTCGTAAAGAAAGACCTTATAAAGTAAAAGAAACACCAGATTCTCTTTTGGTAACAGGACAACGTGTTATTGATACATTTTTCCCTATTACAAAGGGTGGTGTGGCTGCGATTCCAGGTCCTTTCGGTAGTGGGAAAACCGTAACACAGCATCAGCTCGCAAAATGGGCAGATGCCGATATCGTAGTATATATTGGTTGTGGCGAACGTGGCAACGAAATGACAGACGTTTTGAATGAGTTCCCTGAATTAAAAGACCCACGCACAGGCGAATCTTTGATGCAAAGAACCGTATTGATTGCGAATACTTCCGATATGCCAGTTGCAGCGCGTGAAGCATCTATTTATACAGGCATCACAATTGCAGAATATTTCCGTGATATGGGCTATAGCGTTGCTTTGATGGCGGACTCTACTTCTCGTTGGGCAGAAGCGCTGCGTGAAATGTCCGGTCGTTTGGAAGAAATGCCTGGTGAAGAAGGGTATCCTGCTTACTTGGGTTCTCGTTTGGCGCAGTTCTACGAAAGAGCAGGTCGTGTCGTATGTCTGGGCAATGATGGTAGAATGGGTACACTGACTGCCATTGGTGCGGTATCTCCTCCAGGTGGTGATACATCTGAACCCGTATCACAGGCAACATTACGTATTGTAAAAGTATTCTGGGGGCTGGATTCTTCTTTGGCATACAAACGTCATTTCCCTGCAATTAACTGGCTGACCAGTTATTCTTTGTATCAAGATAAGGTAGACGAATGGGCGGACAAAAATGTAGATGTGCATTTCTCAGAACAACGTACATTGGCAATGCGTTTGTTGCAAACAGAAGCAGAACTGCAAGAAATTGTACAGTTAGTCGGTGTAGACGCTTTGTCCCATAGCGACCGTCTGATTTTGGAAACTGCTCGTTCCATTCGTGAAGACTTCTTGCATCAGAACTCTTTCCATGAAGTAGATACGTATACCTCTTTGCATAAACAATATCGTATGTTGAAATTGATTTTGACATTCTATGCGGAAGCAGGGGAAGCAATCAAACAAGGTGTTTCGATTCAAAAAATTACAAAACTTGATGTTGTGGAACGTATTGGACGTGCAAAATATATAGAGGAAATCAATGTAGACAAGAGTTATGATGAAATCGAAGCGGACATCAAAAAAGAAGTAAAAGATTTAATCGCAAAGGGGGCTGATGAATTATGATAAAAGAATATCGTTCCATTCAGGAAGTCGCAGGCCCTCTGATGGTTGTTTCCGGCGTAGAAGGCGTAAAATACGATGAATTGGGGGAAATCGAACTTTCCAATGGTGAAGTCAGAAGATGTAAAGTATTGGAAGTAAATGGCGATACCGCTTTGGTACAGCTGTTTGAAAGTGCAACAGGTATCAATCTGTCAGACAGTAAAGTACGTTTCTTGGGCAAAAGCTTGGACTTTGGCGTATCTCCTGATATTTTAGGACGTGTATTCAGCGGCATGGGAAAACCCATTGATAATGGTCCAGACATTATTCCAGAAAAACGTCTGGACATCAATGGTGCACCTTTGAATCCCGCAGCAAGAGAATATCCCGCAGAATTTATTCAAACAGGTGTATCTGCGATTGATGGTTTGAATACATTGGTACGTGGACAGAAATTGCCTATTTTCTCTGCATCTGGTTTGCCTCATGCAAATCTTGCAGTACAGATTGCAAGACAGGCAAAAGTACGTGGTACAGATTCTAAATTTGCGGTTGTATTTGCTGCCGTAGGTATCACATTTGAAGATGCTGAATTCTTTATCAATGATTTCAAACAGACTGGCGCAATCGACCGTTCTGTAGTATTCGTAAACTTGGCAAATGACCCTGCGGTAGAACGTGTATGTACCCCTCGTATGGCATTGACTGCTGCGGAATATCTGGCATTTGAACAAGGTATGCACGTTTTGGTTATCATTACAGATATTACAAACTATGCGGAAGCATTGCGTGAAGTATCCGCAGCGAAAAAGGAAGTACCTGGTCGTCGTGGCTATCCCGGTTATTTGTATACCGACTTGGCGACTATGTATGAAAGAGCAGGACGTATCAAAGGCAATCCTGGCTCCATTACGATGATTCCCATTTTGACTATGCCTGAAGATGACAAAACACACCCGATTCCTGACTTGACAGGATATATCACAGAAGGTCAGATTATTTTGAGCCGTGATTTGTATAAGAAAGGGATTCAGCCACCTATTGATGTATTGCCTTCTTTGTCCCGTTTGAAAGATAAAGGGATTGGGAAAGACAAAACGAGAGAAGACCATGCAGATACCATGAACCAGTTGTTTGCTGCATATTCCCGTGGGAAAGATGCAAAAGAATTGATGGCAATTTTGGGTGAAAGTGCATTGTCTGATATTGATTTGGTATATGCAAAATTTGCCGATGAATTTGAAAAACAATATGTTTCTCAAGGCTTCCGTACAGACAGAACCATTGAACAGACATTGGATACTGGTTGGAATTTGCTGCGTATGCTGCCAAAGAGCGAATTGAAACGTATTCGTGACGAATATCTGGAAAAATATTTGCCGGATGAGGAGTGATGTATTGTGGCAAAATTGAATGTCAATCCAACACGAATGGAAATGACTCGGCTCAAACGTCAACTCAAAACCGCAACAAGAGGGCATAAATTGCTCAAAGATAAATTGGACGAACTGATGAAACAATTTTTGGAAATTGTGCGAGAAAATAAGCGCTTACGTGAAGCGGCAGAAACAGCGTTGGAAAGTGCATATCAAGATTTTATTATTGCACGTGCAGTATTAAGTGAAAGCACATTGGCAGAATCTTTGATGATTCCACAACAGTCTGTTTCTGTTAAAGTAAAACAGCGCAATATTATGAGTGTCAATGTACCTGTATTTGACTTCCAAAAAGAAGCAGGCAGTGGAGACATCTATCCTTATGGTACTGTTTTTACATCTGGGGAATTGGATAGCGCCATGAACTCATTTTCGGCGGCAATGGAACCGCTGCTGCGTTTGGCGGAAAGCGAAAAGACCGCACAGCTTTTGGCACAGGAAATTGAGCGTACACGTCGTCGTGTAAATGCGCTGGAAAATGTCATGATTCCAAATTATCAGGAAACCATTAAATTTATTGCGATGAAGCTGGAGGAAAACGAAAGAGCCAGCACAACACGATTGATGAAAGTCAAAGATATGGTTTTGAAAAAAGCCATTGAAGAAAAACGTAAGCAAGATGAAGCGATGCATGCGTAATCTTTAATCTAAAAAAGAACTGCTATTGAGAAATCGAATAGATTTCAGAAAATAGCGGTTCTTTTTTTATCTGTACAGGCAAATCAATATCATTTTTTGCATACCATGACAACAAGGGCAGTTTTTAGGAGGAAAAGAAAATGGCAACGATAAGCCTTTGTATGATTGTGAAAAATGAGGAGCCTACATTGGACAGGTGTTTGGAACAAGCAAAAGAATTTGCAGACGAAATCATTATTGTAGATACTGGTTCTACAGACCGCAGTAAAGAAATTGCATTGCAATATACCAAAGAGGTATATGATTATGTTTGGCATGATGATTTTGCGGCTGCAAGGAATTTTTCTTTTTCCAAAGCAAAAATGGATTATTGTATGTGGTTAGATGCAGATGATGTCATTTTGGTGAAAGAACGACAAAAATTAATGGAAATGAAAAGAACCTTAGATTTTTTACAAGCAGATGTTGTCATGTTACCTTATGATGTTGCATTTGATGCCACAGGACAAGTACAAACTACGTATATGCGGGAACGTATCATCAAGAATACAGAGCAGGCAATTTGGATAGGGCGTGTGCATGAGGTGATTACACCTTTTGGCAATATCATATACGAAGATATCCATATACGACATGAAAAAGTAAAACCATATGACACAGACCGAAATCTGCGTATCTATGAAACGATGCAAGAAGAAGGTCATATCTTGGAGCCCAGAGAACAATTTTATTATGCGAGAGAGTTATATTATCATGCACAATATGAAAAGGCGATAGAAGCATTTCAAAAATTTTTATCTATGAAAGAAGGTTGGATAGAAAATAAAATAGAAGCATGTCGTCAAATTGCGGAATGCTTTGGAAAAATTGGAAATCAAGAAAAGCAATTGCAATCTTTGTTTCAAAGTTTTGCTTTGGATTTACCACGCGCAGAAACATGTTGCGCAATTGGGCAAATTTATTTTGCACAAGCAAATTGGAAAGCAGCAGCATTTTGGTATGAGATTGCATTGCGTGTAGATAAGAATACACAAAGTGGAGGATTTGTGCAAGAAAGTTGTTATGGGTATTTGCCCTGTATGCAGTTGTGTGTGTGTTATGATAAAATGGGAGAGTACGAAAAAGCGGAAAGTTACAACGAAATGGGTGCAGTATTTCAACCCAAAAGTGAAGCGGTACGATATAATCGAAACTACTTCTTGCAACGTCGGGCGAAACAAAAAATATTTGCAGAAGAAAAATATTGAACAATCTAAAGGCATCACTTATTATAAAAATAAGTGATGCCTTGCGATACGTCTTATTTTGCGTTTTTCACATGTGCCGCAAGTTTTTTATCTTCTGTACGGATATGTGTCATCAAAATGCCTACAGCTTGATTTAATTTATTTAAGACAGCCAATGTAGGACCAGCAGTCGTTAATTCATTCCCAACTTGTGCCAAATCCATTTTGTATTTTTCATGAAACTGCTTATGCGCTAGGTATCCAGGATATTTGCTTTGTACTTGTAATTGTTCTTCATCACGAAAATGCTTTCCAACATAATCGTTCAAGAAACGTGTTGTGTTAGTTATTTGATCTCTGCCTTTGCCCTGAGAACAAGCGTCCATCAAATTGTTGATTGCGGTAAACAGCTGACGATGTTCACTGTCAATCAAAGTGTTGCCAGTTTCTAAATCTTTTGTTACTTCATATCTCATCAATAATCCCCTCACTTTCCGAAAACATATAGAATTGAAATGTTGATTTTATTATAGTATCGTATTCTCGATATATTTGCAATATGAATAAGCAATCCAATACCTCATGCTATGGCTTTTTTCAAGTGCATAGCAAGCTTTTTATCCATTGTGTGGATATGTGTCACGATGGTACCGATTGCAATGTTTAAATGATTCAATACAGCTAATGTGGGTCCAGAAGTATTTAAGTCATTTACGATTTGTGCTAATTCTTGTTTATATTTTTCATGAAATTGTTTATGTGCATGCAAATCTGGATATTTGCTTTGCATTTGTAAACGTTCTTCGTCTGCAAAATGTTTGCTGACATAATCGCTTAAAAATTTTGTGGTATGAGCAACATGGTCACGTCCTTTGCCTTGGGCACAAGCGTCCATCAAGTTATTGATTGCTACAAAAAGTTGACGATGCTCTGCATCAATCAGCTGATTGCCAGTTTCCAAATCTTTTGTCAATTCATATTTCATATGCTCGCCTCACTTATATTGATAAAAATAATAGAAAAACAATAGGAAAACTAGAAAAAAGGATACAGCAATGCATCTTTTAGGAGAAACAAAAAAATCTGTTTTCTGATAAAGTGGTGTGTTGTATCGTTTCAAAATAAAAATATACAACTCTGCATTTTTACAGAAATTGCATATTCCAATAGATTTCATAATGATTTCTATATATAGGATATAATATTTTAAAATTGATGTCAATAGAAAATCAATATTATTTAATAAAAAATTGGAGTAGAGAAAGAAGTTTCTTGTATACAAATACAAGGAACTGTGTACGAATCGCTTCGCAACTACAGTTCCTTGTATGAAATCATTAGTATTTTTTATGATTTTTATAACAAAACTACGCCTGCTTTTTGGCAAACTTCGATTGTTTCACGGTCCCAAATGGAGGATTGTACTTCCCCAATATGTGCTTTGCCCAGTAACAACATGCACAAACGAGATTGACCAATACCGCCGCCGATGGTAGGAGGCAATTTGCCTTCCAAAAGCATTCTATGATAGGTCAAAGAACGTCTATCATCACAACCAGCTTTTGTCAATTGTTGGTCTAATGTATAGGCATCTACACGAATCCCCATAGAAGAAATTTCTAATGCACTGTCCAAAATAGGATTATAGAATAATAAATCACCATTCAACTGCCAATCATCATAGTCAGGAGAACGTCCGTCATGTGGTTCGCCAGAGCGCAATTTATCCCCAATCTGCATAATAAATACAGTTTTGTATTCTTTGGTAATTGCATTTTCGCGTTCCTTTGGTGTCAAATCAGGATAACGGTCTTCCAATTCTTGTGATGTGATAAAAGTTACTTCGCGGCAAAGTTCTGTTTTGATACGAGGATATTTCTTTTTCAAAATATCCAATGTATCACAAATACAGATTACAATACCTTGTACCGTAAATTTGAGTTCTTGTATATTGCGTTTTTCGGGTGTAATGACTTTTTCCCAATCCCATTGGTCTACATAGATAGAATGTAAATTATCCAATGTTTCATCACGGCGAATAGCGTTCATATTGGTGTATAAACCTTTGCCGGGACGGAAGTCATAGCGATACAGTGCCATTCTTTTCCATTTTGCCAAAGAGTGTACCACTTCAGCGGTAACGCCAGTAGCCGGTACTTCAAAGCTTACAGGACGTTCTACACCATTCAGATTATCATTCAGACCAGTTTCAGGGTCTACGAATAAAGGTGCAGATACACGTTTCAAATTCAATGTCTGGGAAAGATGTTCCTCAAAAGTCTGATGAATCAGTCCAATGGCATTTTGTGTTTCGTATAATGTTAATACAGACTGATAGCCTGCGGGAATATACGTTTTGCTCATAAAAAATTTGCACATCCTCTCATAAAATCACTAATCATAAGCATAACATAAACGCCCAAATTGTCAAGAGGGGCAGTATTGGAAAGGGCGCAAAAAAAGATTGACAAATATCTCCTACAAATGTATGATATAAGTAAGACATACAATTGTAGGAGATAGGAGGGATAACATGCAAAAATTACCAGAAACAGAATTTGAAATTATGCAAGTGATTTGGCAAACAAATGATACGATGTCTACTTCTCAAATCAAAGAAGTTTTGGATCAATCCAGACCATGGAATGTATCTGCTTTACAGACATTACTCAATCGTTTGATTGACAGAGGTTTTTTATCTAGCTACAAAGAAGGAAAAAATCGTTATTATACGGCATTGATTGCAGAAGAAGATTACCTCAGTTTTGAAAATAGTTTATTTTTGAGAAAGGTCAATCATAATTCTTTGACAAAACTGGTAGCATCTTTATACCAAAGTCAATCCATTACAGATGAGGATTTAGACGATTTGGTAAAATTCATCGAAGAAAAGACAGGAGGGGAGTAGTATGGGAAATAGTATTGCTTGGCTACAACAACGTATACTGTGGTTGCTGCAAAGTGAGTTTGATGGTATTTGGCGTATTTTACCAGCTTCTATTTTAATCATTTTGATTGTGATGCTGCTTCGTTCCTATTTTACTCGAAGATTTCAAATGGAAAGCTGGAAAACATTAACGATTTGTTTGTGTGTCATTTTGGTTTTTCCCAATATATATAGTAGTTCGACATTTGTGAAGTTTGAAATTCCGAATTTTTTTGAAGCCAGAAGCGGTATCATACAACAAATAGAAACCATACAGCCCAAAATCGAACAAATACAAAGGCAGAAGGAAATAGAGTGGCAAAAAACCGAAGCATCTGTAATCCCAAATACAGTAGAGTCTGCAACTCCTGCGACAGAAACTCAAAATCAATATATGGAAAACAAAAGTGCAACACAATCAAAATCATGGATAGAATTGCCAGCCCTACCAGATATCACGCCCGTTTTGATTTGGGCAACAGGTGCAATGCTATTTTGGTTGTACTATATTGTACAATACCTTAGATTGCAATGGTATCTCCATAAAGGCAGACACAAAATTATCCATCCCGAAATACTTTCTTGTTATGATGCGCTATTTCAACAAGTGCAACAGATACCAAGATCCCTAATTTTTTGTAAACCAAAATTATATTGCCATACAGGTCTTCCGAGTGCCATGTGTGTTGGTTTGCTACGTAAAACCATCTATTTGGATACACAAAATCGCAGTCAAGAAGAAATTTATTGGATTTTACGACACGAATTGACGCATATTGCCGTACAGGATATGGGTACAAAGGTACTTTTGCTGTGTGTGCGTGGATTATACTGGTTCCATCCATTGGTATACTGGCTCGTAAAAAATGTAGAAAAGGCTTTGGAAATAACCTGTGATGAAAGAACAGTGGAAGATGCGTCCCTAGAAGAAAGAAAAGCATATAGTATGGCAATTTTGAATAGTGTGAGAGAAGGAAACCATAAACGCAGATTAGCAAAACTTTCTACAGCTCTTGTAGAGGATAAAGAAACTTTGAAAGAAAGATTGGAGCGTATCTTGTATATGAAAGAAAGAAAACGTGATTTGTGGATCAGTTTTTGTTGTACCATTTTTATACTTGTACTGTTTAATTTGGTGGGTTGTAGTGAACTTTCTTCCACAACACAACAAAGTCAAGCACATTTGCCGACATTAGAAGAACAGCTTTATGACGCGAAAATATCTTATATTGGTGATGCATCAGGTGTGGGCAAAATTTTGACATTGTTGCCATTACCAAAAGGATTAGAATTTGATACAGAAGGTATAGAACTGGTGACAGATGCAGAACCATATGGCGCAATCCATCATATTAAATTCTCATCAGATATTTCAGAAGCAGAAAAAGAAGCGGCAATAAATTCTCCTGAATTTTTGGAAAGAAACGCATATCTGTTTTTGGCATTGGTAGAGAATGCGGATTTTTTGGAATATCAAGTACATGACAGACAAAATGCAGATACGACTACTGTTTTTCGTTATGATCGGGAAAGTGCAAAACAATATTTTGGGGATATGGATTTGCGTGCATTGGCTGCCGATGAAACGACATTTGAAAATTTCACACAAGAACTCAATCATATTCTTTCTGTTGCATGGGAAAATTCAATACGAGAAAGCAGAGAACTGGATTTAGCAAGACAGGAGGAAAAACAAGCCATGATAGAAGAAAATATTTCTATTCTGGCAAATATTCCAATGGGGACAGATTATGCTGCATGGGTAGAACAGATACGCGCACAAACAGCATATGATACACTATTGAAATTAGATGATGACACATTGGCTTATTGTTTGACGCAATTTGCCACAGGAAATGGATTGTCAGAGGATAGCTATGGATATACATTGATGCTTTTGGCAAATCAACTGGCATATGGCGTAACCAATACGGCAGAAGAATTGCAGCGCACACCGACGGAATGGTTTGCAGCCTATCAAGCTTTGGATTCTTTCGCAGTTGCTCCTTTTTATAAAGGAATGGAAGAAGTTTATGCACAAAGTTCCAATGCGACAGAATACATGATATTGTCTGATGCTGCAAAAGATTCTCGTGTCAACAGCAAAGAGGAAGAAGTACAGGCAGTTTATGCGGCATTATCTGATGTTTTAGGGGAAGCGGATTTATCCTTACATGATTTGAAAGTGTTTGCGCCTTTGATTATGGATATTGTAAAAACAGATACTACCATGCAGGTTTGTTGTGTGATTGGTGAAAATGATTATCATATGGTGCGTGTTGGGTTAAATCCTTATTTCGTTAATGTTAGCGGAGCAAGAACACCAGCAAGACTGGATTTTGTGAAGCAGAATGACGAATGGGTCATGACAGAAATCCATATGGCACAAGATGGCAGCAACTATGCATCATCTATTGAAGAAATGACACCTTCTGATAAAGTTGCAAAGGAAATGATTTCTTTTGACCAAGAGGAAATCACAAGTCTTTTGTATGAAAACCTCATTATCTATTGCACAGAAAATGAATTTTCTCCCATCGTTTATGATACATCCTATTTATCAGATACACTTCGTACAGAATTACAAAGATTTTTTGTACTTATACCAGAAAAAGAAACGGATATAGGAAAAAAGATTTTTTAAACAAACAATGCACAAAAACAGGAAGTTTATAAATTTACGAACTTCCTGTTTTTTTAGCGTTAAGAAAGTAATATTTTCATGAGATTCTGCGAACAAAGATTGACAATAGAATAGGTTTTTCATTATACTAAAACAAGGAATATTTTGTATGCAGAAGAATGAATATACAAACTAGAGTCCAAGGAGGCTACTATGGAACAAATAGAACAATATGATATGGTACCAAAAGAAAAAGATACCATACTAATCATTGACGACGATGGCTTAAATCGTTGGATGTTAAAAAATATTTTTCAGCCGTTTTTCCATACAGAAGAAGCGGAAAATGGCAAAGAGGGTCTGGAAAAATTATTGCAGAACCAAGAAAAAATTGCAGCCGTTTTGTTAGACGTTGTTATGCCAGAAATGGATGGCATGCAGGTATTGCATATTTTAGAAAAGAATAATTTATTGACAAAGATACCTGTATTTTTGATTACAGCAGATGATCGTAACGCGACAATGGAAGAAGCCTATGAGATGGGCGTTATGGACGTGATTAGCAAACCCGTGATACCTTTTGTAGTGCAACGACGCGTGAATTCTGTGGTTGAGTTATTTCAGGCAAGAAAACGCTTGGACCATGTGGTGGAACAGCAAGGCGAGGAAATTGTGCGTAAATCAAACGAGATATTAGAATTAAATAAAGGTATGATTGAAGCACTTTCTACTGCCATTGAATTTCGTAGTGGAGAATCTGGAGAACATGTTCGCAGAATCTATAATATCACAGATTATATTTTGCGTAACACAGAAATGGGAAAAGATTTGAATAATAATCAAATCGAGCAAATTTCTATTGCGTCTATCATGCATGACGTTGGTAAAATTGCCATTCCAGATGCAATTTTGAATAAACCCGGAAAACTGACAAAAGAAGAATTTGAAATTATGAAAACACATACCTTGCAAGGTGCGAATTTGTTGGAAAAAATTCCACAAATGCGTAAATTGGAAGCCTTTTGGTATGCATATGATATTGCCAGACATCACCATGAACGTTGGGACGGCGGCGGATATCCAGACGGCTTAAAAGGAAATCAGATTTCGTTATGGGCACAGGTCGTTTCTTTGGCAGACGTATACGATGCATTGGTAAGCAAACGTGTTTATAAAAATGCGTTTTCCTATGAAGAAGCATTGCGTATGATTTTGACAGGTCAATGTGGTGTATTTAATCCGAAATTAGTGAAATGCTTTTTTGCTGTGGAAAAAGATATTCGTGCAAAATTTTATCAGGATAGTATGCATATAGCATCTGGAGATGCGTAATATGAAGACGAATCAGAAAAAAAAGAAACGTAAGTTTTTAACCGTACAATGGAATTTATTGATTTTGGTCACATTTGCAATCTTAAGTTTGTTGAGTGTTGGTCTGATTCGCACGAAATTATTAAAAAATATGCAGGAAATGGGAGAAATCCTAACCCGTAATTATTCTGCGGAGCAACAAAACAACATTACCGTATATCAGACAATGCTGGAATTGGGTGTTGCATATATTGATGAACAAGTACTTGCTGGCAGTTCGGAGGAGGAAATCCAGCAATGGATACATCACTTTTTTGAAAATATTGCAAAAGCGAGAAGTCAACAAACCATAGACCCGTATTGCATTATAGATGGAAAAATTATTGCCGCGCAGCCATGGGAAGGCGATGCAACTTATCCCTATGAGCAAACGGTATGGTATCAACAGGCTTTGGAAGCGGACGGGGAAGTGATTTTTACAGATGTTTATCAAGATGCTATTACAGGAAAATCGGTCATTACATTGGCACAAAAGGCAACACATTCTGATAGTGTATTGGCATTTGATATTTTTGTAGAAAATTTTTATACAGAGGAAAATCCGATTCATTTGCCAGAAGGCAGTTCTTATTATTTATGTGACCAGTCTGGCAGTGTTTTATATTACATGACAGAGATGCAGAAGCCGCAAGAAGAAATTCAAGGCTATGTTAGCGGTCTTGTCAAGCAGATTGTAAAAGGAGAATTGAAAGATTTTGATGCTTCTATTTATGATTTGGAAGGGCAGCGGCAAGGTGTGTATTATTACGAAATGTCAAATGGCTGGATTTCTGTTTTGACCATTCCGTTTGATACTATATTAAAAAATCTAAGTGGTTTTTTATGGTTGATGACAGCTTTGTTTTTGGGTTTTTTAGCCATGGTAGTATTTGTTACGATTCGCAATTATCGTATAGATCGTGCGATGAAACGTACCGATGAAACGGTTCATGCATTGGGTAATTTTTATTATGCAATATATCGTGTAAATGTCAAACAGAGTGTATATGAAATCGTAAAATGCCCAGAAGACATTGCACAATATTTGCCGACGCAAGGTAGTTATGATACTTTCTTGCAAGCAATCCGTCATTTTGTATCAGAAAGTACCTATCAAGAATTTGCCGAAAGTTTTTCATTATCGAATTTGCAGCGTATTTTAGAAGAACATGACAAAGAATATGGCGGCGATTTTTTACGTTTATATGGAGATATAGAAAAATGGGTCAACGTAAGGGTATTATTTGGCGAAACATTTGATGTAGACGAAGTCGTATTATGTTTTCGTGTAGTAGACCGTGAAAAAAGACAGAAATTGGATCAGCTGCGTTTGTTGCAAAGTGCATTAGATTCGGCAAAACGTAGTACAGAAGCCAAAACAGCTTTCTTTAATCATATGTCACATGATATGCGTACACCATTGAACGCCATTTTGGGATTGTCGGATTTGGTGCAGCATGATTTGGAAAATCCAGAAAAAGTAGCAGATTATATGCATAAGATTTCTTTGGCAGGACGTCAGCTTTTGGGTTTGGTCAATGATGTACTGGATATTTCTAGCATCGAGCAAGGGGCACTTTCTTTGGATTATCAATCTTTTGATATTCAACAATGTGTGACAGATGCTACCGCGATTTTTCAAGAAGAAGCAAAACGCACACAAAAGGAATTTTCTGTTTCGTTTGAAATCCAGCAAAAACAAGTTTTGGGAGATAGTTTCCGTATTGGACAAATTTTAAATAACTTGTTATCAAATGCATTTAAATATAGCAATAAAGGAGATCGGATTTCTATACAAGTAAAGCAAGAAAATAATTTTGCAAAATATACGATTGTGGTTTCTGATACAGGTGTAGGTATGTCAGAATCTTTCTTGGAACATATTTTTGAACCATATGCAAGAGAAACGAGATTTGGTGCAAAAAATATCAGTGGTACTGGTTTGGGTATGCCAATCGTACAAAGCTTGGTACTAGAAATGCAAGGTGATATTTCTGTAGAAAGTAAGTTAGGCGAGGGCAGTACTTTTACAGTCGTTTTGCCATTGCAGCCAGCGCAGCAGGAGGAAGAAGTCACGGTACAAGTGGCAGAAAAACAACCATTTTCTTTAGAAGGAAAGAAAATACTGCTAGCAGAGGATAATGAAATCAATATGGAAATTGCAGTCACAATTTTGACGATGAATGGTTTAGAAGTGGTATCTGCATACAATGGCAAAGAAGCGGTAGATATTTTTACGGATTCTTCTGTTGGTACATTCGATGCGATATTGATGGATATGCAAATGCCAGAAATGAACGGTTGCGAAGCTGCAAAAGCCATTCGTGCTTTGACAAGAGAAGATGCTGCAAATGTACCGATTATTGCAGTCACAGCAAATGCTTTTGCAGAAGATATTGCTCTGACCGCAGATGCAGGTATGAATGCACATATTTCCAAGCCGATTGATTTTACAGTATTATGTACAACTTTAGAACAATGGATACAAAAACGAAACACACCATAAAGACATATCGTGTGTAGGGGATGGATTGTGCGATATAAAAAACGTCTTGTTTAGAAAAGTCATGCAAACAAGACGTTTTTTTGATATTATGTAAGCCAACCAAAATAAAGTACACGCATCAAAAGTACCAGCTGAGATTCAGACGCCACAATCAACTCATGCATTTCAGGTGATATGGTACGATTGATTTCAGCAGATAATACACGTGTCATACGCTCATAATAATCGGGATAGCCCAAATAAGATTTCACACATTCATTGCAGCGGATTGCAGTTCGTACAATCTGTGCGCTAATGGGAATTTCGGTTTCTTCTGTGTTTTGGGGATAACCACTTCCATCGAAATTTTTATGATGCCAATATGCGATTTCTTCGCAATAACGCAAAAATTTATTTTGTGGATCGTTGGATTGAAAAAAGGCTTTTCCTAATTCTGAGTGCTGAAAATACAGATTGCGTCCAGGCTCATCTTGTTCGGCACCCCCTGCAATGACATCATCCGGCAAAGCCAACAGACCAATGTCATAAAACATAGCTGCCATACCAATCATGGTAGCGTCCACTTGAGTCAGTTTACTTTGTGGATATTTTGCAACATATGTTTCTGCCAATAAAGAACTGATGGCACTGATACGTTTGTATTCTTCCATAGATAGTGCGGTACGATACTGACAAAAGTCTTGTAATCTTTTTGCCCATTGTGCAGCCACATATTCGGTATCGTTTTTTGTGACAGGAGAAGGCATAAAAGCAAAGAAAGATGTTTGATTTTCCACTTCTGTTTCAGCAGTTGCATCCAATATGGTGGTGCCTTCAGGAAAGGCATTGCGCACCGTGTTGCAAACGCGTTCTTGTACGGTATGTGGATCTACGGGCTTCACTAGGAAATCTGCCGCACCTTGTGATATACCGTCCATCACATATTCCTCATTTGCATCAGATGTGATTAAAATAATGGGAAGTTGCTCTTGTTGGGCATGCAATTTCTCTAATACTTGGAAACCTGCACCTTTGCGACCCAAACAAATATCTAATAATACAGCGCAAATCTGGTCTTTTTTTTGTGAAATAAATTCCAATCCTTCTTTTGATTCGGATAATGTTTTGACCTGAAATGTATTTTTGAAAATTTCATTTAAGATTGCTAAATCTAATTCAGAATCGTCGATGATCAATAATATATCGCGTTTCATACATTTTCCCCTTTTTCCTCAGATGCGTAAGCAGCTAATAGCTCGGATAATTTTTCGCTTTCTGTTTCTGCTTCTTTCAATAATTCTGAAAGTTTTTTGCTATTTTTGAATTGAGAAGCACGAAATTCGACCAAAAGTGCTTGCGCACATTCACATACATTTTCTACTCCAAGATTGCCAGCAGTTCCTTTTAATGTATGGACTTGCATATAAAAAGATTCTTCATCTTCTTGCTCCAATGCTTCGTGCATTTTTACAAAGTTCATGCTTTCAGGAAGGCGTTGTATAAAGCGTAAGAACAAATCTGTATTGCCCATAAATCGTGCAATTGCTTTCTCAGTATTTACGCCAACTGCATTGAGTTTTTCTAAAAATACGGATTGATTCATGATAATATTCTCCAAGTAAATTTTTTGTAGCTGTATTGTGTGTTCTTTTACAAAAACGAGTGCTGCATTTTTGATGTACAGAACATCATTTTATTTATCTTATTTATGGTCCGATGTGATATACCCATATCTAATACATTTAATACATCTAAAACATCTAATACATAATACAGCGATATGGGTATGGTCGCATCGTATAAGAAAAAAGTTTCTTTAATGATTTTGGCGAGCATCTGCACATCTTGGGTTGACTTCGTGTCCTTGTGATTTCTCCAGATAATCATTTGCCAAATCTGCTAAAGAAATCCCATCTACCACCTCATCTAACGCATCTTTCATTTTTTTCCAGATACTCAAAGAAACACATGTGTCCGCATTAGGACATATGATATGGTCCACGCAATCAACAGGAGAGAGAGAACCTTCTAAAATCCGTAAAACCTCACCAATGGTGATATCTTCTGGTGCGCGTGTTAAGATGTAACCACCTTGTGCGCCGCGATAACTTTTTACCAAACCGGATTTTGTCAGTGGATTGATAATTTGTTCTAAATATTTTTCAGAAATATCCTGCTCTTTTGCAATGGATTTCAGTGGTAATGTTCCTTTATCATAATGTAATGCTAAACTAAGCATCAAACGTATGCCATAACGACCTTTTGTTGATATCTTCATGATAATGCTCCTTACTTACTTGCTTCGTTATCCTCCCAGCCTTTGCAGATATCCACCCATGCTTCGCATTTACCATAATGGAATAATTCGTCACAAGTCAACTCAATGGCAGAATTGCTGCTTCCAGCCGCGGGGAAAATAGTGTCAAAACGTTTCATAGATACATCTGCAAAAGCACGTGTGCCATCTGGTAATGCAAATGGGCAAACGCCTCCGACTGCGTGTCCAGTTGCTTCCAATGTTTCTTCTGGAGAAAGCATTTTTGCTTTCATACCAAAAGTATCTTTAAATTTACGATTGTCAATTTTGGCATCACCTGCAACACTTATGACAATGGGACCATCTTTAGACATTAAGCACAGTGTTTTAGAGATACGAGCAGGAATGACGCCAACCGCTTGTGCAGCCAGTTCTACCGTTGCGCTAGAAGTATCAAATTCCAAAACTTCTTTGGGACAATTCATTTCATTTAAATAAGCACGTACTTTATCAATTGACATGATGCGAACATCTCCTTTTCTTATGTATTTTCAGTATGATTCTGCCAATAGCATATCAGAAAACTAGTAATCATGCAAGGAAAAACAAAAAAGTCTGTATAAAAGTATTGACACAGCATAGATGTATCGCTATAATGAACAAAAAACCACAGAAGAAAAACAAAGGAGATACGCAAGATGCAAATTGTTGCTTTTGGCAAAATGGAATCTATGGATATGATGATGAACATGGGCATGATGATGTGCATGTTTTTTGTGATGTTCATATATATTTTGTCATCGTTCTGAGGATTTTTTTATTCATGTAAATCAAACGGCTCGGAAGATGCGAGCCGTTTTTTTATTTTTTAAAAATGGCTGCGCTGCTTCCGTATCAAAAAAAAGGAGATGTTGCTATGCCATTGGTGATTCAAGAAGATTTACCCGCTTATGCAGTTTTGCAGAAAGAAAATGTGTTTGTACTAAACCGCAACCGTGCGTTGCATCAAGATATTCGTCCTTTGCGGATTGCAATTTTGAATTTGATGCCAAACAAAGTGGAAACGGAAGTGCAGTTGATGCGTTTGCTCAGCAATACACCTTTGCAAGTAGAAATTGAATTGCTGCAAATGAAAACACACCAGAATAAAAATACAGCAACACAATACTTAGATGCTTTTTATAAAACATTTGATGATGTGAAAGAGGAAAAATTTGATGGTTTGATTATTACAGGTGCACCAATCGAAAATTACGATTTTCAAGAAGTAGATTTTTGGGATGAGTTGTGTGAAATTTTGGAATGGGAGAAAAGCCATGTCTTCAGTGTACTGCATATATGTTGGGGCGCACAGGCAGCGCTGCACTATTTCTATGATATTCCCAAATATAGTTTACCGGCGAAAAAATTTGGCATTTTTAGCCATCAAGTAGAAAAGAGAGACCATGTTTTGATGCGTGGATTTGATGAAGTTTTCTATTGCCCACATTCTCGTCATACAGAAGTCAGAGGGGAGGATATTCGCAAGATTGCGGATTTGGAAGTATTGGCGGATTCTACAGGTGCCGGACCTCATATCATTGCAGATCAATCTGGCAGACGCATTTTTTTGACAGGGCATTTTGAGTATGATGCGGATTCTTTGGCAAAAGAATACTATCGAGATTTGGAAAAAGGCTTGCCCATTCAATTGCCATATGGCTATTTTCCAGAGGATAATCCAAACCAAAAACCGCCCATGCGTTGGAAGGCACATGCGAATCTTTTTTATTCCAATTGGCTCAATTATTTTGTATATCAACAAACACCATACAATATTCAAGACATTCATGCATAAATGATCTCTCGGAATCCTGAGTGATTATGGTCAGCAGACGCTGGCGTTGAACTTTGAAAAGTAAATATTATCTAA
>CALWSU010000002.1 GCA_944384295.1 uncultured Lachnospiraceae bacterium | reverse complement strand
GGATGTCTTTGCAAACACCATTTTACCAGAAACTGTGAGTCATTTTTACTTGTTGCACTTAGATTATAAATTCAAAATACAAAATCGAGAAGACAGTGCAGATATCATAGATATTTCCTTTCCAGAATGGCAAACAGAAACCGTAGAGTGTACGAATTTACGACAGCAAGAATATGGTACCTATGGCAGATACAGCATACAGTCAGTTCTAGTAGATTTTTTATTTTCAGTGCCAATAGAAACTCCAGTTACGTTAAAAAAAATGCAAATTCAATGGTCCAATGGAGAAACTACGACAGAAGATATTGGAACGATTTATTTTTTCCCAAGTCAAACAGAAAACTGGTTTGATGTACAAGCGACAAGTAGTGACAATCAAGGTATCGCAGATTATACAGGTGTGGTACAAGAAGATGTAGAATTGTTGGAATTAAAAATACCGTTAGATAACTATTTCGCAGATACCTTACAAATACAACAAAATGATACGATTTTGCAGTTGCCACAAAAATTGTCTGCTGGTACACAATGGCAAATCCAAACAAAATTTATGTTGCCAGAAAAAGATGAAAGACGACATATGGTGATACAAATACAGCCCGCTTTGGTGGCACAATATGCAGATGGTACAACCAGTAAATGGATATTATACGATAGTATGACATATGAACCAGATTTTTCACAATGGGAAGTCATTCATATCTTATATATGCGAGGGGTGATATGATATGCAGAAAATAAGTCGGTATATGCAATTTGCCACAGTATTATTATTGTTTCCCTTCCAGACACATTCTCTTTTTTTATTGCCTATCTGTATAGGATATGGCTTATTATGGTTTTGTATCAAAAAATTGGAGTGTACACATGCTGATAAATATTGGTTTTTGGCTGGTTTGAGCAATATGGTTTTGTGTGTCGTTGCATACGGTATTCCTATGGAAAATATTGTGTGGATGTGGTTGGTTGTTGTACTATCATTTACTTTGGATTTGATACTTTTTTATGGTTTGACTACAATCATTTATCATAAAACAGGTAATATGACTTTGCTTGCCAATCGAAAAAAGTTGTTAGTGTTTTCTGCTGTGAGTGTTGTAGCATATTGTTTATGGCTCAATGTAAGCTATTTTATATTTCTGGTATGGTTGGGAAGGATTGTTAGCCGCCTTTATTTTATCAATGCAATTTGTCCGAAATTATATAAAATGGAATCATGAGAAACAATCAAAAGATAGATTTATGGTTTCAAAGAAAAGAAGATAAGTATAATATTTGTCTTCTTTTTTTTATGAAAAATAGTTGTGGAACGATTATTTTTTATCAAAAAAAATTGGATTTGCATGAGTCAAACATGAGAAAAAAGTTAGAAGTTAGGAAAGGGAATTGACTTTGATTGCAAATACACTATAATGTTTGATGGAAACAGTTCGATGGCTAACAAAAAAGGAGGCAATCATGGAAAATCAACCCATTCTGATGATGAATAAACTCACCAATTTATTTTTCCGCGCATTAGATGCTATGAATTGCGAAAAATTGGGAGAAAGCATTACAGGGCAAAATATGATGATTATTGGATTTTTGGCGCGTCATAATACAGATGTATACCAAAAAGATTTGGAACGGCATTTTTCTGTACGACGTTCCACAATATCCAAAACACTTCACATTATGGAGGAAAAGGGCATTGTAAAACGCAGTACGGTATGTAATGATGCTAGATTGAAAAAAATTGTATTAACCGATAAAGGGTGGATGATTTATCATTTGGCATCAGATAGTGTACGCGTACTAGAAGAAAAAATATATACAGATTTCACAGAGGAGGAATTTTCTACATTGAAAAATCTATTATGTAAAATGGAGAAAAATCTGATTGCATAAGTGAAATGGGAAAGGAGTTAGAAGATGGTACGACAACTACTAAAAAGCGTAAGAGAATATAAGAAAAGTTCTTTTTTAACGCCATTATTTGTAACATTTGAAGTCATATTGGAAGTAATCATTCCTATGTTGATGGCAAAATTGATTGACTTTGGGATTGAAGCCGGAAATATGAATTATATTTTGAAAATGGGTTTTGCTTTAATCGTTTGCTGTATCGTATCTTTAACATTTGGAGCATTATCGGGGAAACATGCGGCAATCGCATCGGCTGGTTTTGCAAAGAATTTACGCCAAGATATGTATGAAAAAGTACAAACCTATGCATTTTCTAATATAGATAAATTTTCCAGTGCAAGTATTGTAACACGTTTGACAACAGATATTACCAATATACAAAATGCGTATCAGATGGCAATTCGTGTCGCGGTACGTTCTCCAATTATGTTGGTTTTTGCATTATTTATGGCATTTCAAATCAATGCGGAATTGGCACCTATCTTTGTCATTGCTATTCCAATCTTGGCGATTGGATTGAGCATTATCATTTACCACGCAAAGAATATTTTTGAACGTGTATTCCACACATATGATGAATTGAATAATGTGGTACAGGAAAATTTACATGGGATTCGTGTGGTAAAGTCCTTTGTACGTGAGGATTTTGAAACAGAAAAATTTAGCAATGTATCTAAAATCATTTATAAGGATTTCTCAAAAGCAGAAAAAATACTTGCTTTTAATGCGCCTTTGATGCAATTTTGCGCATATGGCTGTATGCTTTTGATTTCTTGGCTGGGTGCAAAGTTGATTGTAGCATCAGGAAATAATCCGGCATTGGGTATGACAACTGGTGATTTGACCAGTATGTTTTCTTATACTATGCAGATTTTGATGAGTTTGATGATGTTTTCTATGGTTTTCGTTATGATTACCATTTCTTATGCCTCTATGGAAAGAGCAGCAGAAATATTGAGTGAAGAAAGCGACATTCATAATCCAGAAAATCCGGTTTATGAAATCAAAGATGGTAGCATTTCTTTCTCCCATGTCAATTTTCAATATGGTGCGCATGCAGATAAATTGTGCTTACATGATGTTTCTTTAGAAATTCCGGCAGGTAGTACTGTGGGGATTATTGGTGGTACGGGTAGTTCCAAAAGTACACTGGTGCAAATGATTCCCAGATTGTATGATGTTACGGCAGGTTCGGTCAAAGTAGGCGGCAGAGATGTGCGTGAATATGATATAGAAACATTGCGTGGTGCAGTTGCAATGGTGTTGCAAAAAAATGAACTGTTTTCTGGTACAATAAAAGATAATCTGCGTTGGGGCGATGAAAATGCAACTGACGAGCAAATGCGTTATGTTTGCCAGTTGGCACAAGCTGATGATTTTATACAAAATTTCCCAGATGGATATGATACTTATATTGAGCAAGGTGGTACCAATGTATCTGGTGGGCAAAAACAAAGACTTTGTATCGCACGTGCGTTGCTCAAACATCCCAAAATTTTGATATTAGACGATTCTACCAGTGCAGTAGATACCAAAACAGATGCTTTGATTCGTCAAGCATTCCGTGAAGAAATTCCAGACACAACTAAAATTATCATTGCGCAAAGAATTTCTTCTGTAGAAGATGCAGATATGATTTTGGTATTGGACGATGGCGAAATCAATGGCATCGGAACACATGCGCAGTTATTAGAAAATAATAGTATCTATCGTGAAGTATACGAATCACAGCAAAAAGGGGGATTGGAAGAATGAGAGGAATGAAACCAGGCGTTCCATTGGGACGACCAAAATTAGATAAAGTAACCATGAACCGTTTGCTTGGATATTTGAAAAATTATAAATTCCGTTTTACCTTGGTATTGCTTTGTATTGTAATTAGTGCAATTGCCGGGGTAGCAGGTTCTATGTTTTTACGTATTGTAATTGATGATTATATTATGCCCTTGTTGCAAACCGCTGCGCCAGATTTTTCTGGATTGTTTCAAGCGGTATTGACTATGGGTGGTATTTATCTTTTGGGGATTTGTGCAACATATCTTTATAACAGAAACATGGTTGTCATTTCTCAAGGGATATTAAAAGAAATTCGTGATAAAATGTTTGCACATATGCAACGATTGCCCATTCGTTACTTTGATACCCATACACATGGGGATATTATGAGCCATTATACCAATGATACAGATACATTACGGCAAATGTTATCCATGAGCATACCACAAATGTTTTCTTCTATCATTACTATTGTTGCAGTATTCTGTGCTATGTTGTATACAAGTATTCATTTGACCATATTGGTACTGATTGTGGTATTTTTCATCATGAAAATTTTCAAATTTATCGCAGGGCAGAGCGGTACCTATTTTATCAAGCAGCAAGAAGCATTAGGCGATGTCAATGGTTATATTGAAGAAATGATTCATGGTCAGAAAGTAGTCAAAGTTTTCTGTCATGAAGAAAAGGCAAAAGAAATTTTTGATAAGAAAAATGGAGAATTATGTGAAAATGCCATTCGTGCAAACCAATATGCAAATATTTTGATGCCCATTATGATGAACTTAGGGAATTTACAATATATTTTGATTGCGATTGTGGGCGGTGCATTGGCAGTCAATGGCATTGGTGGTTTGACGTTAGGCGCAATTGCGTCTTTCTTGCAGCTTTCTAAAAGCTTTTCTATGCCTATCAGCCAAGTTTCACAACAGATTAACTCAGTTGTTATGGCGATGGCTGGTGCCAAACGTATTTTTGCATTGTTGGACGAAGAAGTCGAAGCTGACAATGGTTATGTGACTTTGGTCAATGCGAAATATGATGAAGCAGGCGAACTAGTGGAATGTAAAGAACATACTGGTATTTGGGCATGGAAACATCCACATGAAGATGGCTCTACGACCTATACAAAATTAACGGGCGATGTTCGTTTCTTTGATGTGGATTTTGGTTACACAGAAGAAAAAATAGTGTTACATGATATTACATTGTACGCAGAACCCGGACAGAAAGTAGCCTTTGTCGGTGCAACAGGTGCAGGGAAAACCACCATTACCAATCTGATTAACCGTTTCTATGATATTGCAGATGGTAAGATACGATATGATGGTATCAATATCAATAAAATCAAAAAGGAAGATTTGCGACATTCCTTAGGTATTGTATTGCAAGATGTCAATTTGTTTACAGGTACTGTGATGGACAACATACGTTACGGAAAATTAGATGCGACAGACGAAGAATGTATCAATGCAGCGAAATTAGCGAATGCCGATAGTTTTATCCGTATGTTGCCAGAAGGCTATCAAACGGTATTATCGGGCGATGGCTCTGGTTTATCGCAAGGACAACGACAGTTGATTTCTATCGCACGTGCAGCGGTTGCAGACCCACCGGTTATGATTTTAGACGAAGCAACTTCTTCTATTGATACCAGAACAGAAGCAATTGTGCAAAGAGGTATGGACGCATTGATGAAAGGCAGAACGGTATTTGTGATTGCACACCGTTTGTCTACAGTACAAAACTCAGATGTGATTATGGTTCTGGAACAAGGTCGTATCATCGAACGTGGAGATCATGACCATTTGATTGCAGAAAAAGGAAAATATTATCAATTATATACAGGTGCATTTGAATTAGAATAATTGAAATAATTAGAAAAATGTTGCCTACAAGATGACCGAAAGTCATAAAAGGGCTTTCGGTTTTCTTGTTTTTTGGAGAAAATAAAGAAAAAGAATGGTAGAGCATTTATAAACTTTGTCATGAGAATAAAAGATTTCTTGTATAAGATATATGAAATATAAAAATCAAAATTGTAAAAATAGCGGTGTTGTCTTAGGATGAAAATAGATATTGATACAATGTATCCATAAAATTTATGAAGATTTGAGATAGCTATACGGGAACATAAAAACACAAAGCTATAGAAAATTTACAATTTATTTTGGAAGATTTCAAGATACAAAATTAGTTGACTTGTGTCAGATTTTGAGTATACTGAAATGGTAAGCAACATATGTCAAAAATAGGAGGGTGTGGTATGCCAAGACCAAGAAAATGTAGAAAAGTTTGTGCAATGCCGCGTAGCAATCGCTTTGTACCATTGTATGGCGGGTGTTCTGAAGAAATCGTGATGACAGTGGACGAATACGAAACAATACGTTTGATTGATTTGGCAGGTTATACACAAGAGGAATGCGCTGCACAAATGGAAGTTGCAAGAACGACAGTACAAGGTGTCTATAATGAAGCACGACATAAAGTCGCAGAAGCATTGGTATATGGTAAAATGCTGACAATCGCGGGTGGCGATTATGATTTATGCGAAGGCAGTGCAAACCCATGCGGTAAAAAATGCCATACCTTCTGTTGTAAAAAAGAGCAAGCAAAGGAGAGATAAAGATTATGAGCGAAACATGTTCTCATGATTGTGGGAATTGTTCTTCCAATTGCAATCATCGTAAACCAGAAGACTTTTTGGTGTCCCCAAATCCCAACAGTAACATCAAAAAAGTGATTGCGGTAGTAAGCGGAAAAGGTGGGGTCGGTAAATCTATGGTTACCAGCACATTAGCAGTGCTGACACAAAGAAAAGGAAAGCAGACAGGGATTTTAGACGCAGATATTACAGGACCTTCGATTCCAAAAGCATTTGGTCTGAAAGAAAAAGCATATGGAACAGAATTGGGTATGATGCCTTGTAAGACAAAAACAGGGATTGATGTTATGTCTGTGAATCTGTTGTTAGACAATGATACAGACCCTGTAGTATGGAGAGGACCATTGATTGCAGAAACAGTAAAACAGTTCTGGCGTGATGTGGTTTGGGAAAATGAAGAATATTTGTTTATTGATATGCCTCCTGGAACAGGCGATGTTCCTTTGACTGTTTTTCAATCCATTGCAATGGACGGTATCATTATTGTGACTTCTCCACAGGAATTGGTAGGTATGATTGTGGATAAAGCGGTAAAGATGGCAGAAATGATGCATGTACCCATTTTAGGTATTGTAGAGAATATGTCTTATTTTGTTTGTCCAGATTGCGGCAAAAAACATCAGATTTTCGGGGAAAGTCATATTGAGGAAATTGCGGCAAAACATAACATACCTGTCGTATGCAAATTACCAATCAATCCTGAGATTGCAGCACGCTGCGACAGAGGCGAAGCAGAAAGCTATGATGGGGAAGGCTTGAGTCCTATGATAGATTTCTTGGAAAAAATTTAAGAGATGGGTATGATTTTGCTGAAAGATACAAAATATAAAATCATATAAACATATAAACAGGAAAAAGCATTTTTGTAAAATGATACAAAAATGCTTTTTCTATTTTTACAAAAAAAGGAGAAATGGGACCATGTGCAAAGGAAAAGTGTTATATACCAATGGCACCATCTATACCATGCAAATACAACAACCTGTTGTAGAAGCGGTTTTGGTAGAAGGAGAGCGTATTTTAGCAGTCGGAAGACGAGCAGCGTTAGAACCAGAAGCAGACACAATCATATCTTTACAAGGCAATACGATGTTTCCTGCATTTTTGGATAGCCACGGACATTTGATGGGTGTTGCCAATGGTATGCTGCAAGTAGATTTATCAGAAGTATACTGTTATGCAGAGATGAAAGAAAAAATTTTGAATTTTATACAAACAAATCATGTCTCAGACAACAAATGGGTATTTGCAAAGGGAATCAATCATGCAAATTTGAAAGAAAAACAATTGCCTACAAAATCTATTTTAGATGAAATTTGTCCACAAAATCCTTTGGTCGTACAGCATGCATCGGGGCATTCTGCGATTTGTAATACTTTAGGTTTGCAAACATTGGGTATCACTGCCGATACAAAAAATCCGGTTGGTGGAAAAATTGATTTTTTACGGGGACTATTGGAAGAAACCGCATGGGTCACATATATGAAACGATTGCCTTTATCTAGTTTGCAAGAATTGGAACATGCCTTTCAGCGTGCGCAGCAAATATATGCTTCTTATGGTATTACAACAATACAAGAAGGTATGTTTGTACCTGAAATTCTCCCCATTTATCAAATGCTTTATCAAAAAGAAAAATTAAATTTAGATGTCGTTGCATATTTAGATTTACAGCATGCAGATCAGTTTTCAGATGCATTTTTGCATTGTCGTGGTGTATATGATAGGCATTTCAAAATCGGAGGTTATAAGGTCATTTTAGATGGGTCACCACAAAGCAAAACTGCATGGGTGACAGAACTATATGACGATGGTACAAAAGGCTACCCTGCTTTGCAAGATAAGGATTTAAGCCGTCTTGTGGCACGTGCAGTGCGAGAAAAACAACAACTATTGATGCATGCAAATGGCGATGCAGCGATAGATCAATACTTGCGTGTTTATGAAGCAGTCAAAAAAGAATGGGGACCAGCCATACGCCCAGTTTTGATTCATGGTCAATTGTTACGTTATGACCAGATAGAAAAAATGACACAATTGGGAATCATACCCTCTTTTTTTGTAGCACATGTGTACCATTGGGGCGATATACATGTGCAGCAGCTTGGGAAATATCGTGCGGAGCATATCAGCCCAGCACATACAGCTTTGGCATATGGTTTACCATTTACACTGCATCAAGATGCCCCCGTGATTCAACCGGATATGTTGGAAACAATTTGGTGCGCTGCGACAAGGTGTACCAAAGAAGGGCGGCAATTGGGAGGGATAGAAAAATTGACTGTTTATGAAGCGATACAATCTGTCACAAAACACGCAGCCATGCAGTATGGAGAATTGCAAAATAAAGGCACAATTGAAAAAGGCAAATTTGCAAATTTTGTAATCATGAATCAAGACCCTTTATGCTGTGATGTTGCACAGATACGAAATATCCATATTTTACAAACGATACAAAATGGGAAATGTATTTTTAATTGTAACGGATAAGAAGATTTGTTTTTTCGGTTTGCTTGCGTTTGCAACATTTACAAAAACAAAATATATTTTTTGTCTTTGCAAAAAATCAAAAGCAGAATCCAAACAAAATATTTCTAAAAATGAAATCTTTTGTTTGGATTGGCATACAAAAATTACATACAGCATATGACCATAATAAGGGGAGATACCATACTTTATATTTTTGGAAGGGGTCAATACATTCCGCAATATAAATATTGTATACAAAATAAAGTTTTTGTTGTATTATGTATACAATAAACGTGCAAATGTCTATAAATACTGATTTTTCAAGAAAAAATAGAACAAAAAAACAAAAAAAATGCAAATAAATTTGACATATATTTACATTATTGACATAAAGATACTGTTAAAATATGGGTGCTCCTCTTGCACGATTTACAATTTCTGGATAAAATGTCAGTGAGTTCTAATCAAATTTATAAAATGTCATTGTATATCGAAACCGCGGTCGATATGCTCTGACGCAACGAAGGACTTATTCTAATTTATGATTAGGGAGGGAATTTAACATGATGGACATTATTTCTAGTATCCAAGGTGTTGTATGGGGACCTGTTATGCTGATATTGCTCTTTGGTACACATGTATTTTTGACAATACGTACAAAAGTGATCCAAAGATATGTATTCAAAGGCATTAAATTATCTATTACACCAGATAAAGAAGCAGAAGGTGACGTATCTGGTTTCGGTGCTTTGGCAACTGCTTTAGCAGCAACCATTGGTACTGGGAACATCGTTGGTGTTGCAACAGCGGTTGCATCTGGTGGTCCTGGTGCAGTGTTCTGGGTATGGCTGACTGGTTTGTTTGGGATTGCTTCCAAATACGGTGAAGCAGTATTGGCAATCAAATACAGAGTAAAAGGCAGCGACGGCGCGATGAATGGTGGTCCTATGTATACGCTGGAAAGAGGTATGAAAGCAAAATGGCTGGGCGTACTGTTTGCGCTGTTTGCAGGGATTGCATGTTTCGGTATCGGGAATGGTACACAAGGCAACTCCATTACTGGTATGGTATACAACACATTCCATATTTCTCCTGTGATTTCTGGTATTGTACTGACCATTGGTACAGGTCTGGTTATTCTGGGCGGTGTAAAATCTATCGCAAAAGTTTGTGAAAAACTGGTTCCTTTTATGGCTGGTTTCTATGTTTTAGGTTGTATCATTATTTTGATTCTGAATCGTGCTTTCCTGTTGGATGCATTGAAACTGATTATCTCTAGCGCGTTTACAGGCAATGCAATGGGCGGCGGTTTTGTTGGTGCAACAGTGATGATGGCAATTCGTTTTGGTATTGCGCGTGGTCTGTTTACAAATGAATCTGGTTTAGGTTCTGCGCCTATCGCCGATGCAGCAGCGATGACAAGAAACCCTGTACGTCAAGGTTTGATTGCGATGACAGGTGTATTCTGGGATACCATTATCGTTTGTGCAATGACAGGTTTGGTTTTGGTTTCCTCTATTTTGAAAAATCCCGATGGTATGCAAGGTTTGACAGGTGGCGATCTTTCTTCCGCAGCATTTGCAACAATCCCTGTTGTTGGACCTATCGTATTGACAGTTGGTTTGATTACATTTGCATGGTCTACCATCCTTGGCTGGAGTTACTACGGCGAAAGATGTTGGGTATATCTGGTAGGCGAAAAAGCAATTATGCCATTCCGTGTTCTTTGGACAATCGTAGTATTTGTTGGTTCTGTAATCAGCTTGGATCTGGTTTGGGGTATCGCAGATATTCTGAATGCATTGATGGCATTCCCGAACTTGGTTGCTCTGTTAGGTTTGAGTGGCGTCATTGCGGCAGAAACGAAAAAATATTTGTTTAATGACAATTTGGATGGCTGGTCTGATGATGAAGTACCAGTAGTCGAAAGAAAATAAAAATTCAGAATGGTTATTTTGCTATTACACTATTACATAGCATAGATGTCAAAAAGGGTGTCGAATTTTTCGACACCTTTTTTTATGATATTAAAACTTTGCTTACATCCAAAAGAAAAAAATAAATTTTGATTTTGCATAGATAGAGTTTGTCGGAAAAGGATAGTAAATGTTATGGTACTATGTATACAGAATATATGGAAAAAATTTACATTTATGTTAATTATCTGGCAATGTTCAATATTTTAAAAATACCATTTTTTTCCATTGTCCGCGCAACAAAGTACAAATGTATTTATATTTGTGTGAAAATGGTGTTTTTTTTGTGCAAAAGATAGGAAGAACTTTCCCATTGTAGAAATAGAATTTGTGAGAAGTGCATTAATAGTTCTGTCAAAAGAAAAAGCTAGTTTTCAGAATTTTTTCATAAAAATATTGTAAAAAAGTGTGTGTAGATTGAGAGATTTTATATATTTTTGCATATAAATTAGAATGGAATAGAATTTGTTTCGTAAAAAACTACTTGTATTTTTTTGGAAATCAGATAAAATAGTAACAGGTAAAGACATACGTATGATACAAAAACACAAATCATTTTGTTTTCGTGGGACAGAGTGTTGTATATGTTTTCTGTACATCTGTATGCCAACCAACGCAATTATTTAAATTTCATTTATGGGAGGGAATTTATATGATGGACATTATTTCTAGTATCCAAGGTGTTGTTTGGGGTCCGATCATGCTGGTTTTGCTGTTTGGTACCCACGTATTCCTGACATTACGTACAAGAGTAATTCAGAGATACATATTCAAAGGCATCAAACTTTCTGTAACACCGGATAAAGAAGCAGAAGGTGATGTATCCGGTTTCGGCGCGCTTGCTACTGCACTGGCAGCGACAATCGGTACTGGTAACATCGTCGGCGTTGCAACAGCAATTGCATCTGGTGGTCCTGGTGCAGTATTCTGGGTATGGCTGACAGGTTGTTTTGGTATTGCTTCCAAATACGGTGAAGCAGTATTGGCGATCAAGTACAGAGTAAAAGGGAAAGACGGCGGTATGATTGGTGGTCCTATGTATGCTCTGGAAAGAGGTATGAAAGCAAAATGGTTAGGCGTTTTGTTCGCTATTTTTGCTGGTTTGGCATGTTTCGGTATCGGGAATGGTACACAAGGTAACTCCATCACCGGTATGGTAAAGAATACATTCGGTATCTCCCCTGTAATTTCAGGTTTGGTATTGACAGTATTAACCGGTCTGGTTGTTCTGGGCGGTGTAAAATCCATCGCAAAAGTTTGTGAAAAACTGGTTCCTTTTATGGCTGGTTTCTATATTTTAGGTTGTATCGTTATTTTGATTTTGAACCGCGAATTTGTTGGTGATGCATTCAAACTGATCGTATCTAGTGCATTTACACCTCAAGCAGCTGGCGGCGGCTTTGTTGGTTCTACAGTTATGATGGCAATTCGTTTTGGTATTGCACGTGGTTTGTTTACAAATGAATCTGGTTTAGGTTCTGCGCCTATCGTTGACGCGGCAGCTGTTACCAGAAACCCTGTACGTCAAGGCTTGATTGCGATGACTGGTGTATTCTGGGATACCGTTATCGTTTGTGCATTGACCGGTCTGGTTCTGGTTTCTTCCATCTTAAGAAATCCTGATGGTATGACTGGTTTAACAGGTGGCGATTTGACTTCTAAAGCATTTGATAACATTCCAGTAATTGGACCTATCGTATTGACAGTTGGTTTGATTACATTCGCATGGTCCACCATTTTGGGTTGGAGTTACTACGGCGAAAGATGTTGGGTATATTTGGTTGGTCAGAAAGCAATTATGCCTTTCCGTATTGCATGGACAATCGTTGTATTTATTGGTTCTGTCATTAGCTTGGATATGGTTTGGGGTATTGCGGATATTCTGAATGCATTGATGGCGTTCCCGAACTTGGTAGCATTGCTTGGTTTGAGTGGTGTCATTGCGGCAGAAACGAAAAAATATCTGTTCAACAACAATATGGAAGCTTGGTCTGAAGATGAAATTCCAGTTGTAGATAAATAAGATACGCTCTGACATGTATATACCACGAATTGATACATCTGAAGAAAAAATATAGTATTTCAGTACAAAAGCTGGAAGCCTGATTGTTTATATCAGGTTTCTGGCTTTTTTGCTTATTAGGATATGTACAAAATACAACATATCACATACTTTATTATGGTGCGAACTTTATAGAATTTTTTTGCTGCTTTTCCAATAAAATAAAGAAAGATTATCAAATAGAAAGATAGCGTATAAAAAGATAGCGTATAAAAAGATAGCGTATAAAAATATAGGAGAAATAAATGATTCATAAAACAAATAGTTTCTTTTGGATTGCAAAAAGGGAAAAGCAACTTTAATTAGGAAGATTCTCGATAAATTGATGTTTTTTTTGCATAAGTTGCGTACGCAAGTAAAATATTTTAGGAATTAAATATGAAAAGATTGGATAGAAAATCATAAAAACCAACATATGTTATAATGAATTTGAACAAACGATATTGTATAAATATATGCAAATTGTTGAACGAATGAAAAGTTTTGGTAAAAATAAGGTAAAAATAAAGATGAAAAATATAAATAGATAACAAAAACATGAATGATATTTTTTTGGAATTTAGAACTGTTCTACAAGATAATGTACGAAAGAAAAATGCAAAATTTTCGCAATAGAATCTTAAGGAATCCATTGAAATTTCGACTGATTTTGTCTATACTAAAATAGAAAGAATGCTGTCGGAATTTGTGATTAATTGCTACTACAATGACAAAAGCGGCAAAAATTCACAATACTTTAGGGGGGATGGATATGAATTATTTGAATAATAACTCGCTTTTGCTGTCTGAGAAAGTTTTGGACTTTTTATGGCAAAAACAGGTTGTTAGTTCTAATAACATTGCGAATGCAGAAACACCAGGGTTTCAAGCAAGTTATGTTACATTTGAAGATGAATTACAAAGTAAGATTGCAGCGACAAAAAATAAAACCGCTTCCGAAATTCGTAATGGGATTTTATCTACCAAAGCACAAGTACATCTTACAGAAGACGAAAGTACACGTGCAGATGGGAATAACGTAAATTTAGATGTGGAAAGTATGGAAATTGCAAAAGCGGCTTTGCAATATCAATATATGCTAAAATCATTTTCCGATGATGCAGTACGATTGGGTACGGTAATTCGTGGACAATAAACAAAAATATATATCAACATATCATCATAAAATCATAACGTATCGTAAGGAGGGAATTTGTCGTGGCATTCTTAAATGCATTGGATATTAGCGGTTCCGGTATGACAGCGCAGCGTATGCGTTTAGATATTGCGGCAGAAAATATCGCGAATATTAATACGACTAGAACAGAAAACGGAGAACCATATAGAAGACAAATGGTGGTGTTTGAATCCATACCAACCACAGGTTTTGGTCAGGTGCTGCGTTCTGAAGTAGCAAGACAAAGCCAGAGCAATGGCGGCGGCGTAAGAGTGGCTGAAATTGTAGAAGATGAAAGAGAATTTCAATCTGTTTATGATCCAACGCATCCAGATGCGGATGAAAATGGATATGTGCAAATGCCCAATGTGGATTTGTTAAAAGAAACAATAGATAGTATGGCGGCAAGCCGCGCTTATGACGCCAATCTGACAGTTTTTAATACAGTGAAAACAATGGCAAGTAAAGCATTGGAAATTAGAACTAGATAAAAATATATAAAAAGTAAGGAACAAATGTTGTTTTGAATGATATTATAGAGGGGGATGTAATATGGAAATTGCTGCGATGCAACAAATTCAGCCATTAAAGCTTTCTTTAGATCAAACATCAGATGTCAATGCCCAACAAGGCGTGATTACACCATTTCAGGACGTGTTTCAAGGTGTTATCGATGATGTGGTAAGTACAGAAAAAGAATTAGAACAAAGTCAGTATTTATTAGCAACTGGGCAGATTGATGATGCACATACCGTTCCCGCAGCAGCAGCAAAAGCGCAATTATCTGTGGATTTGATGATTCAGCTGCGCAATAAGGCAATTGAATCATATAACGAACTGATGCGCATTAGCTTGTAAGAATAAATCGGCAAGCTTTGTTTGTGCTGATAATGGAGAGGGATTACAGTGAAAGAACGACTTGATGCATTCCTTGCAAAAGTAAGGGAAGTGACTAAAAATTTAAGTAGTAAAACGAAAAAAATAATCATTCTAGGTGTAGCAATTTCTTTGATTGCATCAATAGGTATCGCACTTTGGCTCAATAATAAACCATATGTAACGCTTTTTTCGGATTTGACCAATGAAGAAGCAAGCGAAATTATGGGGAAATTGCAAGAACAAGGTGTGGACTATAAGTACGAAACAGATGGTACGATTTTGGTACCACAAGAACAAGAAGAACAATTAAAAGCACAACTTGTTTACGAAGGATATCCAAAAAGCGGTTTTACATACGACCATCTTGCGAATATCGACTTGACAACTTCAGAAAGTGAAAAACAACAATTAGAATTGATGGATTTACAAGATCGTATGGGTGCAACAGTATCGTTATTTCCAAATGTAAAGGATGCAAAAGTAACGATCGCTCTTGGAGAAGACAGACGTTATGTGTTAGATAACAATAATGCAACACAAGCGACTGCTTCTGTGACTGTAATTACAGATAATGGGGACCAGTTGGACGAAGATGCGATCCGTGCGATTCAGCGTTTGGTATCTAAGAGTATCCCTGATCTTGAATTTTCAAATGTTGCGGTTATCTGTAACGGACAAGATGTTACGGTATCAGAAGAACGTTCTCAAGTAGATGCAAACGATTTGAAGTTCCAGATGGAACAAATTATTGATAATAAAATTCGTGATAAAGTATTGGCGGTATTGGTACCCATTTATGGAGAAGGACATGTAGAAGTCAGCGTCAATAGTGAAGTAGATATCAATAAAAAGATACGTGAAATCATCAATTATTCTCCAGAAAATCCAGAAACCAACACAGGTGTAATATCTTCACAAACGGCAACACAAGAAATTTCATCAGATGGAGAAACAGTGGGTGGCGTACCAGGTACAGAAACCAATGCCGATATTCCAATCTATACAAGAATTGAAACAGACGGTACAGAAAATTACGTTTTAAGTGATGGTAGTGCTGAATATTTGGTTGACCAGGTCAAAGAACAAGAGCAGGTAGATGCAGGTGATTTGACTGACTTATCTGTTGCTGTTATTATAGATGGAGAAGATGTTGGCGATTTGACAGAAGCGAATTTGCGCTCTTTGATCGCAAAAGCGGCAGGTATCAGTGTAGATGACCAAGATGCAAAAATTGAAATTGTAAGTGTGCCATTCTATTCAGAAACAACAGAAACTGTACCAGATGATGAACCTTTGATGCAACCAGAACAACTGCGTCAAGTAATGCTGTGGGTAGCAATTGCTGGTGGTGCGCTTTTGATCTTGTTGATTGTTCTGATGGTATTGTTGAGAAGAAGAAAGAAAAAACGTCTGGCATTTGAAGAAGCAATGGCACGACAGAACAGCGCGCCGATTGCACAGCCTAGACCGGTTACACCAATACCAGATGAAGCAAAACAACAAGTGGATAACTTGGATATGGTTGCAGATTTATTAGATATTAAAAATGAACGTAGTCTGGAATTGAAGAATAAGATTCGTGAGATTACGGATGAGAACCCCGAGATTTCCGCACAAACCTTAAAGACATGGTTGAGGGGAGGAAAAATCAATGGATAAAACGGCTTTGACACCGGAACAAAAAGCGGCAGCCGTCATTATTTCCATGGGTACCGATAAAGCTTCACAAATCTATAAATATCTGAGTGAAGAAGATATTGAGATATTGACCGTGGAAATCGCAAAAATGCGTCATCTTTCTCAAGAGGAAACAGAAGGCGTATTAGATGAATTTTATAAAGAATGTATGACACAGAAAGTGGTTACCGAAGGAGGTCTGGAATACGCAAGAAGTATTCTGGAAAAAGCCTTCGGGCAACAAACTGCCACTGTGTTGTTGGAAAAAGTTGCAAAGTCTTTGAAAACGATGCCATTTTCCTTTGTACGTAAATTGGACAGTAAAAACTTGTTTTCTATTTTGCAGCATGAACGTCCACAGATGATTGCGTTGGTATTGTCTTATGCAAATCCAGGGCAGGCGGCAGATGTTATCGTTTCTTTGCCCAAAATCAAACAATTGCGCGTGGTAGAAGCAGTCGCAAAAATGGACAGTGCATCACCTGAAGCAATCAAAATCGTGGAAAATGAAATCGAAAAGAAATTTTCTTCTGTACTTACAACCGACTTTACAAAAGCTGGTGGTATCGATTATATCGCGGAAGTTATCAATTACATGGATCGTAGCAACGAAAAATATATCTTCGACGAATTGGTGGAAAGAGATGCCAAACTTACCGACGAAATCAGAAAGAGAATGTTTGTATTCGAAGATATCACAACCATGGACAATCGTTCTATACAGCGTTTCTTGCGCGATTGCGATTCCAAAGATATTGTGCTTGCTCTCAAAGGCGCCAATGCAGAAGTGGCAAATCTTATCTTCTCCAATATGTCTACACGTATGGCAGAATCTATCAAGTCCGATTTGGAAGTTACTGTTAACGTACGTATCAAAGACGTGGAAGATGCACAACAGAGAATTGTTGGCGTAATCCGTAAATTAGAAGAAGCGGGCGAGGTAGTCATTATGAAGGGCGGAAAGGATGATATCATTGCCTAATCTGCTGAAAAGAACAGAGAATGAAAAGAAAGTAGAAACCTACCAATTTCATAATGAATATAACGCCGAAGAATTGTTGGCTTTGCGTAGACAACAACTGTTGGAAAAGGCAAAGGAAGCAAATATAGAAGACTTGCCTGAAGATAAAAAAGATAAGAAAGATAAAAAAGAAACAGAATACGCCAAAGAACGCAAAAAACTATCTTTGGAGCGAGAAAGATGGGAAAAGCAATGGGCGGAAGAAGAAAAAGAGCATAAGAAACAATTAGAAAAAATGCGACAAGATGCTGAAGCAGAAATACAGCAAAAAATGCAACAAGCCGAACAAGAAGCAGAGCAATTGCGTCAAGCAGCCAAAAAAGAAGGATATGAGGCAGGCTTTGCAGAAGGTGAAAAAGAAGGCAAAGATACTGCTTATGCTGAAATCCAAGGTACAGTTGGCGCACAAAGCAAAGCTTTTTTGGCACATTTGCGCCGCGTTGCAGATGAAACAGCACAAGCAAAAGAAGATATTTTAAGAGAATATAAAGATGAACTGAAAGAACTTGCAATTACAGTCGCAGAGAAAGTAATACAAGTCAGTCTACGTTCCAGCGGAGAAATCATAGAAAAAATGATATTATCCGCTACGGAACGTTTGAAAACAAAAGAATGGGTAAAAGTTTATATTTCCAAAGTGGATGCAGAAATGTTATTAGAAGCAGATTTGGATATTGTGCAGGCTTTATCCCATCTTTCCGAACATATTAAAGTGGTTTCTATGGGTAATGAAAAACAAGGAACTTGTATTATAGAATTCCCTGACGAAATCATTGATGCAAGTGTTAGCACGCAAATGGAAAATATCAAAGAAATATTAAGCCATTCCAGTACATAATGCAGGGGGATTTTATATGTACAAAGGCATGATACAACTGGTCAAACAATCAGAAACCATTAGCCATATTGGAAAAATAGAAAATATTGTCGGTATGACGATGGAAGCTTCGGGAGGAAAAGCTGGTATCGGAGATATTAGTCGTATCTATAGCCAAAATTCAAAAGGGCAAGTGTTAGCGGAAGTCGTAGGTTTCAAAGATGACAGAGTGTTATTGATGCCATATGAAAGTACGAATGGTATTATGGCTGGTAGTTTTGTAAGAAATACAAGACAAAGATTAAAAATACCAGTTGGTGATTTTTTACGTGGTCGTATCATTAGCGCCATGGGAGAACCAATTGACGGACTTGGTCCGTTTCAGACACAAGAATATTATTCAGTCAATAATAGCTATATCAATCCTCTGACACGACCTCCGATACGCGAAAAAATGGAATTTGGAATCAAGGCATTAGACGGCTTGATTACAATTGGCAAAGGTCAAAGAATTGGCATTTTTGCCGGTAGTGGTGTTGGTAAAAGTACATTAATGGGCATGATTGCAAAAAATGTAAAAGCGGACATCAATGTCATTGCGTTAGTGGGAGAACGTGGACGTGAGGTATTAGAATTTGTAGAAAAAGATTTAGGAAAAGAGGGCTTGGAGCGTTCCGTATTGGTGGTTGCAACGTCCGATCAATCGCCAATGCTGCGCGCAAAATGTCCCGTAGTTGCAACCGCGATTGCAGAATATTTCAAAAATCAAGGAAAAGATGTACTTTTAATGATGGACTCTTTGACCCGTTTTGCGATGGCGCAAAGAGAAATTGGTTTGGCGGTTGGGGAACCCCCTATTGCAAGAGGTTATACACCGTCTATTTATTCGGAATTGCCCAAATTGCTGGAACGCAGTGGAAATTTTGAAAATGGCTCTATCACAGGCATTTATACCGTTTTGGTGGAAGGGGATGATACCAATGAACCTATCGCAGATACTGTTCGCGGTATCTTGGATGGACACATTGTACTTTCCAGAAAACTAGCGAACAGCAACCATTTTCCTGCAATTGATATTAACGCCAGCATCTCCCGTTTGATGACAACCATTGTTTCCGAACAACACATGGAAATGGCATCAAAGTGCAGGGATATCCTCAGTACTTATGCAAAAAATGAGGATTTGATTTCGATTGGCGCGTATAAATCTGGCACGAATCCCAAATTGGATTATGCAATCGCAAAAATCGACAAACTGAATGCTTTCTTAAAACAGGGGATTGACGAGGCATTTTCTTATGATTCTGTGCTTACACAAATGGAGGAAATTCTTCGTTGAATCTGAAAAATGAGAGATAGGAGAATATGCACAGGGGGATTTTACTATGAAAAAATTTTCATTTCAGTTAGAACCTGTATTGAAATATAAAAGTGACATTTTGGAAGTACGTCGGAATGAACATAGCCGCGCGCTAAAAGCAGTTGTAGATCAAGAAAATCATATTCAAGAATTGGAGAACGAAAAAAGAGCATATATGCTTGAGTTTGAAGAAAAGAAAAAAGGTTTTATTACAGTGATAGAAGCGTCGGTTTATGAAAGCTATTTGCAAAGACAAAATGCGGTGATTCGTACAGAGCATAAAAAATTAAAACAGTTGCAGAAAACAGAAGAAGAAAAACGCAACATTATGATTGAAGCAAAAAAAGAAAAATTATCGATAGAAAAACTGCGCGAAATCAAGGTTGGGCAATACAATCAAGCAGTACAAAAAGAAAATGAAATGTTTATTGAAGAATTTGTTTCCAATAGTAGAATTCGTATGCAGCAAGGCTAATGGTACTTATGGCAGCAGTCAGTCACTGCTTTTGGGCAGCGCCTAAAAGCAGTGCTGTTGCAATATATTGTAGCTTTGAATCTTAACAAATCTTAAGAAACGAAGCACAAAAATAAAAGAAAGGAGTGAAAATGTGGACATCAAAAGTGCAAGTATGGCACTCCTGCAAGCGACACAGTCCAATGTGTCTAAAAAGGATGTGACCAAAAACAACACAAAAGACAGTTTTGAAAATGTGATGCGTCGAGAGGCGGATCAAGCAAATCAAGCGGATAAAACGCAGGCAACAAAAAAAGATGAGCCTTCTAAAACGCAAGATAAAACGCAACAACCGCAAGAAGATGATGCCACACAAGGCGCACAAGATCAAACTGGAAAAACAGAAGTAGCACAAAATGTTGTAGGACAATTCGCGAATACAGAGATTTTGGCAGCAATGCTGTTCAATCGCAACAATGTAGATGCGGCAATTCAAGCTTTGCAACAAAATCAGGCTTCTGTACAAGTGTCAACTACTACACAAACCGCAACCGTGCAGACTGGTGTACAGGAAAATGTAATCCCGCAAACAGCGGAAGGGACACAGCAAGTCATGCAAACAGTGCCACAGCAGACATTGCAGCAAAATGTAGTACAGACACAGCAGGCAACAAATGCCGCAAACACAGAGAACACAACCAATATGACAAATGTGGCAACACAACAGCAATCTACTGTACAGACTGATGTCGCAGCAACAACACAACAGCCAGTACAAGAAGCAGTAAAGCAAGATAGCACGCAGCAAAATGTACAATCCCCTATTCAAAAAGATGTGGTGGTAGAAAAGGCTGATGATCAACAGAAAAGTAACGCAGAAGATCTGAGTATGTTGTTGCAGACAAAACAGCAAACGGCAGAAGGCGATGTCATTCATGTAAAAGTGAGTGATGTGGTTTCTGTGAATAAGGGCAATGTTCCAGAACAAATGGCAGATAAAATTTTGATGCGTACAAACAACGAATTTGAACTGCAACTGGAACCAGAATCTTTGGGTAAGGTACAAATTAACGTTACGTTTGCAGAAGGTGAAACCCATGTTTCTATTTTCTGTGCAAATGCAAAAGCACTGGAAACATTGATGGATAATAGAAATGGTTTGATTTCTGTTTTGGAAAATAGAACGGGTCAAAACGTTTCAGTGCAGATTCAAGTACAGGAAGACAAAGATTTATTGCAGCAGCATAATCCAGAACAACAGCAACAAAAAGAGCAATCTGCACAAGAACAACAAAAAAAGCATCAGCAACATAAAGAAGATGACAGTATGGATTTCTTGCAACAGTTGCGCTTAGGTTTGGTGTAAATGGTTCATGTTGCAGAAAGGAGGAAAGTACTTTGTCTGATTTGACAATCAATTCTAAGGCGATTGCATCTGCGTACAGCACACAGAACAATACAAGTAATACAACAAGAACTGCAAACACAACAGATGCGACTGGGAAAACAAGAACTTCTGCATCATCTGAGTTGAGTATGGACTCTTTCTTGCAGTTGATTGTAGCGCAAATGCAAAACCAAGACCCCATGAATCCAACGAGCCAAGATACCTATATGACACAATTGGCACAGTTGGCTATGGTGCAGTCTATCAATGATATGGCACAAACTAGTGTAATTACATATGCAGCATCTTTATCGGGGAAAGAAGTTACAGTTGCTAATATAACAAGTGATAATAAAATAGAAGAAGTAGTAGGGACTGTGACAGGGGTTGGATTTTATAATGGAGAACCAATTTTGTATGTGGATGGCAAAGCATATTCTATGTCGCAGCTGATAGCAGTAGGTAAATTACCAGAACTGCCAGAAGAAGGCGGAGAAGGTGGCACAGATACAGGCGATGGCGAAGATGGAGGAACAGAAACCCCAGAAGAAACAAAGTCTGTGTAAGTGTGTACAACCTGATCAATTTGGAACAGTTATGATGCATTGTTATCATGTCATGAAATGGGGGGTGAAGGATGGAGCGAATCAGTGACTTCAAATTGCGCCAACTGCAACAATTACAAACGGAGCCTTTGCTACATACCAAAACACAAACGACAATCCCCACACAGGAAAATAGTTTTGACCAAGTGTTGCAGCAAAAATTGCAGCAAACACAAAATCAACTACAATTTTCCAAACATTCTCAGGAACGTATACAACAACGTGGCATTGAGATGACAGAGGATTTGTTGGCGCAAATGAATGAAGCGGCAGACAGTGCAAGGCAAAAAGGCGCGAAAGATGTTGTGATGATTACACAGCAGGCAGCATTTGTCGTGAGCGTAGCCAATAATACAGTCATTACCGCTATGAATGGCAATGAAATGAAAAATAATATTTTTACAAAGATAGACGGTGCTGTGTTGCTATAGGCTGGACCCGTTAGGGAAGCTTTGTATCTATCTGAAGTTATAGATACAAAAACACAGCAAATCAGGAAGGAGATCAAAATGCTTAGATCAATGTTTTCCGGTGTATCCGGTTTGCGTACACACCAAAATAAAATGGACGTAATTGGTAACAATATTGCAAACGTAAATACCGCAGGGTTCAAAAGTGCTCGTGCGACATTTATGGACAGTATTTATCAGTCTATAAGCAATTCTAGTGCTGGTAATACATTGTATGGTGGTTCCAATCCAAGTCAATTAGGGTATGGTTCTCAATTAGCATCTGTAGATGTGAATTTTACTGCCAGCAGTTATGAACCGACAGGTTATGGTACTGACTGTATGATTAGTGGCAATGGCTTCTTTTTGGTAGGACAAAAAATACCAACATTAGGTGCTGGTGGGGATATCAATACAAGTGGTATTGTAAATGATACAGATGATGCTACAGATGTAGCAGAAGGCAGCCAAGCAAATCAGCTTACATTAACCAGAGTTGGGAAATTCACAATAGACGGTGATGGCTATTTAGTAGATGCCAATAAAAATGTAGTTTACGGATTTATTCAAACAGATGGTGCGTTGGCAGTAGGTGATGCGACATGGACACCAAATACAACACAATTGGTTCCTTTGCGTGTACCTGTTGACGATAATGGTACCGAAGAAATCAATTATAATGACACTTTGGAACCAATCAATTTGACTGGTATTTCCATTGATGAAAATGGTGTTGTTTCTGGTACAGCAGATGATGGTAGAATCATCAAGTTTGGTCAGGTTGCATTGGCAAATGTACCAAATCCAAATGCATTGGAAAATCAAGGTAATTCTTATTACAAAGCAGTAAACAACACTGGTTTGGTTGGCGCTTATGAACCTGGGAAAGGTACTACATCCATATTAGCAACCAATGGTTTAGAAATGTCAAACGTAGACTTGGCAACCGAATTCTCTAATATGATTACTACACAAAGAGGTTTCCAAGCATGTTCTAAAATGATCACAGTTTCGGATGAAATGTTGCAAGAATTAGTTAACATGAAGCGTTAAAATGTGATATAATATACGGATAGGGCATTTGTGCTCTATCCGTATATATAGTATAATCAACAAGGGGAAAAGTAACAAAAGGGAAGAAAGGATGGTATGTATGATTAAATTAACAAAACTGAACCGTGACGAATTTATTATCAATTGCAATCACATTGAATGTATCGAAATGATACCAGAATCCAAAGTGATTTTGATGAACAAAGACTTCTTTATTGTACGCGAAACCGTAGACGAAATTATTGACAAAATTATTGAATACAACGCAAAGATTTATAACATGCACCAGAAGATCAATGTTGTTAAAAATAATGACTGATAGAGGGTATGCAATATGGATTTAACGACAGTAATAGGTGTAGTGCTGGGTATTTTGTTAATTACTTTTGGTATCGTTTATGTTCCACCAACCGATATTGTGATGGACCAAATCATCAACTTCTTGGATGCACCAAGTGCATTGATCGTTGTGGGTGGTACTATTTCCGCAGTAATTGCGAGTTACCCTGCATCTATGCTAAAACAAATACCAAAGCATTTCAAAATTATGATGCAAGGCAATAAATATGACCCATTTGAATTTATTGACTTATTAGTAGAGTTTTCTCAAATTGCTAGAAAAAATGGTTTGTTGGCATTGGAAGAAAAAGCCAATCAACAAACAGACCCATTTTTGCAGCAAAGTATTATGTTAATTGTAGATGCTACTGATCCAGAAAAAGTAAGAACGATGCTGAATAATGACTTAGATTATTTGGAACAACGTCATGCAGATGCGGTTGGCATGTACGAAAAAGCATCTGCGTTTGCGCCAGCATTCGGTATGATAGGTACATTGATTGGTTTGATTAATATGTTGAAAAATATGGACTTAGAGGGCGGGGAGAGTTCTAGTATTGGTAATGATATGTCTGTAGCGTTGATTACCACGTTTTATGGTGTATTATTGGCGAACTTAGTGTTTTCTCCTATTGCAAAGAAATTAAATACAAGAAATGATGAAGAATATCTTTGCAAACAAATTATTATCGAAGGCGTATTATCCATACAATCTGGTGAAAACCCGAAATTTATGAAAGAAAAACTGATTTCCTATCTGGCACAGAAACAAAGAGAAATGGCTTTAGGTGATGGAGCATCTGACGGCGGTAAGAAAGAAAAGAAAAAATCCAAAAAAGAAAAATAAAAGCTAAAGGCAAAAGATAAGAATATAAATAGGATGTGTATTTTATGGCCGGAAAGAAGAAAAAGCGCGGAAGCGGTGGCGCGAACTGGATGGATACATATGGCGATATGGTAACACTTTTATTATGTTTTTTCGTATTGTTGTATTCCATGTCAACAGTTAGTTCGGAAAAATGGGAAATTCTTGTGAGAAGCTTTAATCCTGATGCGGCAGAAGTTTCACAGATTGTCGTAGGGGAACAACAGAATACACTATCAGATCCGGTTTCCGGCGGGGCAAAACCTGATGAAACGGTAGACGATTTTGATGAATTGTATTATCAGTTGTCAGAGTATGTAACAGAAAATAACTTACAATCCCAGATTGAGCTTTCTCGCGGAGACGGATTTACTTTCATTACATTTCGTGATAATGTATTTTTCGATGGGGATAGCTATGTATTAAAAGATGAAGGAAAAGTCATCTTAGATGAATTTTGTCAGGCGATATACGAAGCAAGAGATTCCATACAGGAAATCCAAGTGTTGGGTCATACTTCACAGGCAACACCGGATACACCGAATGAACCTGTCAGTGACCGATTTTTGGCTTCGGATAGAGCAACCGAGGTATTGCTTTATATCCAGCAAAAAAATATCATCGAGCCTTCAAAGCTTGTTTCCAGTGGATTTGGACAACATCGCCCAATCAGTTCTTTTGATACACGAGAAGATCGCGCAAGAAATCGTCGTGTAGAGATATTGATTACGAAAAACGACAGTGTCGTAAAAACACTGGAGCAATATTATGAAGAAGCAAATATGATTGATATCAATTAAACCAAAGACAGGTCAAGGATAGGAAGGGGGGAAATATGGAAAATGGCTGAAGTACTATCGCAAAGTCAAATTGATGCGCTGATCAATTCTATGATTAGTGGAGAATCAGAAAAACAAGAAGAAGTCAAAGAAGAAAGAAAGTACAAAAAATATGATTTTTATAGTCCAAAGAAATTTACGAAGGACAAACTGAAAATGTTAACCAGCGTATATGAAAATTATGCGCGTCTGTGTTCTTCAAGACTCAATAGTTTGGTGCGAATGTCTACACAGGTTGATATATTAGATGTGGAGGAACAAAGATATTATGAGTTCAGTAACGCATTGAATGACAATGATGTTTTGACTTTAATCAATGTCACTTTACCAGACGGCAGCATCAATGGTCCAGTGATATTACATGGAACCAATCAATTGATATTGTGTGTAATTGACAGAATGTTGGGGGGTACAGGCGAGGATATTGCTGAAATACCATCTTCCTATAATTACACAGATATTGAACTTGCGTTATATCAACATGTTGTCAAGTACCTTGTGGCAGTGATGAAAGACGGCTGGTCCAATTACATGGAATTGTATTTTAACATAGACAAAATTGAAACCAATCCAGGTATGATGCAAAGAATTGGTTTTGATGAAACTGTCGTCATTGTTGTAATGGATGTAGATATCGGTGGAATTACAGGAAAGATTAACATTTGTTTGCCTGGCAGTTTTTTAAGCAATATATTCAAGATTTTGGAAGAACAGGAAGAAAAGCTGGGACAAGAAGAAGAAATTGCCAACAATATCATGGAAGGTATCAAAGAAACTTCTATGGAAATCAAAGCAGAACTTGGCAGTTCCAGACTGTTGTTACGTGATTTGTTTGGACTTCAGGTGGGAGATGTCATCAATTTGAATAAATCGAAGGATTCTGACGTTTATTTATATATCGAAGGAGAGCCGTGGTTTAAAGGTGAGCTCGGAAAGAGCAACAAAAATATGGCGGTGAAAATCAATGAGATATGTGAAAAAATGTAAGAATTCTACACAAGGAGAGTAACAGATATGAGTGAACAAAAATTTAGTTCCATAGAGATAGATGCAATTGGGGAGATCATGAACATCAGCTTAGGCGCCTCCGCAACTGCAATATCTACTATGCTTGGAAAACGAGTTGATATTACAACACCTGATGTAAGTGTTCTTTCTTTCGATGAGTTTGAGTATGCTGATTTAGAACCGGTTGTCGGCGTTGAAATTACATATATATCAGGATTAAGCGGCAGTAATATTATGCTGCTCAAACGCCAAGATGTAAGAATCATTGTTGGATTGTTGATGGGGACAGAAATTCCAGATGAAGCATTTGTATTGGATGAAATGAATATGAGTGCAGTCTGTGAAGTCATGAACCAAATGATGGGGGCATCTTCAACAGCACTTTCAGAATTCTTAGGCGAAGTGGTAAATATTTCTACGCCTGTTTCTTTCGAGGTAGAAGATACAGATGCGTTTAAGAAAAAATGCTTTGCCGGAGAAGATAAAATGGTAGTAGTCAATTTCCACCTAGCAATAGAAGAATTGGTGGAAAGCCGCTTTATGAGTTTGATGTCTATCAGTTTGGCAAAACGTTTGGTTTCTGCATTTGGTTTAACCGGTGAAGAAGAATTGGAAGAAGCAGCACCACCACAAATGGTAGCTGCACCAGAACCCACACCAGATACGACACCTACATCAAATAAAGTGATGTCACAAGAAGAAATAGAAGCAATGATGCAACAAGCGATGTCACAAGCAGAGCCGAAGAAAGAACCAGAGCCAGCAAGCAGCAACAAAGTGATGTCGCAGGCAGAAATAGAAGCAATGATGCAGCAACAAGCTGCACCAGAGCCGGAGCCAGCAAGCAACAGAATGATGTCGCAAGCAGAAATAGAAGCGTTGATGCAGCAACAAGCGGCACCAACACCAACACCAGAGCCAGCAAGCAACAGAACAATGTCGCAGGAGGAAATAGAAGCAATGATGCAACAGCAGATGGCACAGCCGCAACCGCAGGCAACGCCAGTGCAACCACAGCCTATGCCTATGCAACAGCAGATGTATTATGCACCGCCACAGCAGATGGCAAATGCAATGCCACCTCAAGGTTATGGCTATGCGCCACAGCCTCGTATGATACAGGCACAGCCCTTAGATGCACCACAATTTGGTGCAGTGGAAACCTTGGGAGAAGAACAGGCAGAGAATTTGGCATTGATTATGGATGTGCCGCTGGAAATTTCTGTGGAAATTGGTAGAACTAAAAAATTGATCAAAGATATATTGGAATTGACATCAGGATCTTTGGTTGTATTGGATAAGCTGGCAGGAGAACAGGTAGATGTTTATGCCAACGGACAATGCATTGCAAAAGGTGATGTAGTCGTTGTGGATGATAATTTTGGTGTGAGAATTACAGAAATTATCAAACGTCCTGAATTTTTGAAAGAGCAATAATGAATAATATAAAAAATATAATAACCCAATAAGAAAGGTATGGTATCATGGCGAAGATTTTGTTAGTAGATGACGCAGCATTTATGAGAATGATGGAAAAGGACACATTAACGAAGAATGGTTATAGTGATATTCATGAAGCAGCAGACGGTGCGGAAGCAGTGGATAAGTATGATGAATTGAAACCCGATCTGGTAATTATGGATATTACAATGCCAAATATGGACGGATTGGAAGCATTAAAAACAATTCGCGCAAAAGATCCAAATGCAGTGGTGGTAATGTGTTCCGCAATGGGTCAAGAAGCAATGGTAATTGATGCTTTGAAATCTGGTGCAAAAGACTTTATTGTAAAACCTTTTAAACCAGACAGACTGATGAAAACAGTAACTACCTTACTGGGTTAAGTCAAAGGATGTAGAGGTCATTATGGGAGATATAGGAGATTTTTTACAACTGATTGCCACATTTATTATCGTTGTATTGATACTAATTCTAGCTTTTGTGATGACAAGGCGAATTGGAAAGACTGCGATTCGCTATCAAAATTCCTCAAATATGAAAGTGCTGGAGCGCATATTGTTAGGGCAGGATAAAAGTCTTTTGATTGTTCAAGTGGGAAATAAGTATTGCCTGATTGGTGTAGCTCAATCAGGCATACAGCTTTTGATGGAATTAAAAGAAGAAGATATTTCTGAACTAATATTGCAAGCAAGAGAAGGCACAACGACAGATTTTCGTATGTCGCAATTTAAGGAAATATTTTTGGACAAGTTTGGAAAAATGAAACATTAGTCAATAAGTTTGGAGTGCAGACAATGGCAGAAGGAATTGTAAATATCAATGGGAATGGCATACAAACATTAGAATTGTTTGTAATACTGACAGTTTTAATGCTGTTGCCCTCCATTGTCATTATGATGACATCTTTTACAAGGATAGTCATTGTATTATCATTTACCAGAAGTGCACTAGGAACGCAACAAACGCCACCCAACATGGTATTAGTAGGTCTTGCTTTGTTCTTGACATTATTTATTATGTCTCCTGTGATACAAGAGGTAAATGAGCAGGCATACGTTCCATATAAAAACGAAGAAATTACACAAGAAGAAGCCTTAGCGCGAGCCTCGGTGCCAATGAAGCAATTTATGCTGAGAAATACCGAAACAAGTTCTCTGAATATGTATTTGGATTTTGCAGACCAAGAAATGACGGAAAATCCAGAAGATTTGCCGATGCAAATTGTAATTCCAGCATTTATGACCAGTGAACTAAAACGCGCATTTATCATTGGTTTTTTACTGTTTATTCCGTTTTTGTTGATTGACATTGTAGTATCTAGTACTTTGATGTCAATGGGTATGATTATGCTGCCTCCTGCTACGATTTCTTTACCATTTAAGTTATTGTTATTTGTAACAGTAGATGGATGGCAGTTGTTGTTTTCGGCATTGGTGCAAGGATTTCGCTAACGGAGGAAAAACATGAGTAATGCAGAAGTAATGGATATCATGAGAGTCGCTCTGATGGTGGCAATTAAACTATGTGCACCAGTATTATTATTAAGTATGCTGGTTGGTGTGTTGATTTCAATTTTACAAGCAGCAACACAAATTCATGAGCAAACAATTACATTTGTACCAAAACTGTTGGTGATTGCATTGACATGTTTATTTATTGGCTCATGGATGCTAACAACACTACAAGATTTTACGAGGGAATTGTTTGTTTTGATGCAAGGCTGAGAATGAACAAATCCAAGTTTGAGGAGCGGTTGCAATGTTGGGTATGGAAAACATACTTTTGTTTTCACTGATCATCATGCGAATAAGTGGTTTTATTTTATTCAATCCGATTTTGGGTAGAAGAAATATCCCAGGTCTGGTAAGAAGTGGAATTATAATCGCATTAAGCATGATTATTTTGACAACAAAGCAGTATCCGCCGGTAGAAGTGCAGACCACAATAGAATATGCTGTATTATTATTAAAAGAGTTTTTTGCGGGATATGTATTGGGTCTTGTGGTGAATTTGTTTTTGTATATTATTATATTGGCTGGTGAGATCATGGACTATCAAATGGGACTTGGTATGGCAAAAATATATGATGTACAAAGTAATAGTTCACTTGCACTATCTGCTACATATTATAATATTCTATTTATGTTATTATTTTTTGTATCAGATGCACATATTGCAATGATTCAAATGCTTTTACATTCAGGAGAACTTTTACCATATGGTAGTATTGTGTTCCAAGAAAGTGTAAGTAGTGCTATTTTACAGATTTTTTGTGATTGTACGGTATTTGCTGTCAGATTAGCAATGCCAATTCTTGCTGCAGAAATTTTTTTGGAAATTGGTGTAGGGATTTTGATGAAAACGATTCCACAAATCAACGTATTTATTGTCAATATACAAGCAAAACTGCTTTTGGGATTGTTATTGATGATTTTGATGTTTACACCGATCACTGAATTTTTGGATAATTGTATTGTTATGATGTTTGATGCATTGCAACAATTTGTACAATTACTTTCATAGTGATGCCTGCATAAGGGGGGGAACACAAAGGTGGCAGGAGAGGAAAAAACCGAGAAGGCCACGGGGAAAAAGCGACAGGACGAGAGAAAAAAAGGGAATGTTCCAATTAGCCGTGACGTTGTCATACTGGTATCTTTGATAGGGATGTTTTTTTGTACAAAATTAGTGTTTTCCGATATTTATTTAAATTTTAAGCAGTATTTGATGGGGTTTATCGGAATGACTGCATCATTAGAAGCGGTTAGTAATGATGCTGCTACAGATATAGCACATAATTTCATGCTTATATTTGTAAAAATTTGTGCAATTTTGCTAGTTGTTTCGATTTTGCTTTCTGTAGTAACAACAGCATTTCAAACGAAAATGCTATTTTCGACAGAGAGTCTAAAACCGAAATTCGATAAACTGAATCCAATTAATGGTATGAAACGCATGTTTTCCTTACGCAGTTTAGTAGAAGTCGTCAAAGGGTTAATTAAAATTACAATTTTGTTTGTAATTATATATCAATATATCGAAAAAAGAGTCATTGAACTTCCTGATTTGTTGACTATAGATTTGATTTCAGGGTGTATTTATGTTTTAGATACTACATTTGGTTTGGTTATGACAGTAGCAATTGCATTTGCTGCAATTGCTGGTTTGGACTATTTTTACCAACGTTGGGACTATGAACGCCAAATGCGAATGACAAAACAAGAAGTCAAAGAAGAATACAAACAAATGGAAGGGGACCCAAAAGTAAAAGGCAAAATCAAACAAACACAAATGAAAATGGCAATGTCCAGAATGATGCAGGCTGTACCAACAGCAGATGTGGTTATCAAAAACCCAACACATTTTGCAGTAGCACTAAAATATGACCCAGAAAAAAATCAGGCGCCTGTTGTAGTTGCAAAAGGACAAGATGAATTGGCATTACGTATCATTCGCATTGCAGAGGAAAATGATGTTTATGTAATGGAAAATAAACCATTGGCAAGAGCCATTTATGCTGCGACAGAATTAAATCAAGAAATTCCAGCAGATTATTATGGTGCGATTGCTGAAATTTTGGTATATGTGTATAAATTAAAAAACAAATTGCAGTAAAATAAAACATTGGAGAAGTAGTGATGAAAAGTCTGTTAAAGAATTCGGTTTCTCTATTTGTAGTTGTTATCGTATTATTATTGATCATACCACTGAATCCATTTGTACTGGATATCTTTTTTATTCTTAATATTGCTTTATCTTTGACGATTCTGTTGATTACTATGAATATCAAAGAGGCATTGGAGTTTTCTATTTTTCCTTCATTGCTGCTGGTTACAACGTTATTACGATTGGGTTTGAATGTATCTTCAACACGATTGATTTTAACACAAGAAGGTGCAGCAGGGCAGGTTATTCAGGCATTTGGTAGCTTTGTATTACAAGGGAATCCAGTGGTTGGTGTCATCATCTTCTTAATTATTGTATTAGTACAGTTTATTGTTATTACAAAAGGTGCAGAACGTGTGGCAGAAGTTGCAGCAAGATTTACTTTGGATGCGATGCCAGGGAAACAAATGGCGATTGATGCCGATTTAAGTTCTGGGTTAATCAATGAAGAAGAAGCTAGATTGCGTCGTTATAAAATCCAAAAGGAAGCGGATTTTTATGGCGCAATGGATGGTGCTACCAAAATTGTAAAAGGTGATGCTGTGATGTCTATCATCATTACCTTGATTAACTTTATTGCAGGTACGATCATTGGTATCATACAATCAGGGATGAGCTTTACCGAGGTGTTGCAGATATATACGATTGCAACGATTGGGGACGGTTTAGTATCTCAGATTCCAGCTTTGCTGATTTCAACAGCAACCGGTATGATTGTTACCAGAGCAGTATCAGATGGCAGTTTGAATACAGATGTAACCAAACAGTTTATCGCTCAACCACAAGCGATTATGATTGGTGGTATGATTTTAGCAGTACTTGCGCTTTTGCCAGGTATGCCACATTTGCAATTACTAGTAATTGCAGCCATATTGATTGCGTTAGGATATACTGTGACAAAACGTATGAAAGAAGCTGCTATGCAAGAACAGATCTTGGCAGAAGCCGCAGAAGAATTACCACAAGAAACAGCAACTTCAGCAGAGGATTATTACCGAGATATCAATACAGTATATTCTTTATTGAATGTAGAACAAATTGAAATGGAATTTGGTTATAGTTTGATTCCTCTGGTAGAAGAATCAAGTGGGGGGAAATTAATCAATCGTATTGTCATTTTCCGTAGACAGTTTGCACAAGAGATGGGGTTTGTTATCCCTTCTGTACGATTGCGAGACAGCTCAAACTTGAATACAAATCAATATGTGATTAAAATAAAAGGAGAAGAAGTTGCACGAGGCGAATTATTGGTAGATTATTACCTAGCTTTGGAACCAGCGGAACCGACTGGTGAAATTGAAGGGATTGAAACGATTGAACCTGCATATGGTATTCCAAGTAAATGGATTACACCAGATTTAAAAGAAATGGCAGAGATTTATGGATATACTGTCATTGACCCACTTTCTGTTATGGTGACCCACTTGACAGAAATTATTCGACAATATGCACATGAATTGATGTCTCGTTCAGAAGTAATGCAGCTCATCGAAAATTTGAAAAAAAGTGCACCAGAATTGGTGGAAGAAACATTCCCGAATATTATTAGTTATGGGAATTTTCAAAAAATTCTTTGCAATCTCCTGAAAGAGGGAATTCCCATCAAGGACTTGAATACAATCATAGAAAGTATTATAGATACTGCATCAGAATCCAGGGATTTGGATACTATGATCGGTAATATTCGTGTCGCATTGAAAAGAACAATTACACGTAAATTCTGTGAAAATGGTCAGATGCGCGTGATCACGTTAGATGGCGAAACGGAAAAACTGATTGCAACAAGTCTGGTTAAGAGTGAACATGGAATTTATTTGGCATTGAATCCAGATTTGATGCAACAATTCATTACACAATTATCAGAGAATGTAAAGAAATTTAATGGTCTTTCACAAATGCCTATTATTTTAACCAGTCATGTCATTCGTATTTATGTATATCGTTTGATAGAACAATTTTATCCGAATTTGTATGTATTATCCTTCAATGAAATCGCAAATAATATTCAAATTCAGGCTGTGGGCAATATTGTATTAGAAAACCATCATTAAAATAAATGGGGGTTTGCAGGATGACCAATCATGAGTTGGCAGAAAAAACCAATGAAGAACTCTTAGCCGAATATCAACGCACAAAAGAGTTATCCATCAAACAGGAACTTGTTTTACGTTACATATATTTGGTGAAAAATATTGCCATACAATTTAGAAATGTTTATGCAAGTTTTGCGCAGATGGATGATATTATTAATGAAGGTATCATTGCGCTTATGGCGGCAGTGGATAAATATGATGCTGAAAAAAATGCGAAATTTGAAACATTTGTTTCCAAACGACTCAAAGGTCTGATTATAGATTTAGCTAGAAAAAACGATTGGGTGCCTAGAAATGTGCGAAAAGAATCAAAAGAAATCGATGAGGCAATGAAAACATTATATGAAACATTAGGTCGTTATCCGACCAATCAAGAAATTGCAGATTTTATGCATATTAGTTTAGAGAAATACTTAAAAAATCTAAGCAAAACCAATTTATATAATGTTGTTTCATTAGATTATTTGATTGCAGAGAAAATGGGAGAGCAGGTAAGTGATCCTGTATCCAATGGTGAATCCTCACCAGAGAGTCAGTTGGAAAAAAAAGAACAAAGTCGTATTTTGCAAGAAGGCTTGGCAACATTACGAGAGAAAGAACAAATCGTACTCTCATTATATTATAGAAAAGAACTTACTATGAAAGAAATTGCAGAAGTATTGGACTTGAGCGAACCGAGAATTTCACAGATTCACGCAAGTGCATTACGATCACTAAAATTGTATCTGGAGAAAAATTTTTATTCCTGAGGAGGGGGTAATCAGTATGTTTCAAGGATTTTATAATTTGTCATCAGGTATGTTAACGCAAAATCGAAATTTAAATGTAATCAGCAATAATATTGCGAATATGATGACGCCAGGCTATAAGCGAGATATTATGGTTTCTAGCACCTTTCAGGAAGAACTTTTCTCCAGAACAGGAAATTTAGACCGTAGCAATAGTACAGAATTGAATGATATTGCAATGATGCGTATTGCAACAGAGAATATCACAGATTTCGCACAAGGTGGTTTGGAAGATACAGGCAGTCCACTTGATTTTGCATTATTAGAAGATGGTTTCTTTCAGATTCAAACACAAAATGGTGTGTTGTATACGAGAAATGGTGGATTCATAATAGACGATGAAGGATACTTAGCCCTACCAGAAACAGGACGTGTATTAGGCACAAATGGTCCCATATATTTGGGAACAGACGAAGTGACTATGGACGCAAGTGGTGCATTATATAATCAGAATAATCAGCTCTTGGGACAATTCCAAATCGTAACATTTGATGATCCTGCAACACAGTTAGTAAAAGCGGGGAATGGTACTTTTACCAGTACTGTAGCCGGAACACCAACACAAGTATCCATAGAACAAGGAATGTTGGAATATTCTAATGTAGATGCTTCTCAAGAAATGGTTTCTATGATGGAAGCACAAAGAGCGTTACAAAGTGCAGCACAAGTAATCAAAATGTACGATCAACTGATGAGCAAAGCAACAACAGAAATTGCTCGTGTTTGATAAGACAGGAGGTATACTACTATGAATTATTCCTTATATTCTGCAATGACAGGCGCACAAACACAACAAAAAAGAATGGATGTCATTGCAAATAATTTATCGAATTTGAGTACTACAGGTTTTAAATCAAGACAAGGCGCGTTCAGTGAATTGATTTATCAGAATATGAATGCAGCAGAAGGGGAAGATACAAGACTGTTACGCGGTGCTGGGGCTCGTATGGTGAAAGCGGATTCTGATTTTTCACAAGGGGTTGTAACACCAACAGGAATGGATTTGGATTATGCAATTGATGGTGATGGATTTTTTGCATTGTATGATCCTTTAACAGAAGAAATCAGTTATACGAGAAATGGTCATTTTAGCTTATCCGAACAGGTAGATGGTAGTTTTATGCTTGTATCAGATACAGGAAAATGGGTGTTGAATTCTCAAGGGCAACCAAACAACATGCGTAGTGCAGAAGATGACTACGATATTGGTGTGTATATTTTTGAACAAAAAAATGGTATGCTGAATGTAGGGCAAAGTGAATTTGTACCTATAGAAAAAAATGGACAACCGATTGTATCACAAGATAAAGAAGGTCTTTTGCAAGGCTATTTGGAAAATTCTAATGTGGATTTTGAAAGAGAAATCGTACACATGATTGAATCACAACGTGTATATCAAATGAATTTGCAAATGGTAAAAACAACAGACGAGGTTACAAATACAATCAATGCTCTAAGATGATAAACAGGAGGAAAGCATATGGCAATCAAAAGCTATGATGATATGGATGGCTTTGAACTAGATGTACTGAAAGAAATTGGTAGTATCGGTTCAGGGAATGCAGCTACTGCACTATCGCAAATGCTCTCTATGAAAATACGCATGTCCTTACCACAAGTAAAAATATTGGATTATAACAAAGCAATTCGCGAATTAGGTGGTGCAGAAACAATTGTAATGGGTGTATTGGTACAAATTTCAGGAGAATTGAATGGACTGATACTCTATTTACAAGATTTGAATTTTATCAAAAAAGTTGTGAAAAATTTAATCCAACAAGACATTGAGGATTATGAAGATTTGAATGATTTAGAAATGTCTGCTTTGTTAGAGATAGGCAATATCATGATTTCATCTTATATCAATGCAATTTCCTCTTTGACTGGAATCTCTATCAATCTATCCGTACCTGTAACCAGTATCAACATGCTGGGAGCGATTATGAGTGTACCAATGATTGAATATGGGTATGAAACAGATAAACTGATGACCATTGGTGGAACTTTTATGTGTGATGGTGATGAAGTGTATAGCAATTTGATTTTATTACCAGATATCAAATCATTAGATTATTTGCTGAAGAAATTGGGTGTTGAAAGTGAGTAAAACTTTAACAGTTGGAATTGCAGATATGAAAATCTGTAGGGCTCCTGGTATATTAGTGACATACGCGCTGGGTTCTTGTATTGGTGTATGTATTTATGATCCAGTTTTAAAATTAGCAGGAATGATTCATATTATGTTGCCCAATATTTATGAAAATAGGCGTGATAATATATTTAAGTATGCAGATACCGGCATACCAGAAACGATTCGGAAAATGGAAGCATTTGGTGCAATCCGCAATCGATTAGTCTGTAAGATAGCTGGTGGTGCGAAGATGTTTGAAATGAATGATAACAGTACAATCGGCAATATTGGTGCAAGAAATGCAGAGAGTGTAAAGGCGGTTTTGGCAAAAGAACGTGTGCGTTTGGTCAAAGCAGATATAGGTTCAAATTATGCAAGAACATTGTATTTCGATGCATCGACTGGTGAAGCAACGGTAAAAGCATATGGCAGAAATGAACTAAAGTTCTAATAACATATCGTTTGTTCATTCATACCATACAAAAGAAGCAAATTTTTGAAAGGTTTCTAGTAGGTAGCAATGGATAAACCGTATAGACTTTAGCATGCGAAAGCATAAAGGGAGGAAAGGATAATGGCAAATCAAGGCAGTCAAACAGGTATATTACTTGAAACGGGAACGAATGAGATTGAATTGATGGAATTTACGATCAATGGCAATTTGTATGGGATCAATGTGGCTAAGGTACGTGAAATTATCATGTCAGATAAAGTGAAACCAATGCCACATACACATCCGGCAGTAGAAGGGATCTTTAAGCCCCGTGATATTTTGTTAACAGTGGTTGATTTGCCAATGTATCTTACAGGCAAACCATCAGAGCCAAACCCAAAAGATTTATTTATTATCACAAATTTTAATAATCTACATATTGCATTTCGTGTGCATACCGTAGAAGGGATTAGCAGAATTTCATGGCAGAATATACAGAAACCAGATAAAACAGTAACAGGTGGCGACGAAGGCGTGGCAACAGGTATCGCGCAATGTGGCAAAGATCTGGTTACCATTTTGGACTTTGAGAAAATTGTGGCTGAAATTGCACCAGAAACAAGCATACAAATGAGTGAAATCGAAAAACTGGGGCATAGATTCCGCAATGAAACTCCAATCATTTTAGCGGAAGATTCTATTTTACTTGCTCGTATGATCCAAAATGCATTGACAAAGGCAGGCTATATCAATATTACAAAGTTTGATAATGGACAAGAAGCTTGGGATTATTTACACAGTATCCCAGAAGAAGAAGTTATCAACAAAGTAGGATTGGTGATTACAGATATTGAAATGCCAAAAATGGACGGACATCATCTTACCAAATTAATTAAGGAAGATGCTTTGCTTCGTAGGGTACCAGTTGTTATTTTTTCTTCGCTGATCAATCCAGAAATGGAAATCAAAGGGAAGGAAGTTGGTGCGGATGAGCAATTGTCAAAGCCAGAAATTGGGCATCTCGTTGAGGTATTGGATGGCTTGTTAATGAAAATGCAATGAATAGTGTGTGCAAAGGGTCAATAGGGGGTAACCTGAAATGGATAAATTTATTGTAAGACAACCAATTAAGCAACTTGATGGCGCGACGTTTGGATATGAATTGTTGTTTAATTTAGAGAATGAATTGTACAATCAAAACGGAGATTATGCGGTAGCAGATACGATTTCGTCTTTCCTGATGCAAAACAGCAGCAAGTTAGCGACACCAGAAATTATTTTTATGACATTTACACCAAATCTGTTATTCCGTAATACACCAAGAATTTTTAAAGAAAATGAATTGGTGATTCAAATTGAGGATAATGTAATCATTCATCCATTATCTATGAAAATGATACAACGTTATCGCGATAGCGGTTATAAATTCTGTATCAATGAATTTCAATTTATTCCAAGATATTTTGCATTGTTAGAATATGTAGATTATATCAAAATCAATATTCAAAATGCAAAAGATGAAGAATCTATCCAAAATTTGTTAAATTTAGCATCTGGTTTTGGCAAAACATGTATTATGACTGGTATTGATAATCAAGAATTATTTGATTTTGCTAGAAAATTCCCGATTGAATATTTACAGGGAACCTATGTTGCAGAAGCTATGACTGTGAAAACAGATAAAATGGAATATTTGCAAAGTAACTTCTTCCAGTTGGTTGTTGCTGTAACAAATGATGAGCCAGATATTGATGAAATCGAAAGTATTGTTGTACGTGATGCCTCTTTGACTTATACACTGCTGCGTATGGTAAACTCAGTACATTATGCATTGCGTCATAGAACAGCATCTGTAAAACAAGCTTTAATGGTTTTGGGGATCAACCAATTGAAACAATGGGTTTATCTGCTGAGTTTTGACCAAAAGAAAAATGATAAAGCAATGGAAGAAATGTTGCGTATTTCATTTACAAGAGCAAGTTTTTGTTCGGTATTATATGGACATATTTCTAATTTAGGTATTACAAAGTCAGAAGCATATTTAATGGGTATGTTTTCTACAATAGATGCTATGGTCAAAGCACCTTTGGAAGAAGTCATTTCAGAAATTCCAATTTCAGAAGAAGTAAAAGATGCAATTTTGGAGCAAAAAGGCAGAGCAGGTTTATTGTTCCAATTGATGATCAGTTATGAAAAAGCAGATTGGAAAAATATCAAAAAATATGCAGATGCTTTAGAGGTACCAACAGATATTATTGCACAAATTTATTTCAATTGTTTAGAACAAGTAAATACTATTTGGGAAAGTTTTGTACGTTATGAATCAGAAGACTTACAAGATCAAATCAAAGCAAGTTTGGAAAATGAAGATCGTCAATAATTGGTGTCATATCTAAACAAATACGAAAACAAATTGGTTTTATCAATAAAAACTAAAAAAGATACGGTTTCATAGTCATATCGTTATTATTTGTAATGAGATATAAAGTCTAAAAAAAGAAAGATTTACATAGAATATTATGTAAATTTTGGTATATTTCGTACACAGATATACAGAAAAAACAAGCCATGAGTTTCCTGTTAGATAGCTACTTATTAATGATTATTGTAGTTACTAATGGGGAACTTATTTTTTTGCTAAGAAAAAGCAATAGAGTCAGATTGCATGACTTTATTGCTTTTTCTTAGCTGTATATTTACATTTTGCCATACTCATTCAGTTTGAGAATCTGCTTGTTTTTTTGCTTTACGCTCCAGCTCCAATTTTGCTTCTTCTGGATTGTGGCGAGGATGTGCCAATACGGTCAAACAAGCTTTGGTTAATTCTGTCATGACATTGACAGATAATTTATTCGCATAATAACTCAAGAAAGGAACAGCAGTATCAGGGTCCATCACGACATATTTGGGCTGTATATTTGTTAATGCTAATGCCATAGCATCTGCAACACAACGAGAACAGGTGCATACGCCAAAACGCTCTAAATATTCGACTGTTTTTTCCTTTACCAATTCTTCACAAATGTTTACAAATACAAAATGTGGTGGATTTGATGATACATCATCCATATTGTTGATGTCAGAAGATGCAGAAGGAGCATTTTCGTTGGTTGCTTCTTGTTGTATTGCAGTATCCTGTATTTCAGTCGTATTCTCTTGTGTATCAGAAGTTGTATTTTCGCTTATTGCGGCTGCTTGTTGTGTTGCAACATCTGCTGTATCAGATAGTTCTGTATCAGATAATTCTGCTTTGGATACATTTTCTGCTGTACTAGAATCTGCATCTTCATTGACAATTGTAGTTTGTTGTACGGTATCATTTTCTTTTTCGGTTACATCTTCTTGCTCAATAGCAGAATCTATGTCTGTAGTTGCAATATCTTCTGTAGTGTTTTCCTCCGCTACGACAGGTTCTTCTGAAATATCATTTTCTGTTGTTTCTGTATCAGATGACAATTCATCTTTGGTATCAGTTTCAGACGCAGGTGTTGGTACAGTATCATTTTGTGAAACAGATAGACTATTTTCTAGTTCTGCTAATAAATTATCATGTATTTTTTCAGACAATTCTTCATTTTTCGTGTTTTGACTTAAACTAGTCTGAATAGAAGAAGGTTCCGCTTGTGCAACCGACTCCGTATGTATTGGTGTAGCGGTCTGTTTGGATTCCTCTTTTGCTTCTTCTTTCGATTCAGATGCAGGTTTTGCTGAGGAAATCAAATTTAAAACGTGTGCTGTTTTATTACTTTTTTTAGCCATGCTACAGTCCCCCCCATTTTCATATACTATTTATACAAAGCTGTAATTACTTCAGAAACAAAGGCGTCATAGTCAAGTGCAGGATTTGATTTTGGCGCATAATCAAATATACTTTCTCCATGTGCAGGTGCTTCTGCAATGGCAACACCATTGCGTATCTTGGTATCAAATACTTTTGTCTCTAACAGGTCTGCCATGGTTTCAGACATTTCTAAAACTTCTCTAGCAAGGTTTAAGCGTGCGTTAAATTTGGTAAGTAAAATACCAATCACGCGCAGATTTTCATTATAGAATTTTTTGACATTGTCTACAGTTTCTTTCAATTGACTGACGCCCAAAAGACTTAAAATATCAGGAATCATTGGAACAATCAATGCTTGTGAAGTGACATAGGCATTGACAGTCAATATATTTAATGCGGGCGGTGTGTCAATCACGATGTAATCATAATCAGAAATCACAGGTTCCAATAAATTCTTCAATAGAAATTCACGTCCGGTCTGATTAAATTCCAATTCTGCGCCGCTCAAAAGTATGTTTGATGGTACAATATCGCCATAAGGTGTATGTTGTATAATATCGGCTAACGGTACCTGATTCTTAAATGCCTCATAAATGGTACCGCAATCTTCGATTTCGATGCCGAGACTAAAGCCAAGATTTCCTTGCGGGTCTAAATCAACACCAAGCACTTTATTGCCGCGCGCAGTTAAACCGCTGATGAGTGCAGCTGTGCTGCTGGTTTTTCCTACGCCACCTTTTTGATTTGTCAATGTGATGATGTATGCCAAGAAAGACGCCTCCTATTCGTCAGATTTCAGTTTCAAACAATTTATAATTTCAAAATTTTCAAATTTTACTTAATAAAAGTATACTATATGTCGATAAATAAGTATAGATAAATCTGAATATTTTCAATGAAATTATAGAGAGGAGAGGAATTTTATGTCATCAATTTCTTCATTATCAAGTTCAACAAGTGGTATTTATGGTGGTGCAAATCGTATTACAGGTCTTGCCAGTGGATTGGATACAGAAGCTTTAATCGAGGCCATGACTTCGGGCACTAGATCAAAAATTGCAAAACAAAATCAGCAAAAACAATTAATACAATGGCAAATGGATGCATATCGTTCTATTAGTTCACAATTGATTGCTTTTCAGAACAAATATACATCTTATTCATCAAGCACCAATATGAGAACGGAATCATTTTTTATGAAAAATTTGATTTCTGCAGTTGGTGATAATAGCAAATATATTAGTGTAAGTGGTGTATCTTCCAATGCTAGTAATATTAGCATTACGAGTATTAAGCAATTAGCACAAAATGCAAATACAGTGTCAAAAAATCCTGTGTCTACTGGTTCATTGCAAGGTGAGATGCAAGATTTTGAAACTAGTAAAGTAGCAGGTACAAAACTTGCGATTTCATTTGGCGGTTCCAAAACACAAACCATTACGTTAAGTGAGAATAAATCGTATGATAAAGTACAAGATTTAGTAGATGAAATTAATACACAATTAGGTAGTGTAACTATTTCTACTAATGATGGGGCCAAAAAATTAAGTGAATGTATGGAAGCAAAAGTTGTAGACAATAGATTGGTTTTGCAATCCAAAGATGGTTATTCTGGTACAACACTTGAAATTAAAGAAGGTACCAGTCAAGCATTATTAGATGCAGTGGGTTGGGAAATCACACCAGAAGATGGAGCAAGTAGTTCTATTCAGGGTTCTAAAGATTTGACAGACACAGTTATGACAACTGATTTGAAAAACCATATCAAATGGGAAGATGCTGTAATTGGCGAAGGCAAAAAAATTACATTGAATTACAACGGTACCAGTTATGATATCAATATGCCATCAAATTGGGACTCTGTCAAAGATAAATATAAAGAATTGAATGAGGAAAATTTCAAAAAGTATTTGCAGGATCAAATCGACGCAAAAGTTGGTAAAGACCGTATACAAGTGAATGTAGATGCAAGTACAGGTTTATCTTTTAAAACAGTATACTATGATCCAAATTCCCAAAAGCCAGACAAAATTGAAGATGATAAGTATTCAATTTTGGAAGTTACTTCTGGCAGCAGTGATACATTAAAAGCATTGGGCTTGGAACAGGGAGATTCTAATCGTGTCAACTTAGATAAAACATTAGCAGAGTCAGGATTATCTACCAATTCGATTAATTGGGAAAAAGCAACAATCAATGGGATTTCTATTAAATCTATGGTAGGCGATAAAGATCCCAATACTATGACAATGTCACAAATTATCGATGCAATCAATGCAAGTGATGCCAATGTAAATATTTCTTATATTAAAGAATCAGATCAATTTAGTATTACATCTACCATTGATGGTGCAGGTGGTGTTATCAATTTCGAAGGTAATGCTGGAAAACTGTTTGGCATTAATGAAGACAAAATCAGAAATGGCAAAGATGCTATTATTATGGTGGATTATGATGGTGCAGGCGGTGCTGGTGCAGTAGAATTACGTCGTTCTAGCAATACTATTGATATTGACGGTATGACAGTTTCCTTAAAGGGAACTTTTAATGAAAACAATACTGATCCAACTGCAGCAATTACATTTGATGCAAAAGTAGATACAGAAAAAGTAACTACCGCTGTGAAGGATATGATTGAGGCATTTAATGAAATTATTAAATTAAGTAATGATGAGTTATCTACAAAGCCAAATCGTGATTATGCGCCTTTAACAGATGAACAAAAAGAAGAAATGACCGAAGATCAGATAAAAGAATGGGAAAAGAAAGCAAAAGAAGGTATGCTCTTTAATAGTTCTGAATTACGTTCTTTTACATCTGAAATTCGTTTCATTTTCTCTAGCGATTCCAAAACAATCGAAACTTTAGAAAATATGGGTATTACAGTATCTTCTACTTATAGCGATCACGGTAAGATTTCATTTGATGAAGAAAAATTTAAAGCATTTTTAGAACAGGATAGCGATACTGTAGCAGAATTGTTTGCAGGTACCGCAGAAACATCAGCAAATGGTCAAGATGGTATTATGACAAAAATTTATGACGTTTTTGATAAGTATGCTGCTACTTCTGGTGCAACAAAAGGCGTTTTTGTAGAAAAAGCGGGCGCAGTGGAATCTCCATTGTCTATGCTGCAAAATACTTTGCAAAAGGAAATGGATAGCATAGATGACTACATTGAAACATTGCAAAGTAAGTTGGAAGATGAAACAGAACGTTATTATCAGAAATTCACAAGTTTGGAAACATATATTCAACAAATGAATAGCCAAAGTAGTTGGCTGACACAGCAGTTCTCCTATTAATCAATGGGAAAGGATTGATTATAAATTATGCTTGCTAGAGGATATGAGCAATATAAACAACAATCTGTGGCTACAATGACACAGACTGAAATGTTGTTATTATTATATGACGAGTGTATCAAACGTTTGATTATTGCAGAACAAGCTTTAAATCGTGGTGATTATGAAAGTTTCAATGCAGCAGTACTACGTACAAAGCAAATCATACGTTATTTAACAAATGTTTTGGATCGTCAATATGAAATTAGTAATAGTTTGTATCGTATGTATGATTATTTCCAATATGAATTGGGACGTTTACAGGCAGGAAGAAAAAAAGAAATTATTGCTGAGTTAAAAAAGCATATCAAAGAATTAAGGGATGCATTTGCTCAGGCAGATAAAATCAATGCAACACAGCATCATATGGATATTTAGTCTTAGATGATGACATATGATATGGATAGGAGGTTGTGTATTGGAAGAAAAGCAGGAAAAGATATTATCAGAGATAATTGAAAAACAACAAATAAAATATAGGCGTTTTCTCGAAATACTAAATCTAACAGAAGAATTAGAGAAGATTTTACAATATAATGATACAGATAGCACATCAGTTATTATGCGAATGCGTAGTACAGAGATGGAAGCAATTGATGTATTGGATAAAGACGTTGCATATTTAATTCATTTGTTGGATAGAAATACACAAGCGAAGTTAAAACAGCCATCTGAAACGATACAGTTGCCAGAAAATATTGCGAAATATCATGAAATGCGAAATAAAACGAAGCGTGTAATAAAGCAAGTGTTAGATTTGGATCGCAAGATTAGTATTCGGATTGCAGGAAAAGATTCCTTTTATTCTAAATAATATAGTACAAATTTAGTTTTGATTGACATTTCCGTCTGTTATTTTTATACAGGCGGAAATGTATTTTTCAGAAAAGGGGTGCAGGCGGTTTCGCATAAGAAAATAGACTTGGTTGTGTTTTTATGCGAGTGTGTCTGAAATGCGAAAAAGCGAAAAGGCGGGAGCAATATGTTTTCGATCAAATTAGAGGAAGTCAGTCAAAGATATCCAGATGGGAATTTAGGATTAGAACGTGTCAGTTTAGAAATTACACCAGGCGAATTTGTATTTTTGACTGGAGAAAATGGGTCTGGCAAAAGTACTTTGCTGCGTCTGCTAACCAAGGAATTGCAGCCAGCAAGTGGTAAGATTTTTTTTAATGAATGGGAAATTACAAAATTACCACAAGATCAAATTCCTTTTTTGCGAAGAAAAATGGGGATTATTCGTGAAGATGTATTGCTTTTAAATCGATATACCATTTATCAAAATATTGAACTAGCACTTTTGGTGAATGGGCAAAGCAAAAAATATTGTAAAACAGCAATACCAACGGTATTGGGTATGGTTGGTATGCGTGAAAAAATGTATGTGTATCCAGAAGAACTGTCTGGTGGAGAACGTTCTCGTGTTGCTTTAGCGCGAGCGATTGTCAATAATCCAGGAGTATTATTGGCAGATGAGCCAACAGCTGGTTTGGACGGCAGTGCTGCATGGGATATGATGAATCTTTTTGATGAAATCAACCGTAAGGGGGTAACGATTTTATTAGCGACACATGATAAAGAAATGGTCAATATTATGAAAAAAAGAGTCGTTACATTATATGAAGGGCGTCTTTTGGGAGATGTTAAAAAAGGGCGTTATGGTGATTTGGTTTAAAGCAAAAGATATGATTTGATTAAAAATATTATAATTTTTTATGTTTTTCTATTTTGATATTATGAATTCTGCAAAATATGACGATATATCATTATAGGGAAATTTTCAATCATGACAGGAGGGAGATTTATGAAAATAATATCGAATATGCAGTCTCTTTTCTTAGCACGATCACATATGACGAAGCAGGATCTCTCTTCGGCTACAATCGCATCGAAGCAACAGAAAAAGTTTGATGAAATTATGTTGCAAAAGCAAGAAATGCCAGATGAGATTCAGTTTGTCAATGATTTGAAAACACAGATCAAGCAAGAACTTTCTACAACCAAATCCCAAAAAGAGTTGGAAGAAATCAAATTGCAGGTTGCAAATGGAACCTATCAACTGGGTTTAGAAGATATTGTGCGTAGAATGATGTATTAAGAGAACAATGCAAAAGGAGGTATGATATCCTGTGGAGGAATTGATGCAAATTTTGCAGGATACCAATACATTGTTGCAAGAAATGACAGCAACAGAACAACGTAAGTTTGATGCAGCAGTGAAAAATAGAATATTTGAAATTGAAGATTGTATGAAAGCAGAACAAGCCATGGTTATGCGGTTGCGTGGCTTAGATAAAAAACGCGAAAAATTACAGGAAAAACTTGGATTTACAGATAAAACATTTCGTGAGATTATTGCAATGCAGTCAGAGGAAACAAAAGCACCTTTGGAACAATTGTTTCTGCAGATGCAAAACAATTTAGATCAATATAAACAGGTATCACAAAGTGCTTCTGATGCATTGTCGTTAAATTTGCATCGTATTGATCAGAACTTGGAACGTTTGCGTGGTAGAAAAGAAAGCAATATATACGCAGAGAATGGCGCAATTAAAAAAGAACGCCACAGCTTTACAAATAGGAAAGCATAATCAAAGCATAATCTAAGAAAAAGTTAGGAGTGTTTGTATATGATAAATTCAACCTTTGGTGGTTTTATGACAGCACGTTTGGGTATGAACGTGAGCCAACAGGCATTGAACATCGTAGGACAGAATATTTCAAACGTTGGTACTACAGGATACACACGGCAACGTTTGGATCAGGTAAGTTTGAATATAGGCGGTAGTGGCAATCGTTATAGTTCCCTTTATTCTGTAAATATTGGGAACGGCGCATTGGCAACAGGTGTTTCTCAGATACGTGATCCTTTTTTGGATCGTCGTTATCGTAATGAAATGGCACAAGTGGGACAATATGATATTCGTACATCTGGTTTGCAAGAAGTTGCGGATATTTTGGACGAAGCGAATAAAGTAAATGATGATGGTGGTATTACCAATCAGTTAGGTGATTTTTTAAGTAAGTTAAATGATTTGTCAAAAGAAGTTGGGAATAAAGAATTTGATACCATGGCAAAAGCTTCAGCAGATTCTTTAGTGAAACTTTTTAATTCTTATGCAAAAAATTTGCAACAGGTGAGAGAAAATACAGAAAATGATTTTTCAAATATAGATATTGATAATGTAAATAATATTTTAAAAAATATCACAGAATTAAATAAATCTATTAAAAGCAGCCAGATTCAAGGGGATAATGCTCTAGAATTGCAAGACCAACGAAATTTGCTTTTAGATGAGTTATCTTCTTATATGAAGATTGATGTACAATATAATAAAGTAGCAATTACAGAAAACAGATTTATTGATGAATTACAGATTAATGTAACGATCAATGGACAACAGGTGCAGTTATTAAACGATGATGAAACACGTCAACTGGAAGCAGTGCAAGATCCAAATAATGGAAGTTGGAGTTTGAATTTAAGCGATTTGAATGCTGCAAATCCAGCAATACAGAATGTTGATCAAAATGCACTAGAATCTGGTTCCCTGAAAAGCTCTATGGAATTGTTGAATTGTAGTGGTGAATTTGATGGAGCTAATCAACCAAAGGGGCTTGGCTATTATGAAAAAATGTTGGATTCTTTAGCCAATCGTTTTGCAACGGTGATGAATGAAGCAAACAATCCAGCAGGTATGAATTTTAATCCACCACATAATTTATTTGAAACCAATGATGGTACAACTACAATTACTGCTGCTAATATTAAAATTGCAGAAGGGTGGGCGGATAATACATATGGTATTACAGCAAGTCAAGACCCTAATGCACCAGAAGGTAGCAATGATAATGTTTTACATATGATGACTTTGATGAATCAGTCTTTAGATTATTATGCAGATCCAGATGATCCAGGAACAAATGATGATTTACCTGTTTTCAAGGGTAGTTTTCAAGAATTTTTCACGAATATCGGCTTGACATTAGGTATGGAAATTGATTCCAATACAGAAATTTTGAATAACCATGTAACATTGGCTGGCAGCGTATCGGATCAGATCCAAAATGTATCTGGTGTAAGCTTGGATGAAGAAGGTATGAATATGTTGCAATTCTCAAAGGCATATACAGCTTCTGCAAGAATGATGACTGCTTTAGATGAAGCATTAGATGTTCTCATTAATAAAATGGGTGTTGTGGGTAGATAATAGAAGACATGAGAGAAAAAGGAGGTTCTTTCTATGCGTATTAGCACAGGTTCGATTATGCAGCGTTATAATCGAAATTTAAGCAAAGCAATTGGGAATTTGGATTCCTCTCGAATCAAGGTTTTGACGAATCGAAATTTTAATACGATTGCGGAAGATCCAGCAGCAGCAGCAAAGTCCTTTAAGCTAAGACGAGAATATAATCAAACAGCAGACCATGTAAAAAATATAGAAGATACAATTTCGTTATTTGATAATTTGGCTGCAGGTGCATTAGATGTTAGTACTATGCTGACACAAGATGTAAATGAAGATGTGTTGCGTGCAGTGAATGGTGCTACAGGTGCAGAAGCAAGAGAAGCATATGCAAAGTCTTTACGGGGTGTACAGGAGACAATTGTGCTTAGTTTAAATGCAAAATATGGCGATCGCTATTTATATGGAGGGGCATCTACCAAGGAAGCACCATTTGCATTTGATCCAGAAACAAATAAATTAACATATCGCGGTTTAGACGTAAATGATCCTGCAAACCAAGCGCAATTAGAGCAGATGATGGGAGAAACGCTTTATGTCGATTTAGGGTTTGGTTTGAATGAAGATGCAGGACAGACTTTGTTGCCAAATACAGCATTTAACACAGCAGCATCAGGCTTATCCATTTTAGGATTTGGGCAGCATGCAGATGGTGCTAGTAAAAATGTGGTTGTATTGTTAGGACAAATGGCAGATGAATTAGAGAAAGACCCATTAGACTTACAAAAATTTAATGGATTATTGGATCATTTCAACGTAAGTAAAAATGATGCGGCGGATTATGTATCTGAACTGGGTACTAGATCTCAATTTTTGGAAGATACAAAGAAAATTTTGACAGATCAACAAGATACACTGAATGAACAAATTATTGATGTAGAAGATGTAGATATGGTAGCGGCAATTTCAGAGTATGTATGGCAGCAATATGCATATAATGCAGCTTTGAAGGTGGGTACAAGTATATTGTCACCATCATTTATTGACTTTATGAGTTAATCAATAGTTTCCTTGATAGGAAAAATATCGAAAAGTATTTGCAACAGATTGTTGGTAACGTTTTTTCAATTTGCGAAAATAGTAAAAAAGGAATTTTACTATATTGTGGGAACAAACAAGGATGAGAAGGGGGAAGCAGTATGGAACCTTTATTGAAAATCACAAATATACCAATTGCGTTTGAATTGAAAATTAATAAAGCACGCTTGGAATATAGAAATGGTACAGCAGATTTGGAAATTACAAGAAATGATGGAAAAATGAGTATTCGTAGTAGCCCAATTCGCTTACAGTTGGATACTTTTGAAGCGAGAGATTCTATTTCACCAGCATCTGTAACAAGCAATATTCAAAGATTTGCACAAAGTGGTAAAAATATGGCATATCAAGTTACTGCATCCAATGCACAAGATGGACATATGCTATTAAAAGCAAAAATTGGTGAGGATGCAATTGGTAATATTATAAGAAATAAAACAGATAAATATTTCGGGGAAAAACAATTTAATATTGGTTTTATACCTGATACACAAGCAGAAATGACATGGGTAGAACCGAATATTACGATTGATTATCAAATGGATAAATTAAATTTCGATTGGCATATTATGAAGGGAGATTTTGAATTCATTCCTGGTAATATTGAAATGGAAATTATGCAATATCCAGATGTTGTAATAGAATATATCGGTAGCCCATTATATGTACCACCTAGTGCAGATCCCAACTATAAACCAATTGATACAAAGGCATAATAGAATATGGAGTGAGTAAATGGATGGAAGTACAAACGAAGTATTTTGGGAAAATGAAAATTGCAGATGAGGAAATGATTCATTTTGCAGATGGTATCTTCGGTTTTGAAGATAAGAAGAGATTTGTACTGATTCGATTTGACAATGAAAATAATAGTTTACTTTGTTTACAAAGTATAGATGATAGCAACTTGGCTTTTACGGTGATGAATCCATTTGCGTTTATGCTGGATTATATACCAATACCAAGTGCTTCAGATGTACAGAAGTTGGGCGCAAAAAAACATACAGATTTGTTTTTTTACAATATGTGTGCGATACGTCCGAATATCAAAGAAAGTACTGTCAATTTGCGTTGTCCCATTCTTGTCAATCCAGAAAATAATCAAGCGATGCAGGTCATTTTGGACGACAAGCAATATGCGTTTCAGCATCCGTTTTCTGCGTTGATAAAGGAGGATTGATGCAATGCTGGTATTACAGCGTAAAATGGGAGAGTCCATTCAGATTGGTGAAGACATTACAATTACATTTGTTGAGATGGGAAATCATACTGTTAAAGTAGCAATTGATGCACCAAAGAATGTTACAATCTTGCGCAGTGAATTAGTGCAGGCAGTAAAGGCGAATCAAGAATCTAGTGCATTAGAAGTGAGTTTGGCAGATTTACAAAACTTGGTTGCACAAACAAAACTGCATAGTTTTTCAGGAGAAAATCAGGAAAACAAAAAAGAAGATTCAGTGGGATGATAGATTAATAGTTGGCAAAAAGAGAGCATTTGTTTCAATTAAAACAAATGCTTTTTTCTTTATATTTCTTCATACCCAATAAGCAAACCATAATAAAAGAAAAAGAGCCAGACATTTATAAGTTGATTATAAATATTGGCTCGCTTTATGATCAAATTCAGGTTACATATATTTGATTTGTTATTATTTTTCTCTTAATTTTTGCATTAATATATTGGGAATCTGTTCACATGGAGCTTGTATACAAACACCACCTAAGTTAAAGGCAACCATAGGCATACCATATACGACACAAGATTCTTTACTTTGCCCAATGGTATATGCACCCTGATTCCGCATTTCTAATAAACCAGCAGCGCCATCATGTCCCATCCCAGTTAAAATGATGCCGATTGCATTTTGTTTTGCAGTTTCTGCAACAGAACGGAAAAGAACATCAACAGAAGGTTTATGCCCATTCACCTTTTCGCCATCAAAGCAAGTGACAGAGTATTGTCCACCTACTCTTGTAACTTTCATTTGCATGTCACCGGGAGCCAATAAAGCTAACCCACGTTGTATGTGATCACCACTTTTTGCTTCACGTACTTCCATTTTACAAATACGATCCAAGCGTTCTGCATACATTTTTGTAAATCCTGGAGGCATATGCTGTGTAATTACAATACCTGGCATATCAGCAGGCAATTCTTTTAATATGCTCAAAGTTGCTTCTGTGCCACCGGTGGATGCACCGATTGCAATGATGGTAGAACTGAGCTTATTTGGCAAAACAGAGGATAAATTTGTATTTAAAGGTGCTGTATGTAAATTTTTCTTGCCAACGACATGTGGGACACGCACTTTTGCGTTGGAAGCAATATTGATTTTGCGAACCAATTCCTGAAAAAATGCAGAAACAATATGCTGTTTTGTCATGTCTGGTTTTCGTACAAAATCGACTGCACCGGCGGATAATGCATCAAATACTGTGATATTTAATGAAGAAACCAATATTACAGGTATGGGTCGTTTTGGAATCAACTGTTTTAAAAAGTCAATACCATTCATACCTGGCATTTCCACATCTAATGTAATGACATCAGGATTTAATACTGGAATTTTTCTTTGTGCATCGAATGCATTGAACGCATAACCCACAACTTTAATATTTGGACTTTTCGACAAATTGTCAATCATTACTTTACGAAATAAAATTGAGTCGTCGACAACCAAAACTTTAATTTCCTTTTGTTGCATGATATCACATCCCCTTTAGAATGTATCTTTCAAAAAATAATCATAAATTTTAAATACTGCATATTCTTTATCAGCTTATGAATTTCTGTTTTTTTTATCCCCGATGTTTTATTTTAAAGTGGTTTGCGATATGTAGCAGGCATAATATATTCATAAGGAACAGCAGCGCGATTTACACTTTCAGAATGACCAATCAAAAGATATCCTCCTGGATTGGTTGCCTGATAAAAACGTTGTACCAATGCGTCCTTCGTAGCTTGATCAAAGTAGATCATAACATTACGACAGAAGATAACATCAAATGGAATCTTGAAACGAATCGGGTGCATTAAATTAAAAGTACGGAAAATAACATTATTCTTAATTTTAGGCGTAACAGATACTTTGGTCGTTCCTGGGATGGACGTAAAATAGTTTTGTTTCCAATGGGGCGGAACATCTTTCAACGCATCTATATCATATTCTCCTTTGGTAGCGGTAGATAACGCTCTTTGTGAAATATCAGTAGCCAATAAACGAGTATCCCACATGGAAGCTTGACTGCCTAAATAGTCTTGCATCAACATGACTAAAGTATAAGGTTCTTCACCAGAAGAACAACCAGCACTCCAAATGCTCAATACTTTATTTTTTTTGGTAGAAGTCAAATAAGGAAGTATTGTATTTGTAAAAAAATCAAAATGCTGTTTTTCACGCATAAAATAGGTGTAGTTCGTTGTCAATTTATTCAACAACACATCAATATCTGCTTGATTTTTTGTAGTTGTAATATAATCTACATAACTTGCAAAATTTTGATGCCCCATACTTGTAATTGTTGTTGCCAAACGACTTTCAATCAATTGTCGTTTTTTTGCTAAATCAATACCAAAATTTTGATGAACAAATTTTACCATGCGTTGAAAATCTTGATCTGATATTTTTAACATAAAATCAGCCCCTTGCTAGTATAAAAATCATGACTGGCTTAGTGCTGCTTGATCCAAAACTAACATTGTTGTACCATCAGCAAGCGTCATCATACCACAAACCAATTCTTCGTGATTGTTGGCAGTGGGTGGTGAAATTTTACTTGTGTCAATATCAAGTACTTGACGAACTGCATCTACTAATATACCAATCATAATGGTATCAATGTTTAGCACAATAATACAATTTGTGCCATCTTCGGATTCACAAGCAGTTTTCCCCATACGCAAACGCATATCTACAATGGGGATAATCTGACCTCTTAAATTGATGATACCTTGTACATAGTATGGTACCATAGGCAGAAATGTGATTTTATGATTGATGATAATTTCGGTAACATAAGATGTGTCAATACCAAAATACAAACCATCAGAAAGGAAGGTCAGATACTTTCTAATAGTATCAGTAGCCACCTGACTACTTACAGCATCCTGTGTTGTATTGGTTTCATTTGCCATGCGATAATCTCCTCCTTACGATATGATTTAATTTAAGTTGCTTGCATTGGTATAAAGATTCAAAATATCTAAAATGATACTGATATTACCATCACCTAAAATAGTACAACCAGCGATACCAGAATTTTTAATATTAAAACCATTGAGATAAGTAGGCAGTGGCTTTACAACAACTTGTTGTTCGCCTAAAAGCTCATCTACAAATAAACAATAGGATTTATCACCAGATTCTACCCAAATGACAATACCATCTTCGATATTCGTAACATTCGTTTCTAAATTATAAAGTTCATGCAAACGAATGACAGGATAAAATTCATCCATACGTTTGATGACTTCGCTGTTATCTACATTGCGAATGATGTCGGCAGATGTTGCTTTGAAGGATTGACGAATATTGTTGATGGGAATTGTGAAAATAGAATCGCCAACTGCAATTTCCATACCATCTACAATTGCCATGGTCAAAGGAATTTTTAATGTAGTACAAGTACCTTGTCCCACTTCACTGGTAATGGATACTACACCACCAACTTTTTCGACATTTTTACGTACAACGTCCATACCAACGCCACGACCAGAATATTCTGTAACTTCTTCATTGGTAGAGAAGCCGGGAAGCATAACAAGATTTAAGATTTCTTTTTGTGTATATTCGGATTCTGGTTTTACCAATAAACCATTGCGCATTGCTTTATTGAGTACAGCTTGTGGATCGATCCCTTGACCATCATCGGCAATGGAGATAATAACTTCACCGCCAGTATGTTCTGCGGTTAATGTAATTTTTGCTTTTGGACTCTTGCCATATTTCAGACGATCTTCTACGTTTTCTTCGATACCATGGTCCATAGAGTTACGCACAATATGCATAATAGGATCGCTGATACCATCCACAATGGTTTTATCAACTTCTGTTTCTTCCCCGATGATTACCAGTTCTACATCTTTATCCAATTTCTGTCCCATATCACGTACAATACGATTCATTTTTTGGAATACACCAGAAATGGGCACCATACGAATCGACATTACAATGTCTTGCAATTCGTCGGTTAATTTACGTAATTGACGTGCAGATTTTGTAAAACTATCCAATTTTACGCCTACCAATTCGGGGCAAGAAGTTACCATAGATTCTGTGATTACAATTTCGCCTACAATTGCCATCAGACTATCCAGTTTGGAAAGATTTACACTAATCAGGCTTTGTTTGCTTTGCATGCTATGTGTACTGCTGTCAGATTTTTTGCTTGTATGCACTGGTGCAGATTCTGCTTTTTGTACAGGTTTTGCAGCCACTTCGGTATGTTCTGGTACAACCGGTTCTTCCACTTTCGTTTGTGGCGCTTTTGCTTTTGGATTTTCAATCATTTCATAGGTTTGGATATTGCTTTGGTTTTTCAGAATATTGATTGCAGTTTCTGCTGCTTCTTTGTTCTGGAAGCCAATGTAAAACCCTTTGTCAATGATTTCATGTGCAGTATCTGGATTGCTTTCCACTTCTTTTGGATAATATGTAAAATCTTCGCATGCATCTTGCAAGGCATTGACCAGCATAAATGCGCGTAAATTTTCCATTCCACAACCTTCATCAAAAAATACATGTAAGAAAAATGCAGAGTTATCTGGCAAATCTTGTGACGGTGCAGCAGCTTCCGTAGTTGTTGTTTCTTGTGAAGCGGCAGGGGCTGCGTCGGGATTAAAGTGAACTGTAATTTTATCAATAAAAGCATTAATTTTTTCTAAATAGCTGTCGATATTATCTGTGAGTGGTTCTGCATTTTCGACTCTTTCGATTTCAGAACGCATAAAATCAATGCTATTGAATACAAGGTCGAACAACTCATGATGTTCTGCTTCACTGCAAACAGTATCGAATGTGTCAACGCCATTTTCACGAATCAAAAAGAATAAGTCTTCAATTTTATGCGCAATTTTCATCAAAGAGGAAAATTCCATCATAGCAGATGAGCCTTTGATGGTATGCATAATACGGAAAATTTCGTTCACATCATCGACGGTAAAAAGTTTTTCTTTTTCTGCGTTTAACAGAATTCCGTCCAGTTGTTCTAACAATGTATTGGTTTCAAATAAGTACATGTCAAGCATATTGTCCATGCCGTTGTCCATAAATTGTTACACCACCTTAATGTATTTTAAGTATTGTTATAATATCATATACCATTATAACACATTTTTAAACATTATATCGGCTAAAAATGAAAAAATATAAATAATATTTGTAAGAAGAAGGTGAAGGAAATGCCAGATATATTAAAAGTGAGTGTTCCTACCTCGGGGTATGAGAACAATGTGAAAACAAATCCAATCACAATCAATGATGCACAAATTCCAAATATTGTAGATCCTTCTAAGGTGACGCGACCAGATGGACAGCAAGCAAGTTTGGAACAACAACTTTCTTTATTTTATGAATCAAATTTTGATGGATTTATTTCTGCATTGCGTAACAGCCCAGATGTAGTAGAATTGTTTTCTCAGATTTTTTTCCAAATGGGCATAGAAGTAAAATCTGGGATTGGAGATAAATTTGCGGAAGAATTGGCAAAATTTTTGCAAATGACAAAAATGTCTGAAGGCGATTTATTATCGTTTGTCAAAAATCAGGCAGAATCTTCTATGAAATTTCAAGGACCTTTTTTCCAATTATTGCAGCAGGTCATGAATCAAACATCATCTACAGAATTGCAAAGAGAAATCCTAAATTTCTTAAAAACATATAACAGTGTAGATTCTAGTGCTTCTACTATGAATAACATGTATTCTATCTTAGATAATATTGCAAAATATTTGACCAGCAATTATCGCACACCTTTAGAGCAATTGATGCAAAAATTGCATTTACCGCAAGCATTTTTTTCCTGGCAAGGTTCCGATCCTGCAAATATTGCTTTATTAAAAAAGGATATCATCCCCTTTTTGTCGAATTATATCAAACAGACAAATGATATGGGACCAGTACGAAATTTGATTACAATGCTGATGTTAAATATTGCGAAGTATGAAAATGGCAGTATGGGTCGGTTGACACAGGCTTTTGAACGTTTGATGAACTATCAGGATTTTAATCGCGTATTGGGCAATATGAAGCCAGAAGATTTGCGTCAGATATTATTGGAAAAGACAGGGCAGGCATATGCGGACCAATTTCATGCTTTGGTGGAACGGGGCATAAAAGGCGAAGCAGGCTTGGAAGCCAAATCTGTTTTTCAGAATATTATGCAGTCACTGTTATTAAATGAAAGTGTATATATGCCTTTGCAGCATTTTATGATTCCAATAGATTTGATGGGGAAAATGCTATTTTCTGAAATTTGGGTTGATCCAAACCATAAAAGAAAAAATGAACAAGGAGAAACCAGACAAAGCAGCAAATTATTGATTAAATTTGACATCAAAGATGTTGGTTTCTTTGATTTGATTATTGTGCAAGAAGATCGTTCGATTGATTTGCAATTATATTATCCTGCTAGTTTTGTAGACAAAGAAAAACAAATCCAAAAAGATATTGCACAATTGGTGGAGAAAAATGGGCTGATTCTGCGGACAGCCTTATATGCAAGGTCTTGGAAACCGAAAACGATTTCAGAGATCTTTCCGCAAATATATGAAAGGAAAAATGCAATCAATGTTAAAATCTAATCCAAATCAAAAAAAAAGAGCTGTAGCATTGAAATATGACGGAAGTGAAGTCGCTCCTATAGTGATTGCAAGCGGTATGGGGTATTTGGCAGAAAAAATTGTAGAAACAGCAGTCCAAAATGAAGTTCCAGTATTTGAGGACGATTCCTTGGCGACGATGTTATCTCGTTTGGAACTAGGGCAAGAGATTCCAGAGGAATTATATCAAACAATTGTAGATATTTATATTTACTTTTTGAATTATTCTTTAAAAGATGATAAAATAACAACAGAAGAAATAAATGGGGTGGAAGAAAAGCAAGAAGACCAAGAACACCAAGAAGAACAAACATTGTTACAAGAAGACCAATAAAAATATAGAAAGGATGAGAGGTATGGAGGATAGGGTAACGGTATTAAGCGATGTAGGCAAATTTGAAGGAGTTGGCTATATTCATTTTACAGATGATAAAGATCTGGCAACCATTGTTTTTGATGATCTGTCTGATGTAACGGCACATGATTTGTTAGCAGATAAACCAATCAGATTGATTGTGAGTGGGTCATATTATGAATTATATACAGCATTGGTACAAGAATATGATAATTTAAATAAATCATTGAGTGTATATAATATTGTCAACCAAGAAGAACAACTGAATGAAGATCTCAAAGTAGAGATTGAGGAACAAATCAATATCGTTTATATCAAACAAGGGGATATTGTGAGTTTAGATGCCATCACACGTGACATCAGTGCAGGTGGATTCTGTTTTGCAACAGACAAGGAACTTGATTTTGATAAGAAATATGAAGTAGTATTTAATTTCTTTGATGAACCTTTATTGGTAAATTTCAATATTGTACGAAAAATTGATCGCAATATCAAGAATCAGAAATTATATGGCTGTCAATTTTTGGATTTGAGTCAGCATGCAGAAGAAGAAATCCGCAGAAAAGTCTTTCAAATTGTTGCGCAAAAAAGACGTATGCGCAGACAATAAGGAAATAAACAAATAAGCAACGAAAAAGGAGGAGATTGACGTTGAAATGGGGGAAACGGATTTTGACGTTTGTGCTGTCGGCTGCAATGTTGTTTAGTACCTTTGCACCAATACAGTATCAGACGTATGCTGCAAATGGACCTTTGGGCATTGCGAACCATTGGGCGCAAATATATTTGCAGAACTTGTATACATACGGCATTATGCGTGGAGATCAGGAAGGCAATATGAATCCAGATGAGCCGATTACAAGAGCAGAATTTGCTTCTATGATCAATCGTGCATTTGGATATAATTCGTTTAAACGAGGCGATCTTCCGTTTAAGGATATCAAAGGTACAGAATGGTATGCAGATGATATTGCAATTGCATATCAAGCAGGCTATTTTGCAGGTACATCTGCAACAACTGCAAATCCACAAGGATATTTGACAAGAGAACAAGCGGTTGCTCTGTTATGCAGAAACCTGAAGTTAGATGAACCGGTGGGGGAAGTATTAGGCTTTACGGATAGTCGTGAGTTTAGTCAATGGAGTAAAGGTTCGATTGCGGCGTTTATGCAAAAAGGGTATGTTTCTGGATATGCAGATAATTCATTCCGTCCAGAAGCATATATTTCCAGAGGGGAAACAGCAAAAATTCTTTCTGATATTATAGGATATCGCATTTCTTCGAGTGGAAACTATCAACAGGGCATTGTGCAAGGAAATGTAATGATTACAACATCTGCAATCTCTTTAGAAAATACAACTATTATGGGAGATTTATACATTACAGCAGGTGTGGGCACAGGCTACGTAGATTTAAGAAATGTACGTGTTATGGGTGATGTCATCATCAGTGGTGGTGGCTCTAGCGAAGCAGGTGCCAATAGTATCAACTTTATTGGCTGTCAAGTTAATCGCTTGATTGTGGATGGGGAAGAAGATAAAGTATTATCTTTGGACTCCTATGGCAATACAGTGATTGCACAAACATTAATTAGAACAAGTGCATATTTAGAAAATTATGGCGATGAAACAGAAGGCTTTGTCAATATCATCGTAGAAGGTCCAGAAGAAACCACATTGGCTACCTTAGGGGATTTTGATAAAATTACTGTAAGAAATCCGAAAAACTACTTAGTCGTTGGACGTGGTACTGTACAACAAGCAATTGTAGATGAAACAGCAGCAGATAGCAAAGTCACGATAGAGAAAAATGCGGCTATTTTAGATTTGAATTTAGATGTCACTTGTATTGTAGATGGTTTGGGTGATGTGGGTAATCTGACAGTAAGTGGACCAGATACAGAAGTAAGTATGCGCCCAGATACTATCACCATTCGTCCTGGTATTACAGCAACGATTGATGGAGAAGAGCTAACCAGTAGTGATGCGGCAGAATATTCTGCAGATCCTCGTATTTTGGCAGGATATCCGGATCCAGATGAGGTGAGTTCCACTAAGGCTTCCATGCTATATAAAACCAATAAGGGTGGCACTATCTATTGGGCAGTTACCTTTGAGGAAGATAGTGGCATATTAGATGACGAAGAAATCATGGACCCCAAAAAAGCGGAACATGCACAAGATATTTTGACTTATGGCAATAGCCCAGTAGCAGAAGCAAATCAAGAAATTAGTAGTGCTATCAGCAATTTATCTCCAGAAATGGAATATTCTGTAGCAGCCGTTTTGGTAGATGAAAGAGGCTACATCAGCCGTGTGAAAGAAAAAGATTTTGAAACAGTGGATGATACGATTCCTGCTTTTGCAAGTGGATATCCACAAGTATTTTCTGATGATAGCAATAGCTTAAGTATTGGATTTTTGCCTACCAAAAACTGTACAGTATACTATGCGGTATATCAAACAGGTAGTGTAGCACCTACTGCTTTAGAGTTGCGTAAAGGTCAGCTCAAGGGCGCGATTGTACATGGTTCCACAAAAGGACAAAAGAATATCGAAGATATTGTAGTTGCTGCTAGCAACGAACTACAAGAAAATACAAAATACGATGTCTATGTAGTGGCAAGCGATGGGATTCGAGATTCCAAAGTCATTAAATTGACAGGAACTACAAAAGATACTACACCACCAAAGTTTATTGATGGATTCCCAAAAGAAGATAAACGTGATAAAAAAAGTGTAGATGTAAAAGCCAAAGTAGATGAAGATAGTACTATTTTTTATGCAGTAGTGAAAAAAGGTAGTACTTTATTGCCATTAAGAGAAGATGGTACAGAATATCCTTTGGATTCTGATGAAATGAAGAATGCTGTTGTGACAGGGAATACAGCTTATAAATCTGGAAAATCCAATGCAAAAGCAGATACAGAATTGACTGTAAAAATCAGTGGTTTGGAAGAAGAAAAGGCATATGATCTCTATATGGCTGCAAGAGATGCTTCCGGGAATATTTCTATTGTAGAGAAGATTTCCATTCAGACATTGGATAGCAATCCGCCGAAAGCAGAATTAACATATGATAAGGAATTGAATGGAAAAGTGCATATAGATGCACAAATTACAATCTTATTTAATGAAATCGTCATCAATCGCAATACAGGTGAAGAATTCAGCGCGGACAATTTAGATGCCATTGAGGAATGTATCAAATTGTATGCGGTCAAAGATAGTGGTAATGAATTGATTGATATGAATTTAGACGCAGCAGATGACGTTAAAGTTGGCATGGATGAAGAAGGTCGCAGTTATATTACATTTGTACATGCGAGTGAATTTTTGAAATCTGGTCAAAGTTATAAATTCGTATTGTCTAATATTGCGGATACATCTAATAACAAAATGAATGATGAAACAGAATTGCCTTTCGCAACTGTTCCGCCTACTGTAACATTAGAAAAAACAACCTCGCCTGAGAATATGGATTTGACATTCCAAATTGAGCCAGAAAAGAACGCAACAGAAGATGCAATTTTATTTGATATGATTTTTGGCTCTGATACGACTGTTAAATTTGAATTGTATAAGAAAAATGCGCAAGGAAGTTTTGAACAGATTGGTGGTACACAAGCGGATGGTAGCAAGTATACACCATTGATTTTAGAAAATCAGGCAATGTCATTGGACTATATTGTCACAAGATCGGCAGAAGGTGCGCAGGATTATGCTTTTGTCAAATTTAATACTATGACAGAACCAGAAGAATATGGTATTCGATTTGTAGAAGTGGATGGTAGTGCGGATCGTGGCAGTTGGAATAAAACAGTTAAAATTGACATAAAATGCGTCATTGGATCTAAAACGGTTTTGTCACAGCTTGCTGGTAATCCCAAAAACGGTTGGTCAACCGCGATTTCCGAAGGTGCTTTACAGGTCAATAATCCAGAACCATTTGTATTGTCTGCATCCTTTACAGATACCATTATTCCACAATTTGTAATCTTTAAAGAAGCATCAGATTCACCAACAGGTAAAGATATTTACTACCCTATTTTAAAGCGTTATGGGGAAACGGACGAGACTGGAAAAGAGCCTAGCTTTATTGGTGATACGTTGATTCAACCACGTGTTATGACCAACAAAAAAGCAACGATGTACTACTTGATTGCACCACAAGGTACTGTAGATAAGGACAAATTAACACCATTACAATTGATGACAGGTGCTGTCAAACCACAAGGCGGCGTATGGGGTACTTATGAAATCGAAAGTGGTTATACAGAATATGGCGTTTTGATGGAAGGGTTACAACCAACAACAAAATATACATTATTCTGTTGTTTGAAAGGTACACCACCAGAGCCTTCTGATATTACAATCATCGATTTTGAAACAGTGGCAATGTCACCACCAAACATTGAAGTACGTGTTATCAATAGAGCGGAGACTTCTGCAACGGTGCAGATTACATCAGATAAGGCAGCGACCATTGACTGGATTATGATTCCAGACTTGAACTGTGACTCATGGTTCCAAATCGATTCTTCAGATCCTACGCAAAATAAATATCAATTTATTGGAGATCCTATATATGTAGCGTCTGTAATACGAAATGGTGCAGAGAATCAAGATTTGAAGCCAGTGGATTATGGTAGTATACGTACAACATATAATGAGCAAGATAAAAAATATACTGCGACGGTAACTGTAGACAATTTGGAACGTAATATCTACTATACATTTTTAGCGGTAGCGAAGGCAACCTTAGATAATGGGGAAACGAATGTAGGTGCAGATTCTAACATTGCTTTCCAACGTAAGATTACACCAGCGGATGTAATGCCACCAACCGTGACAGAAAATACTTCCATTACCAATTGGGCAGCATCTCAGTCACCATATTATGGTACAGTTTTGTTTACATTTAATGAAGAAGTATTTTATATACCAGGGGAAAACGAAAAATGGCTCCCTCTCACAATAGAGGTATTTACAAAGAATATGTCAGCTACCACAGATAAGATTGAAGTTAAAAGCTCTACCATGCAAAATAACACAATCAAAAGTATTACCATTCAATTTAAGGGAATTAATCACAATGATTCGATATTCTTCCCATATGAAATATGTGATAAGAATGGTAATTCGGCTGGTTTGATGACATTGACGTTTAAAGATGAAGAAACAGGACCAGATGGTGCAGGGCGTAGAGATTCACATTGGGAAGTATCGTTCAGTAAATCCAATGAATAGATTGGAGCATATGGTATACACCATATACTTTATAGAAACGAATAAGTTGACATACTTTTGTGAAGGGTTCATTGTATGATAGCCTTTGGAAAGTAAACAAAAATAGAAAGCCGAAGTTCTATCAAGAAAAAAGCCTTGAAACTTCGGCTTTTCTTCATAGAAAATATATCCAAAATGCAGATTTGGTGGAAAAATTACATACCACTGTTTGGCTGGAATGTATAAAACTAACTCTGCTATAGCTCGGAAGTTTTCAAGCTGTCGAATCATTGATCCGGCAGCTTTTGTGTGGAAGTTATGAAAAATTCATAAATTTTGTGTTTGGATTTGCGTTCTAACAATGTATGGATTATAATGTAGAATATATGGTTTTAGAAACGGGGGGAAGGCAAAAATGGCGAATGAGGCAGATACTAGAGAATTGTATGCAATTGATGAGGAAATAGAGGTAGAGGATATACCGAAAAAGCGAAGAATTAGTAAAAAAATTCTTTTAATCCTCATTGGATTCATTGTTGCGTTGGCAGCAGCATTTGTTGCTTATCGTTTTACTGCTACGAAGGAAGAAAAGATTGTGGTAAACATGTATCGTGTGGGATTGGATACAGTTTCTTCCATTACTAGTATTGTGGGCGAACGCAATATAAAAGAAGTAGTGAGATATGATTTAAATGGTGTTTCCAAAGTAGAATATTTGTATGAAGCGGATGACCAAACGGAAGCGGATTTGGAAACATATCGTACTTACTTAACCGAAGAATCTGGTTTTGCAAAAATGGATACAGAAGAAAGTGAAGCATCTGATGGTACAACGGTAGAACAGTATGGCATTGCTTCTGTGGAAGATGGTATGGTATTTACCGTTGAGATTGCACAACAACAGGATCAATATGCAATTACAATAAGTAAGGAAGAAGGAAAAGATCCAAACGCAGAAGATGTAACCGAATTTAATCGTAATGATGCTTTGGCATATTTTGAATCTAATATTGAAAAATATGCTGATTTACCAAAACCAATTTCTGAATATGAAACGATTTTTGATGTGGGACAATCCAATATCAATGGGGAAGATTGTTATGGTATTACAGTATATGATAAAAATAGCGTCAATACGAATCAATTTGTAGAGAAATATTATATTGCATTGTCAACACAAAATATCTATATATATGATAATATGACAAGACAAAGTCAACTGATTAGCGGTTCAAAACAATCACAAACTCAAGAACAACCCAAAACAGAAGAAAATACTACACAAAAACCGGGAGAAATTACGGTAGGAGAACCCACATCAGCAACGGAAGAAAAAGAATAAAATAGACAAAAGAAAATAAACAGCATTTTGTGTGTGGAGGAAAACAAGATGTATCGTTTTCGTATAACTTTTGAGATGGATCAAGGACAAATACGGCAGTATTTAAAGACTTATGCAAAAACAATAGATTTGTGTGTCATGATATTTTTTGGTTTGCTTGGTATTGGCTGGTTGGCATTGACCATTAGCGTTATGGCATTGTGGTTAAATTGGCCGCATGGTTTATTGTTTTTGATTTTATCGGCAATTTGTTTTGTAATACAATATATATTTCGTTTGCTGCATTTAGAATATTTAATGAAGCATCCGCCGTTTGCGATTGGTGGGTATATTACGATGGAAATGCAAGATGGTTTTTTTCATGTCAATTGCGCAGGACGTATGAAAAGTTACAGCAGAGGAGATTTAATCAAACTGAAAACAAAAACATCAGATTATATCCTATATAAAAGAAAGCGTAATTTATTTGTACGCAAAGAAATGATTGTGATTCCAGCTGCAGTATTGACAGAATTGATGGCATTGGAACTAGATCGTTTTGTAGGAGTACTACCCAAACAGCCAGAGTAAAGACGGATGAAAAGCGAGGAAGGGGGTTTGCAGTATGGATGTTTATTTGGCACGACAGCCAATCTGCAATCGTCAAAAAAAGACGGTCGCATATGAAATGCTTTACCGCAGCAGCCCGGAAAATTGTTATAATCCTGAATGGGATGGTACAGATAAGACGAAAAAACTCATACATAATATGATGTTAAACTTTGGTTTTGATTATGTTACACAAGGGAAACGTGCTTTTTTGAATTTTACAGATACCTTGCTTTTAGGCACAACACCATTTTTATTACCAGCAGAATCTGTTGTAATTGAATTATTGGAAGATATCGTATATACGCCTGAATTGATTGAGCGTCTACAGATGTTGCATACATATGGTTATACATTGGCATTAGATGATTATACGGGAGAAGAAATTCCAGATGAGGTCATACGTTTGGTACAGATGATCAAAGTGGATTGGAAATTGACATCATATCAAACGAGAATGGATATTGTAAAAAAATTTAAACATAATAAATCTCTTTTAGCAGAAAAAATAGAAACAGAAGCGCAGTTTGTACAAGCAAAAAATATGGGATTTGATTTTTTTCAAGGATACTATTTTGCGCGCCCTTCATTGCATTTTAAAAAGGCTTATGATGTTTCGATTGTAACATATATCCATTTGTGGGAACAGATTGCCAGTCCAAGTGTGGATTATACGGAATTGGGAAAGATTGTAGAACGTGATATTGGTGCAACTTATAAATTATTGTGCAAAGCAAACACATTACAATATTTCCATACACATCGTGTACATTCTGTTCAGCATGCTTTGATGATTATGGGCAGTGATGAAGTGCGCAGATGGATTTTACTTGTCTTACTCAATAATCTTTCAGATGGACATAATGAGGAAGCGGTGCAGCAAGCATTGATACGCGCAGTATTTGCAGAACGTATGGCGGAATTGTGTGGATATAGCGAGTATGCACATCTGGCATATTTGGTAGGCATGTTTTCAGTGGTTGATGATGAATCAAAAGATATGTTAAATCAATTGGTGGAAAGCGGTCCTGCATTGAGAGAAATCAAAGAAGCATTTTCAGGAAAAAATACAATCATTGGAGAAATATTGCAATTTACATTGTCATATGAAAAAAATTATATTGATGCACAAGCAGGACGATTGCCTTATTTTATGCAAAAATTTGATATCAGCGATGAGGCGGTTGCACGCGAATATATCTATGCAGTATGTTATGCAGAACAGTCATTTTGTTTGGAACCGGCGGATATTACACCGCAGATGAAGCACAGAATGCAATGGCTGCAAAAAAAACAATAAAAATTATAATTTTGTACTTAAGTTTTGCAAAGAAAAGACCGATAATATATCAGAAATAAAAAAATGGAAAAAAATTTAAAAATGTACTTAAGTTTGTTCCATTTCAGTCGATAATAAATACAAGAAATCAATTTATTAGATATTTTGTCATGGGGAAAGGCGCCTCCCTGTGGCTGAATATATTTCGGGGAAACATGGAAGCTTCCCCATTGCTAAAAATATAATGATCATAAGGATATGGAGGAATGAAGTATGAGAATTCAACATAATATTGCAGCTCTGAACTCTTACAGACAATTAGGTGGTAACAACAGTGCAGTTTCCAAAAACTTGGAAAAACTGTCCTCTGGTTACAGAATCAACCGTGCAGCAGATGATGCAGCTGGTTTGGCAATTTCCGAAAAAATGCGTGGTCAGATCGTAGGTTTGCAGACAGCACAGAAAAATGCAAACGATGGTATCTCTTTGGTACAAACAGCTGAAGGTGCTCTGACAGAAGTACATGATATGCTGAATCGTATGAAAGAACTGGCTACACAGGCAGCAAATGGTATCTACACAGATGATGACCGTGAAAAACTGCAGGAGGAAGTAGTTGCACTGAGAGCCGAAATTGACAGAATTGCGAAGAACACAGACTTCAATGGTCAGAAACTGTTGAATGGTGATTTGGATACACAGTTGCAGATTGGTGATACTGCTGCACAGACAATTGCTATCAAGGTGGATAAAGCAACTGCAGATGAGATTGGTGTAGGAAACATTGATATCGGTAGCCGAACCGGTGCAACTGATGCAATTACAGAAATTTCTACCGCTGTTGGTAATATTTCTACAATCCGTTCTAATCTGGGTGCTATCCAGAACAGACTGGAACATACCATCAACAACTTGGGTGTAACAACTGAAAATATGACAGCAGCAGAAAGCCGTATTCGTGATACAGATATGGCAGAAGAAATGATGGCTTACACCAAGAACAACATTCTGGTACAGGCTGCTCAGGCTATGCTGGCACAGGCAAATACAGTACCTCAGGGCGTACTGCAGTTGCTGCAATAAAAAGTATCGTAAATTGTTTTTTCTGGAGAAACGATTTGCAACATAATATTTATTTACTGAATCAGTAAACGATAGGCAGGTGTGATACACCTGCCTATTTTCAAAGTGAGAAATTTTAGGAGGTTTATCGTATGCGGAGTAAAATCAAACTATCACAATGTATGATAGTAAAAAATGAGGAAAAAAATATCCGACAAGCATTGTCTTGGGCAAAAGGTATTGCATTTGAACAGATTGTGGTAGATACTGGTTCTACAGATAAGACCGTAGAAATTGCAGAAGAAATGGGTGCTAAAGTTTATCATTTTACTTGGATAGATGATTTTTCCGCTGCGAAAAATTTTGCTATTGAACAGGCGACAGGGGATTGGATTGCTTTTTTAGATGCAGATGAATATTTTAAATCAGAAGATATAAAATACTTGATACCTTATTTAGAAGAAATGGAAGAACATAATCGTCGCAAAGATTATTTAAATATTTTACGACTTCCATGGTTACAGTTGAATGATGATGGAGAGGTATTCAGTACGTCGGTGCAAGACAGAGTGTTTTTAAATCGCCCATGGTTACGCTATATCAATCGTATTCACGAAAAGCTCCATTCTTTTTCAGAGCAACATGAATTAAAAATTTATCAGGGTGGTATGGAATTACCAATCTACCATACTGGTTATGCAAAAGAAGTATATGCGCAAACGAAAAAAGGCGAGCGCAATATTCAATTTCTATTAAAAGAACTAGATGAAACACCAAATAATAGAACAGTGTGGGGTTATCTAGGTGATGCGTATGCAGCCAATGGGGATTGGGAAAAGGCACAGCAGGCGTGGCAAAAAGCGGTTTATATGGAAGAAGGAGAAATGGAATTATCCAATTACATTTCTGCTGCGGTTAATTTGATGAGATATTATCTCAAAGAAGAAAAAGAGATAGATAATATAGAAAAATTATATGATAAATTAAAAGATGTCCCCAAAGAAAGAGCGGATTTGGAATATTGGATGGGCATTTATTGTTTTCAAAAAAAGCGACATCAAGAAGGTATTGTGCATTTAGAAGCTGCATTGGTTGAAATGCAAAAAGAAGATAACTTAGGTGCATATTATTGTACTGGCAATTTGAATACATTATATCGCAATTTATTGAATGGTTATACAGTAACAAAGCAATATGCCAAAGCAGTTGAGTATGCAGTACAACTTTTGCGCACAGATAATCGTCAAGCTGATATATTGGCAGTATTATTAGGTATTTTTGCATATGCAGGGGAAAAGACAGAAGCAGTTTATGGTTTTTTGGAAAAATTATATCCGCTGAATGATTTGGAAACAACGGTTTTTGTTGCAAAAGCAGCAAAAGAAGCTGGAGATTTGGCAATGATGAAATTTTTGCTAGATCCAAAAAGATTAGAAAAACTAGGTTTATCACAAAAGTAATAAAATTTGAGAAAGAATTTGCCAGAATAAAATCAATATCATGAAAAGTAATCATATTGTATTTGTATGGTAAAATGATATAGAAAAACACGTCTTTGAGGAATTTTATCCAATAAGACGTGTTTTTATGTTATTTTTTGAGGATTACCGTTTTTTCTTTTGCTTATCTTTTTTTGCTACTTCAACATGTACTTTTTTGTTTTTGATTTTGGCATGTTTCATGCCATGAATCACATCTCTTAAATATTCTCGTGGTACATCAACAAATGTATAATCATCGAATAAATCAATGGCACCTAAAGCCTTTCCGGGTACACCTGCTTCATTTGCAATTGCCCCTACAATATCTTTGGCACGAATTTTCTGCTTTTTACCAGCATTCAGGAAAATACGTACCATTTTTTCGCTGTCACCACCATATAGATTGGTTTCGTCACAATTGATGTCTTCTAATACATCTAAATCATCGGTACGTACATCAGCAAGATTATGTTTTAAGAGTGCAGCCGCAATGTCTATTGCAGCAAAATCTTCGTCCATCAAACGCTCGACCAGATTTACATATTTTGTTAAACCGCCCGACTGTATGCTGTCTTTGATTTTTTCCAAAAAAATGTTTGTTTTCATTTCTTCCACATCGCTTAATGTGGGTAATTTTTGCTGTACAATTTTGGTTTTTGTGTAGCGCATGATGTCACGTAGTTTATAAATTTCTTTGCCCACACAGAAAGTAAAGGCTTTTCCGCTTCTGCCAGCTCTGCCAGTTCTGCCAATGCGATGGACATAATATTCTTCGTCTTGTGGTACATCGTAATTGAATACAATATCAATATCATCTACATCAATGCCACGTGCTGCAACATCAGTTGCAACTAAAATTTCAATGGTTCCATTCCGAAATTTCTGCATAACTTTGTCGCGCTGTGCCTGCTTTAAGTCACCATGCAGCCCTTCCGCAAAATAGCCACGTCCTTGTAGCGACTCTACCAAATCATCGACACGTTTTTTGGTATTGCAAAATACCATTGCCAGATTTGGCATATATACATCTATAATACGTGTCAAGGCTTCTAGTTTTGTTTTTTCTCGCACATCAAAATAATATTGTTCAATGCTTGGCACAGTCAGTTCTTTGCGTACAATCTTGACATAAGCAGGGTCTTTTTGAAAACGTTTCGTAATATCTAAAATTTCAGGAGAAAGTGTAGCAGAGAAAAGCAATGTTTGATGGTCTTCTGGAATTTTTACTAATATGGTTTCGATATCCTCGCGAAATCCCATATCTAACATTTCATCGGCTTCATCTAATATCATCATTTGCACGGTTTCCATTTTCAGTGTACGGCGACGCATATGGTCCATCACACGCCCTGGTGTACCAATGACAACTTGTGCGCCTTTTTTGAGCGCTAAAATTTGACGGTCAATGGGTTGTCCGCCATAAATCGGTACTACACGAATATTTTCTTTGTATTTTAATAACTTGCGAAATTCTTCGCTGACTTGGATTGCCAATTCTCTTGTTGGACAAAGAATCAATGCTTGTAAACGACGGTCGTCTGCCTGAATTCGTTCCAAACAAGGAATCCCAAATGCAGCTGTTTTTCCAGTTCCAGTTTGAGATTGTCCAATGATATCTCGTCCTTGCTGAATCAAGGGAATGGCTTGTGATTGTATGGGTGTTGCTTCCTCAAATCCCATATCTAAAACTGCCTGACAGATTTCAGGTGATATATTCATATCTTCAAATTTGAAATGTTCCATATGTGTTTTCCTTTCTATTATTTTTATATCATTCAAAAAAGCCGAAGAAAAAAACGCATAAGAAACCAATATTTTCATTCGGCTCGAATCGTATGCTTCGCAAAAATTATGTCCCAATGATAAGCATACCTAAAAAAAACCGTAGAATACCAATATACCAGTATTATGCTGAAAATGCAAGAAAAACAAAGGGAAAAGCATCATTTTGTAAGAAGTCCTAAAAAAATAAAAATAACCATACATTTTTTGCATACATACTTGCATAGAAATTTTTCTTGACTTTCCCTTTAGATATGGTAAAATGAACGTATTATAAAGCAATGGCTGTGAATGTGAAAAGTAAACAGAGATCCCGCCACAGAGAGAGAACGTCATCGGCTGTAAGCGTTTTTGGTTGTGTGTCTTTGTCGAAGTTCCCACAGGAGCTGGTTTCCTGAACCAAAGTAGGGAAATCCGTTTGATACACGTTATGTATTGTAAAGTGCCTGCATGGAAATGATGCGGGAATTTGGGTGGTACCACGGAAGTCTTCGTCCCTATTTGGGGAGAGGGCTATTTTTTTGTACAAAGATAGAAAAAGGAGAGAAAATTGCAATGAAAGAAAAATTAAAAGCCATTCATGATAAAGCGATGGCAGCTTTTCAGGAAGCAAAGGAAATCAAAGATATTGATGATTTGAAAGTAAAATATTTAGGTAAAAAAGGTGAATTGACTGCAATCTTAAAAGAAATGGGGAAATTATCCGCAGAAGAACGCCCCATTATTGGACAAATGGCAAATGATGTGCGTCAGGATTTGGAAAAAATGCTCGAACAAGCCAAAACGCGTTTGGCAGCAGCAGAAATGGCACATCGTTTGGAAAAAGAAAAAATTGACGTAACAATGCCTGGCAGAGTAAGAGCAGAAGGGCATAAACACCCTATGAGTATTGTTATTGATGAAATTTGTAATATCTTTATGGGCATGGGATATGAAGTTGCAGAAGGTCCAGAAGTAGAAAAAGATTATTATAACTTTGAAGCTTTGAACATTCCCAAAAATCACCCTGCAAGAGATGAACAGGATACTTTCTATATTGGCGGCGATATTCTGTTGCGCACACAGACTTCTCCTGTGCAGGTACGTTCTATGGAAAAAGGCAAATTACCAATCCGTATGGTGTGTCCTGGTGCGGTGTATCGTTCCGACGAAGTAGATGCGACACATTCTCCTGTATTCCACCAATTGGAAGGCTTGGTAGTAGATAAAAATATTACAATGGGTGACTTGAAAGGTGCGTTAGGTGTTTTTGCAAAAGAATTGTTTGGTGAAGACACAAAAGTACGTTTCCGCCCACATCATTTCCCATTCACAGAACCCAGTGCAGAAATGGACGTTACCTGTTTTGCATGTGGTGGGAAAGGCTGTCGTGTATGTAAAGGGGAAGGCTATATCGAATTGTTAGGTTGTGGTATGGTACACCCGAAAGTATTGAAAATGAGTGGAATTGATCCAGAAGAATACAGTGGTTTTGCATTTGGTATGGGTCTGGAACGTGTCGCTATGCAGCGTTATGGTATTACAGACCTGCGTTTGTTGTTTGAAAACGACATGAAATTCTTGAAACAGTTCTAAGAATGATAAATTTTTGTAAGTGAAAGGAGAATTGCAATCATGAATGTACCTATGTCATGGTTAAAAGAATATGCGGCTGTTACAGCTTCCATAAAAGAATTTGTAGAAGATATTACATTATCTGGTTCTAAAGTAGAAGGCGTAGAAACGATGGGCGGTGAATTGAAAAATATTGTAACCGGATACATCAAAGCCATTGAAAAACACCCTGATGCAGATAAATTAGTAATTTGTACCATTGATATTGGCAGTGGAAAAGATTTAACGATTGTAACAGGTGCGCCGAATGTGAAAGTGGGCGATTATGTACCGGTCGCATTAGACCATTCTGTGATTGCTGGTGGCAAAGAAATTTATACAGGCTCTTTGCGCGGCGTAGAATCTGAAGGTATGCTTTGTTCCATAGAAGAACTGGGCTTTGACCGTCACGACTTCCCAGAAGCACCAGAATACGGAATTTACATTTTCCCAGAAGCAGTAGAATTGGGAAAACCAGTTACAGAAGTTTTAGATTTACAAGATGATGTAGTAGAATTTGAAATTACATCAAACCGTCCAGATTGCTTTAGCATTTTAGGGATTGCCAGAGAAGCGGCAGCAACATATGGTATTGATTTTCAGCCTCCTGTGATTGCTGTAAAAGAAGAAGCACAAGGAAATACAGCAGATTTGATTTCTGTAGAAATCCAAAATGCAGAACTTTGCCCACGCTATGTAGCCAGAGCAATCAAAAATGTAAAAATTGAATCATCACCTCGTTGGATGCGTAAAAGATTACGTGCAGCAGGGGTACGTCCCATCAACAATATTGTAGATATTACAAACTATGTGATGTTGGAAATGGGACAGCCCATGCATGCATTTGATGTAGATACCATCAAAGATAGAAAAATTATTGTAAGAAACGCAAAAGAAGGAGAAAAAATCACTACTTTAGATGGTGTGGAACGTCAGTTAGACCCTTCTATGCTGGTGATTTCTGACCCTGAAAAAGCAGTTGCAATTGCTGGTGTTATGGGCGGCGAAAATTCCATGATTAGCGAAGGCGCTGAAGCAGTATTATTTGAATCTGCAAACTTTGAAGGTTCTAATGTACGTATTACAGCAAAAAAAGTTGGCTTGCGTACAGATGCTTCTAGTAAATTTGAAAAAGGACTTGACCCCAATTTAGCATTAGATGCTGTCAATCGTGCGGCACAGTTGGTAGAATTGTTGGGTTGTGGAGAAGTAGTTCCTGGCGTGGTGGATTGTTATCCTAATCCTAAAACAGAATGGGAATTGTCTTATGACCCTGATTGGATCAATCGCTTCTTAGGTACTGAAATTTCTGAAAAACAAATGCAGGAAATTTTTGAACGCATTGAATTAAAAGTAGATGCTGTCAACCATAAAGTCACAGTGCCTACATTCCGTCCAGACTTAGAAGCACAGGCAGACCTTGCAGAAGAAATTGCGCGTTTCTATGGTTATGATAAAATCGAGCCAACATTGGCAGCAGGTACCCCAACTGTGGGTAAAAAGACCTATGCGCAAAATATCACAACATTGATCAAAGATACTATGGTGGCAGAAGGCTTATGCGAAGCAATGACATATAGTTTTGAAAGCCCGAAAGTATTCGATAAACTGTTGATTCCAGCAGACAGCAAACTGCGTCAGACAGTGACAATTTCCAATCCTTTGGGCGAAGACTTTAGTGTGATGCGTACCGTATCTTTCAATGGTATTTTGAATTCACTTTCCACTAACTATAATAGAAGAAATGAAAGTGCAGGTTTATTTGAAGCAGCGCGTGTTTATATTCCAAAGTCCTTGCCTATGACAGAATTGCCTGATGAAATTCCAACTTTGACAATTGGTATGTATGGTAAAATGGATTTCTATGATTTGAAAGGGATTGTAGAACATTTGATGAATGCTTTGGGCATTGGAGAAAAAGCAGAATATAGCACAGAAACAACATTGCCTTGGATGCACCCCGGTCGTACCGCTGCTGTCAGCATAGATGGTAAGCAGGTTGGTTATTTGGGTGAATTGCATCCTGTGGTTGCAAAAAATTATGATATTGGAACCAAGGTCTATCTGGCAGTATTGCAAATAGATGATTTGATTGCAGCTTCCAACATGGTAAATGTATATCAGCCTTTGCCAAAATTCCCTGCAATTGCAAGAGATATTGCAATGTTAGTAAAAGAAGATGTAACAGTAAAACAAATTGCAGACGAAATTCGCAAAAATGGCGGTGAATATCTGGAATCTGTAAAATTGTTTGATGTATATCAAGGGGAACAAATTGAGGCAGGTTATAAATCTGTTGCATATTCCATTTCTTTCCGTAGCGCAGAACGCACTTTAGCAGATACAGACGTAGCAGAAGCAATGCAAAACATATTGGATGGTTTGGCAAAAGAGTTAGGCGCACAATTACGTGATAAATAAAAATATCAAATTGATAAAATAGAAAAAATAAAAAAGTAAAAAGGCGGCGGATCAGCAAGTTCCGCTTAAGAAAACATAATTTTAGTTTTTCTTGATTTCTTAAGGGGAACTGCGACGGCTATCTTCAGAAGAAAACATACCTAATCTATATTAGTAAAAATAAGAATGCCAAAATTCTTTATATTGTAAGGATTTCGGCATTCTTTGTTTTTTATGAAGAAGTTCCTTATGTTCCACTGCCTTTTGTTCTAAAAAGGAAGAAAAATTTTCAATTGGTTTGTTTTTTCAAGCACGCAGGACAAATACCAGAAAACTCCAAGGTATGACCTGTGATGGTAAAGCCGGTTTGACGTTCCAATTCTTCTTCTAGCTCTTGTAAAGGGCAGGAATCCACCGCAATCACACATCCACAAACATTACATACCAAACGATGATAGTGGTCATGTGTTTGAAGCGAAAAATAAGCACGTCCGTCTTTTCGTAGGGATTTTGTCAAAATCCCTTTCTCTGTCAATGTATTCAGCGTACGATATACAGTGGAAACGTTCATGGGCAATATGGGCAAAGCATGTTCCAAAAGTTCTTCTGCTGTCATAGCGCGATGTTCGGTTTGTAATATAGATAACAGCAAACGACGTTTGCGTGTGGATTTTAAATCTGCGTTTTTGAGTATATTTTGAGACATGTTTTTTCGCCGTCCTTTCTGGCTTCATGATAGTATAGGTATTCGGCTTTGTCAACTACAAAGCATATTCTTTGGAATCTAAAACAATGATAGAAATAGAAAATAGAAAATAGAAAAGGTGTGATACCATGACAAAAAAAGAAAAAGTCAATATCATATTAGATTTGTTATTGGAACATTATGGACCGACCAAATGTTATCTGAATCACGAAAATCCGTGGCAGTTGCTGATTGCAACGATACTTTCTGCACAGTGTACAGATGACCGTGTCAATTTGGTGACAAAGGATTTATTTCAAAAATATACTTCTATACAAGACTTTGCGGAAGCGGATTTGGCAGAATTGGAACAGGATATTCATTCTACTGGTTTTTATCATAATAAGGCAAAAAATATCATTGCATGTTGTCAAAAATTGTTATCCGAATATGGCGGCGAAGTACCTTCGGATATAGATGATTTGACAGGGTTGGCAGGGGTAGGACGCAAAACAGCAAATGTTGTGCGTGGGAATTGGTATCATATTCCAAGCATAGTCGTAGATACCCATGTCAAACGAGTTTCTAATTTGCTTGGTCTGACCAAAAACCAAGACCCTGTGAAAATTGAATTTGATTTGATGAAAATTGTGCCAAAAGAAAGATGGATAGATGTCAATACGCAAATGATTGCACATGGTAGAAAAATTTGTATTGCACGCAGACCAAAATGTCAGGAATGTTTCCTATTTCCTTATTGTACAGGTGGACAAGCATTACAAAAAAAGAAAGAAAAAGAATAAAAATGAAAGAAAAACGAAAGAGAGTCTTACATTTTACGAGTATGTATTGTAAAGTTTCGTTTTTATGTTAGGATAAAAGAGGAAACAAAAGTATATGATTTTAGGAGGAGTATGGTATGAAATTTAGAAAGAGAATTGCAGCATTGGCAGTAGCGGCAGTATGTGTTTTACCAATGGCAGGATGTAGTAGTAGCGGTACTAGCAACACAGCAATGGATACTGATGTAGAAGCTTTATTGCAAAAAGCAGAAACAACAATGGCAGAAGTCAATAGTATGTCTGCCAATATGCAAATGGATTTAGAAATTGCTGATAGTGAATCCACATATAAAATGAATATTACATCAGATATGCAAATGCAAGTAGAACCTATTATAGCAAAAGCAGATATTGCAATATCTATTAATGATTCTCCTGCGCAGACATATACTTCTTATGTGGTACAAGAAGGAGATGCAGTGGATACTTATGCGGATTTAATGGGAGAATGGTATTATCAATCTATGGATTTAAGTGCAGCAGGACAATATGATGCAACACAAAATATGGAACTGTATCTGAATAACCTGACTTCTTTCAGTGCAACTGGTACAGAAAAAATCAATGATGTAGATACAACTGTCATTGCTGGTGAACTGACTGGAGAAAGCATGGCAGAGGCTTTGAAATCTTCAGGCGTAGAAGAAATGTCAGCTGGTATGGGCTTATCTGCTGATGATTTGGTGACATTAATCGACAATGTGGAAGGTTTGCCTGTCAAACTGTGGATTAGTGAAGAAGGTTATGTGATGGGTTATGAATTGGATATGACTAGCATGATGGAAAGCATTATGAACAATATGGCAGCAGGCGAAGAAAATGATATGAAAATCAATCAGACTGTGATTCGTATGACATGCAAAGACTTCAATAATATTACACCAATTGAAGTGCCAGCAGAAGCTTTGGCAGTAAAAGCATAATATTTTTTCAAAATAGGAAATCAGGAACTGTTTGTTCCTGATTTTTTTATACTGAAAATATGCAGTATGCCGAATAAAATGATATTTATTTGATAGGAATTGTTCAAATTGACAAATGCTTTTTGGTAGGGATATAATACATATATGTATAAAAAATGGTACCAATTTTTTTATGTATGCAAAAGGAGGTTTTGTCATGTCTTATAGTCCATTGTTAGGTTCTGCATTTAATCGTACACATTTACGAGATGCTGCGCATGTAAGCAGTTGTTCTGGCATGTGTTCTATGTGTACGGCGGATTGTGTTGGTACTTGTGAAATTGGCATTTCCGCTTTGCGTGGTGCCGATGCAGTATATCCTACCACAACAGGCGAAAATCAAGTTGCATCAGAAAAACAATATCCGATAGATTATTCCCATTTTAATATCAACGGTCGTGTATTTGGTGCGATGGGGGCAGAAGCAGATTCAGACAAAGCAACCATTTATCATGTGAATCTGGAAACACAGATTGGTACATTACATCCTGTCAAATTAAAATTACCGATCATATTGCCGGCATTAATCAAATTGAATTGGCAGGACTATTTTGCAGGTGCTGCAATGGCAGGCGTATTGACCGTCATTGGTGAGGGTGCTGTGACAAAAGATCCGACATTGCGCGTAGAAAATGGAAAAGTGGTATATTGTCCGAAATTAAATGAATTTTTAGACGCATTTCGTCAATATCAAAGAGGATATGGACAAATCATATTGCAAGTCAATGTAGATGATGATTTGATTGGTGTACCAGAATATGCAATACAGTCTTGCGGCTGTGAAGCGATTGAGTTCAAATTTGGACAGTCAGCAAAAGGCACACAACCAGTCAATCGTTTGCCAAATTTAGAAGCAGCATTACAAGCACAGCAAAACGGTTTATTGGTGATTCCAGACCCGTCTGACCCAGAAGTACAAAAACAATATCAAGCAGGCTTTGGCGAGAATTTCCGTTCCTATGGTAGATTGCCCATGTGGGATGAAGTATATTTGTGTAAACGAATTGCACAATTGCGAGAAATGGGACTGAAAAATGTCTATTTTAAGATGGCTGGTTATGATGCAGCGGATTTAGAGCGTGTATTGCGTATTGCATCTATGGCACAAGTGGATATGGTGACTTTTGACGGTGCAGGAGGCGGCTCTGGTTATAGCCCATGTAAAATGATGAACGAATGGTGCAAACCTACGGTTTGTATGGAAAGCGATTTAGTAGAAATCATGAAACGCCTAAAACAAGAGGGCGTGGCATTGCCACATATTGCGATTACAGGCGGTTTTTCCATGGAAGACCAAGTGTATAAAGCATTGGCACTGGGTGCGCCTTATGTGAAAGCGATTGGTATTTGTCGTGCCTCTATGGCAGCGGCAATGAGTGCAAAACGGATTGGTGCATTATTGGCTGAAGATAAATTACCACTACACCTGCAATGTTTTGGCAATACGAAAGAAGAATTATTCCCAGATTTACGGGAATTGCGTAATATTTATGGAGAAAAAGCCAATGATTTCTCTACAGGCGCAATTGGTGTATATTCTTATTTGAATCGCATTGCGTTTGGTTTGAAGCATTTTGCGGCATTGAATCGTAAGTTTTCTTTGGAATACATTGATAGAAATGATATTTTCCCGTTGACGCAAGAAGCAAAAGATTTATTGGAAGGACATTGGTTAAAATAGAAAATCAGGAATAAGAAAGAAAAGTAAGGCTGTTTCTGTTTGAATCGTATGAATAGAAACAGCCTGATTTTTATGTGTTTTTATGCATTGGCGGTTTTTACAGCACGCAATACGGCTTGTTCTGTGACACGTGCGGCAAGGATACCAACAACATCAACAGGGGCTGTGGGAAGTTCTATTTCTTCTGTAGAAATACAAAATAGCGTATCTCCATCTAATGTGGTATGAATGGGGCGAATACAACGTGCTAAGCCATCATGTGCCATACCAGCAACTTTAGATGCTTGTGCTTTTGTCAGTTTTACATTTGTGGCAATAATGCCAATTGTGGTATTGCGTCCGGCAAAATGAAGCGCAGAAGCGGAATCTATGACCCCTTTTTCTGTATCTATAAAATTGCCAGAGGCGTCTTTGGTGCCTGCAATGATTTTTCCGTTTTCCCAAACATCACCAAAAGCATTGACTGCAATCAATGCCGCTACACAGATGCCATTTTCTGTACATTCTGCCCAAGAACCAATCCCGCTGTTTGTACAAAATTCCATACCGTTCAGTTTGCCTACGGTTGCGCCACAGCCTGCGCCTACATTTCCTTCTTTACATACTGTGTCACTGGCATTTTTACAGGCTTCTAACCCCATTTTCTGGTCAGGGCGTACAAAAGGATCGCCATTACTCAAATCGAATAATACCGCAGCAGGTACAATGGGAACTTTGGCACAGCCGACATCAAAGCCTATCCCCTTTTGCTCCAAATACTGCATCACGCCGCTGGCAGCATCTAATCCATACGCAGAACCACCAGATAACACAATGCCATGTACACGCTCTACGGCATTACGGGGGTCTAGTAGGTCTGTTTCTCTTGTACCAGGTGCTGCACCACGCACATCTACGCCACAAATCACGCCTTTTTCTGCCAATACAACAGTAACGCCAGTTTTTGCGTTTTCATTTTGTGCATGTCCTACTTTCAATCCTTTGATATCTAAAATATGATGTTGCATGTAGAGTCCTCCTTTATGTGAATCAAAATACCATTTTCTTGTTATATTACCGAATATGATATTTTGTGTAAATATGGAAAAGCAACAAAGAATTTGTCCTTCCATACTATGTGCATACAGGAAGGTGTGGGAGGAATTTGTATGGGATATTATTTGGTAGAAGGCGGCGGCAGGATTGCAGGAGAATTTACGGTACATGGCAGCAAAAATGCAGTATTGCCCATTTTAGCAGCCACTATTTTGGCACAAGATGAAGTGGTGTTGGAAAATTGTCCGCAGATTGCAGATGTACAAACTTCATTAGAAATTTTAACCGCGTTAGGCTGTCAAGTCGTACAAGAAGGACAGAGTATTGTGATTGATAGCCGTACATTGGAACATACCCAGATACAAGAAGATATGGTATGTAAAATGCGTTCTTCTATATTATATCTAGGGGCATTATTGGGCAGATGCAAACAGGCAACACTAGGACACCCTGGAGGGTGTGAGATTGGTCGCAGACCGATTGATATGCATTTGCGTGCATTTGAAAAAATGGGTGTACAGATTCGCGAAACAGATGGGATTCTGCATTGTGAAGCTCCATTGCTTTTAGGATACCATATTTATTTGGAATATCCCAGCGTGGGTGCCACAGAGAATATATTATTGCTTTCGGTCAAAGCAGAAGGTACGACTGTGATTCACAATGCAGCAAGAGAACCGGAAATCATTGCCTTGGTACGTTTTTTACGCGCATGTGGTGCAGAAATTTATGGAGAAGGTACTCCCACCATTATGATAGAGGGTGTCAGAAAATTGCATGGCGCATATATGACCATACCTTTTGACCGGATTGAAGCGGGAACTTTTTTATGTGCTGCTGCAATGACAGGGGGAAAATTGTACCTGAAAGGTGCGGAACGTCAATATATGGAGCGCACATTGGAAGTCTTGGAACAGGTGGGCTGTGGACTACGTTGTGAAGAAGAGGCGGTTTATCTGCAAGCGCCGACTAGACTACTTTCTGATTTTTCACTGGAAACAGGACCATATCCTGCATTTCCTACCGATATGCAGCCATTAATGATGAGTCTATTGACATTGGCAAAAGGAACTTGTATGATGAGTGAAACGGTTTTTGAAAACCGCTTCCACCATGCGGCACAATTGTGTCATATGGGCGCGAATATACAAATACATGGGCGAAGTGCGGCAGTTTTTGGCGTAGAACGACTGCATGGAGCTGTGGTGCATGCAACAGATTTGCGTGCAGGCGCAGCATTGCTATTGGCAGCCATTGCCGCAGAAGGCGAAAGTCGAATCTATGGCAGTCAATATATCGCGCGTGGATATGAAAAAATAGAAGACGCACTGACATTTTTGGGGGGACATGTGCGTTTGATAGAACAAAAGGAATGATGGCATGAAACGACCTAGATCAGAAAGTAAAAAAAAGATACCCAATTTTGATTTATCACAAGAAATAGACTATTATCACCCAAAACCCAAAAAGCCAGCAACACAAAAATATGTGATTGCAGTTGTTTTGATTGTGTTGGCAGGCGCGGCTTTTTTGTTTTCTCCTTATTTCGCAATACACAATATTCGTGCAGAAAACGCATCAAAATATACCACAACGGAATTATGTGATAAAATTGGTTTACAAGCAGGGGATAATGCGATATTATTCAATCGTCGTAAAGCAGAAGATACTTTACGCCAAGACCCATATATTCGCGATGCAAGATTGATATTGGAATTGCCAGACACCATTGTTATTTCATTGCAAGAACGCAAGGTAAGGGCATATATCCCATATATGGGCTCTTACCTCTACATAGACGAAGAAGGCAGAGTATTGGACGTGCAAAGCAGTTATGTCAATGGATTGCCTTTGATTGAAGGTCTGGTATTTTCCGGCTTTCATAAAGGGGAAATTTTGGAAGTAGAGGAACCAAAGGCATTGAATACGATTTTGCAAATTTCTCAGATGATAGAAAAATATGATTTGTCAGATTTTGCTGTTACCATAGATGTATCTGATTTAAATGAAATTACAGCAAGCGTCAATCAAATACAGGTACAGTTAGGCAATATGGAAAATATGGATCAAAAGATTCGTAACATGGCACAAATTGTACAAACAATACCAGAAAATGATCGTGGTACATTGGATTTACATGATTTATCTGATATGAGATTTGAATATTTGACATAAAAAGGGCGGAAAACAAATGAAGAAAAAGCAAATTACAGCGTCTTTGACTGTGATGTGTGCGCTTTTGGGCATTATCATAGGGATACAATATAATACAGTCAAAGCACAAGCACAAAAAACAGATAGTACACGTTTGACGGAATTGTCAGCCTCTTTGAAGCAAGTGCAGGAAGAAAATGCAGCATTACAAAGTCAGTTGGACAAGCAGCAAGAACTATTAGAATCTTATGAGAGTGGGGAAGTCACTTCAGCAGCAATAGAAAATTTGCAAAAAGAAAATGCAAATTTGCGCAGTTTTGCAGGCTTGACACAACGTACGGGCGAAGGATTGGTCATCACAATGCAAGATAGCAGCTTGGACATGGGCGGCGATAAAAATGCATATTTGATTCATGCCGAAGATATCTTGCAAGTGGTAAATGAATTATGGGTTGCAGGTGCAGAGGCAGTTTCCATCAATGAGCAACGTGTCGTTTCTGTGACCGGGATTACATGCGCAGGTTCTGTGATTACAGTCAATGGCGTAAGGGTTGCAGCACCATTTGAAATCAAAGCCATTGGAGATAGCAGCGTATTATTAGGTGCTATGAAATTTCCTGGCGGTGTAGTAGATAATTTGGCGCCATGGGGCATTGTAATCGATATGAAAGAAGAAAAAGAAATTACAATACCAGCTTATACACAAACAGCACTTTGGCAACAAAATACGCAGATAGAAACGGAGGAACAATCATGATTCCTGTGGTTGGATTAATCTTTGGGATTATTTTGGGCATTGCAAGTGGTATCATATTGCCGTATGGCATGACAACTTATGTTGCGATTGGTATATTATCGTGTGTCGATACTATGTTAGGCGGTATGCGCGCAGCATGTGAAAAGAATTTTCAAATTCAAGTATTTGCAAGCGGTTTTTTTCTCAATAGCCTGATTGCAGTGGGCATGGTGTTTTTAGGCAAACATCTGTATATTGATTTATCCATAGCGGCAATTGTTGTTTTTGGTTGGCGGATTTTTAACAATTTGAGCCAAATCAGAAGATTTGTGTTGAATAAACACGAAAAAACAGATATGATAGAAAAATAGGAAAAATAGAGGCATAAATTTTTAAAAAAACTTGGGAATAATTTCTGTTTTCGTATGGCAATTCCTGTTTTTTTCATGTATAATAAATGTAATATGGTATGAAGCTAGGAGGGGATTTTTTTGCTCGAATTTGATATCCCAATGAGCAATATGGCGCAAATAAAAGTCATTGGTGTTGGCGGCGGCGGCAATAATGCTGTAGACCGCATGATTGATGACGGTTTAGCAGGTGTGGAATTTATTTCCATCAATACAGACGGACAGGCTTTGGCAAAAACAAAATCTGCCACAAAAATACAAATTGGTGAAAAATTAACAAAAGGTTTAGGCGCAGGCGGCAATCCTGAAATCGGTGAAAAATCAGTAGATGAAACACAGGACGAAATTGCACAGGCTTTGCGTGGCGCAGATATGGTATTTATTACCGCTGGTATGGGCGGTGGTACAGGTACTGGTGCCGCACCGAAAATTGCAGCTATTTCTAAGGAATTGGGCATTTTGACCGTTGGTGTTGTGACAAAGCCCTTTAATTTTGAAGGCAAAAAACGCATGAGCAATGCAGAAAAGGGCATTATAGAATTAAAGAAAAATGTGGATACATTGGTCATCATTCCAAACCAAAGATTGCTCGGTATTATTGATAAAAAAACAACATTGACAGAAGCGTTCAAAAAAGCGGACGAAATCTTGAGACAAGGTGTGCAAGGGATTTCCGACTTGATTTCAAAACCTGGTGTGATCAATCTGGACTTCGCAGACGTGCGTACGGTAATGCAAGATAAAGGCATCGCACATATGGGGATTGGACATGCAAGCGGCGAGAATAAAGCGGAAGTTGCTGCAAAAATGGCAATCCAAAGCCCTTTGCTGGAAACGACTATCGAAGGCGCACGTTATGTCTTAATCAATTTCTGTGGGGACGAAAACCTGGGATTAATGGAAACAGAAGAAGCAGCTGACTTGATTCGTGAATCTTTAGATCCAGATGCAGAAATTATTTTTGGTACCAGTATCAATGAAGATTTCCAAGATGAAGTGATGGTGACTGTCATTGCAACTGGCTTGGAAGACCCTGACGCACAGGCGGCTCCTCCTATGAGTGCTAGACGCGCAGCACAGGCAGCAATGCAGGAAAAAGCAGCACAAGAAGCGGCGGCAGAAGCACAGCAGCAAGAGGAAGCACAAACTGCTCCGGCAGAAGAAACAGAAGCACGTCCAGCAAGAAGATTTGTAGAAGTAGATGACTTTGAAGCGGAAATCAAAATCCCAGATTTCTTGACAAGAAAGAAATTTTAATTTCTATGTAGAATACATAAGATTTACAAAACTTCTTATGAAACGAATATGGAGTCGGAATTTCCTGTATATTTGAGGAGGTTCCGACTCTCTTTTGATTGTTGTAAATATAACTATAAAAAATATGCAAGTGATGTAAATGAGAAATGAGAAATGAGAAATGAGGGAAATCAATGGTATTACTCACAGCAGAACAAATCCGAAAAAGCTATGGGACTCGCGTTATTTTTGATGATATATCTTTTAGTATACATGAAGGGGACAAAATTGGTGTAGTTGGTGTCAATGGTACCGGAAAATCTACATTATTGAAAATCGTAGCAGGAGTTGGACATGCAGACAGTGGAGAAATTGTGACCATGAATGGGATACGAATTGGATATTTGCCGCAGACACCACAATTTCAAGACCATACCACTGTATTAGAACATATTTTTGCGGGAGACTATCCACAAATGGTTTTGGTGCATGCCTATGAAGGTGTGATGCAGGCTTTGGAAAAAAATCCAGAAGATGCAGACTTGATTGCACAAGCGGCAGTATTGAGTGAGAAAATGGACAAGGCACAAGCATGGGCATTAGAGAGTGAGGCAAAAGCGATTTTGACTCGTCTGGGTATTACAGATTTTTCACAAGAAGTACAAACATTATCCGGTGGACAACGCAAACGAGTGGCATTGGCAGCGGCATTGATTGCGCCTGTGGATTTATTGATTTTGGACGAACCAACAAACCATATTGATAATGATACAGTGGAATGGTTGGAAAAACATTTGGAGAAATACGCAAAAGCCCTGCTTATGGTCACACATGACCGCTATTTTTTAGACCGTGTAGCAAATCGTATGTTGGAGTTAGAAAAAGGGAAAATTTATTCTTATCAAGCCAATTTTACAAAATATCTTGAAATGAAAGCAGAACGCGAGGAACTGTTGGCAGCGGCAGAACGGAAACGGCAAAATTTTTTACGCAATGAATTGGAATGGGTACGGCGAGGGGCGCAGGCGCGTTCTACCAAGCAAAAAGCAAGATTACAACGTTTTGAGGAAATAGCTGCACAACGTGCGCCAGAAGAAAAACAAAATGTATCTCTGTCCTCTGTCAATAGCCGTTTAGGGAAAAAAACCATTGTGATAGAACATATTGCAAAAGCATATGCAGGTAAGACATATATTCGAGATTTCAGTTATATCTTGCTGCGTGATGACCGTATTGGGATTGTAGGAGAAAATGGCTGTGGCAAAACAACATTGCTACGTATGATGACAGGACAATGTCAGCCCGACAGTGGAACAGTTACACATGGCGAAACAGTAAAAATAGGTATTTTTGCACAGGAGAATACAGAAATGGACGAAAACCAACGTGTGTTGGATTATATTCGTGATGTAGCGGAATATGTGACAACAGCAGAGGGAAAATTGTCTGCCTCACAACTCTTGGAAAAATTTTTGTTTCCCATTTCTATGCAAAGAGGTCCGATTTCTATGCTTTCTGGTGGGGAAAAACGTAGATTATATTTAGCAAAGGTATTGATGGGTGCACCCAATATATTGTTTTTGGACGAACCTACCAACGATTTAGATATTGAAACATTGATGATTTTAGAAGATTATTTGCAACAATTTTCTGGTGCTGTGGTTGTTGTTTCTCATGACCGTTACTTTTTGGATAAAACAGTAGGTCGCATTTTTGCGTTTGTGGGAAATGGAGAGATACGCCAGTATGAAGGCGGTTATACAGATTACCGAAAAGCTTATCAGCGCGATTTTCCACAGCAGAATATGAATCAAACTACGCCAAAGAAAACGCAAGCCCCAAAGCTACGCACAGACAATAAACCAGTCAAAATGTCCTATAAAGACCAAAGAGAGTATGACACCATTGCAGACGAAATCTCACAATTAGAACAAACTGTTGCAAATTTAGAGCAAGAAATGGAAACATGTACAACAGATTATGAAAAGTTACAAGTGTTAGCACAAGAAAAAGAGCAAGTCGAATTGCAATTAGAACAAAAAATGGAGCGATGGGTGGAATTGAGCGAATTGGCAGAAGAAATCGCGAGAAATAAAGCAAGTTTGCAAAAGTAAAATATGGTACAAAATATGGCAAAATCGCGTAAAGTTGCCAAAGTGTGCTGTGTTCTGCTATAATAATGAAATAGGATAATCAACACCATGTAGAAACAAAAGAAAACGAAATAGAAGAAAACTAGGTTTTGGAATGAAAAAAGGAGATGGTTTTTGTGGATGGAGGCAGTACGATGTTGATTGTGATTTTGATTTTGCTGATCTGTGGTTCGGCATTTTTCTCAGCATCGGAAACAGCATTGACATCATTAAGCCGTATTCGCTTGCGTAATATGGTAGATGAGAAAGTGAAAAATGCAGATAAAATACAACGTTTGTTGGATAATCCCAGCAAGTTGCTTAGTACCATATTGGTTGGGAATAATCTGGTCAACAACGGTGCTTCGGCATTGACGACTGCTTTGGCAATCCAAATTTTCCATGGTGATGCTGGCAGTGGTGCAGGTGTTGCAACAGCCATCATTACAATTGTGATTTTGATTTTTGGTGAAATTACACCAAAAACCATTGCAGCGCAAAAAGCAGAAAAAGTTGCGTTATTTGTTGTAAATGTGATTGCGTTTTTTGACTTGGTATTTACGCCAGTTGTAGCCGTTTTGAATGTAGTGACTGGTGCATTTGCGCGTGTGCTGGGCTGTAATGCGCAGGAACGTGCACCGCTGATTACGGAAGCGGAACTAAAAACAATTTTGAATGTCAGTCATGAAGAAGGGGTATTGGAAAAGGAAGAACGTACCATGATTGATAATGTATTCAATTTTGGTGATTTTAAGGCAAGGGACGCTATGACGCCAAGAACGGATATTATGGCAGTCAGTACAGAGGCAACCTATGAGGATTTTTGCGCAGTGGTGCGGGAAGAAAGATTTTCTCGTGTGCCAGTATATGAAGAAGATATTGACAATATCGTTGGGGTATTGTATGTCAAAGATGTATTTTTAGCAAAACCAGAAGATTTTACGCCTATCAAATATATGCGCGAACCATTTTTCACATATGAAAGCAAACCTTTGTCAGAACTGTTTGCGCAAATGCGGGCAGACCGTTTGGCGATGGCAATTGTATTAGACGAATATGGTGGTACTTCTGGTTTGGTGACTATGGAAGATATGGTAGAAGAAATTGTGGGCGAAATTGCGGACGAGTTCGATGATGAAGAAGAAGAAATCGAAGTAGTACAGGAAAATGAATTTGTCGTAGAAGGAAGCACACGATTGGAAGATTTGAATGAGATGGTTGGCTGTCAGTTGGAAAGCGATGAAGTAGATACCATTGCAGGCTATGTACTGCTCATACTAAAAGATTTTCCAAAAGGCGGCGAAGAATTGGAAACAGATGGTTTGCGTATTCGTATTGAAAGTATGGATAAAAACCGTATCGAAAAATTACGTATCTATCGGATTCCACAAGAAATAGAAACAGAAGAAACAGAACAAACAGAAAAGTCTTAATTTAGTAAAAAAGCGCAAAGAAAAGAGAAATTCCTTTTGCGCTTTTTCTGTTTGTCAATATAAGATATGTTATGATTCTGTATCGGTTGTATTTTCTGTATTTTCTGTATTTTCTGTACTTTCTGCGTTTTGTGTGATACTCTCTAATACTTGTTGTGTTGTAGTCAAATAGGTATCTGCGGTTTGTTTGCCCTCTAAGCGTTGATCCAATACTTTTCCGTCTTTGTCTACAAAAATGGTAGTAGGCAGACCTGCCAAATTACTCAAAATCCAATTTGCCATACTGGTATCTGGTTTGATGCCGGTATATGTTACGCCATTTTCTTCATAAGCCGCTAAAATGGCTTCTTCCGCTTTGGCATCTGGTGTGTCGATAATCACTTGTAAAAAGTTTACATTTGGATAGTCTTTTTTCAGTGATTGAGAAAAACTTTCCAATTCTGCCAATTCGTTGATGTCTGGATAGCTATAGGAAGCAAAGAAATTGACTACGGTTAAATCATAAGATGCGAACACACTGCTGTCTATGGCATTACCCTCCAAGTCGGTTGTCATAAAAGAAAGCATGGAAGATTGTTGTTGTGCTTGTTCTGTGACAGCGGCTTCATCTGGTTGGAAGGTTTCTACTGTGTCATACAAAGCTGGTAAGTCAGCAACCATAGTTTCATACAATGCTTGTGCTTCGGCAGAGAAAGCAGGTATTTCTTGTGTGGGTTCTGTCAAAAAATAAAAAAGAAATCCTTCTTGCTTGGGCAATTCTTGTTGAGAGGCATATTTTTCTAATTCCGCTTTGACAGCATCGGAATTTTCTTCGCCTTCTCTTACAACCAGAAATTCTACCAAAGGTGCAACCCATTCGGCATTGTCTGCTTCGTTCGATACATCTCCATTGAGTTGTTCCAAATTTTCGTCAGGTACAAAATCATATCGTACCACAGCATAGATGCTGCCTTCGGGCTGTGCATAAGATGTGGGTATGACACTAGCGGTTTCATTTTCTGTCCAGCTAGCTGGTACAGTATAGGAAAGTCCACAAGCGTCTAATTTGATTTCGGTTTGCTTTTCTTCTGTAGCAGTGGTTTGTGTGGTATCTTCTGTGGTACATGCACTGAGTGTTGTAAAAGAAAAAACCGCACAAAGCAAAAGTGCAATATATTTTTTCATGTGATATCCTCCTTATAGTTTGGGCATAGTCTGCAAATCAAACTTGATATGTGACAGCATCTATTATATCAGACTTTTTTTCGCTGAACAGCCCGTTTTTGTGACAAGTTCTATTTTAATAGTATTTTAATGTGTACGCAATAGCGATTTAAGAGGCAATCACTATAATTTTCACACAAGATAGACAAAAATTGGTATAATACAATTTGAGATAAATGAAATTAATGAGATAAAGTATCAAGGGGGCGAAAGCATGGAACAAAAGCGCATTATATTGATTGAGGACGAAGTGAAATTGGCTCGATTTCTGGAATTGGAATTAAAATATGAGGGATATGATGTTTCTGTTTGCCATGATGGCAGAGAAGGTTTGGAACAAATCATAGAAGGCAATTATGATTTGGTATTATTGGATTTGATGCTGCCGGGTTTGACTGGAATCGAAATTTGCCGCAGAGTGAGAAAAAGTTCCAATATTCCTATCATTATGTTGACAGCGAAAGATGAAACAATGGATAAAGTGGCAGGATTGGACAGCGGCGCAGATGATTATTTGACAAAACCATTTGTAATTGAAGAATTATTGGCACGTATGCGGGTTGCATTCAAACACGCACAAAAAGATAACAGTAAGAAAACATTATTAGAAGCCAATGGTTTGGTCATTGATACAGAAAAAAGAATGGTGACGGTAGATGGTACCGTTGTGGAATTAACAAAAAAAGAATATGAATTGTTGGTATACTTGGTACAGAATAAAAACATTGTATTGACCAGAGAGCAAATTTTGAATGAAGTATGGGGATATAGCTATATCGGCGAAACCAATGTGGTAGATGTATATATCCGTTATTTGCGTGCAAAAATAGATGAGGCTTTCGCGCGTAAATATATCCATACCATACGAGGAGTTGGCTATTATGTCAAAGACGAATAAACTATCTTGGACAAGAGGGTTTCGCAATCTGACAATTACAAAACGCATCATGCTGATTTATGGCGGTTTGTTTTCTGTTTCCTTGGTAATATTAAGTGTATTCTTTTTTCTCAATATTGCAATTTTAGAACAGAACAATGTCAGAAAGCAATTGGAAGCAACGGTTAGCAATATCGAACGTTTTTTATCAGCCGGCGGGGAGTTGAGCAATGAAAAATTACAAGATTTATTGGATAATAAATATGTAGAAGTCAGTGTATTTTGTTACACAGAAAACGAAGGTTTCAGCAGCCATGTCGGAGATGTTCCATCTTTTTTGAAATTGGTACCGCAGAGGTTAGGCTATGCAGATGGAGAGAAAAACATTTGGAATATTTGGGTAACAAAAGACGATGATATTTCTACAGAAAGTGAAAATTATCAGATTCGTTCTTTGAAAGAAATTGATAGCCACGTGCAGGAAGCAATTATCGAAGGACCAGAACAACAAAAAATATTGTTGCTCTCCACACAATATCAAACAGAAGATAATACCTATCAAATTCAAGTATTCAAACAATTAAATGGCAATCAATATTTTATACATTCTTTTTTGACAAAAATGATTGTCGCGGATTTTTTGGGTATATTTTGTGCATTTTTGGCAGGGCGTTATATTAGCCATCGTGTATTAAAACCTGTAGAACAAATTCGTACTGCGGCAGAACAAATCAGTATTCATGATTTGACACAACGTATTGCTTTAGAAGGTCCAGATGATGAGATGAAGGAACTTTCTGCAACCTTTAATTCCATGATTGACCGTTTGGAAAAGGCGTTCCAGCGTCAAAATCAATTTGTGTCAGATGCTTCGCATGAATTGCGTACCCCTATTTCTGTGATACAAGGTTATGCAAGTTTAATCAATCGTTGGGGCAAAAGCAATCCCGAAGTATTGCAGGAATCCATAGATTCTATTTTAAGTGAAACAGAACATATGAAAGAATTAATCAACAATCTTTTGTTCTTGGCGAAAAGTGACCAAAATCGTATGCATGCAAAACGTGTGCGCATGTGCTTGAATGATGTTGCGCAAGAAACAGTAAAAGAACTGGAATTACTGGGACAAGACCGTCAAATTTCATTTGAAGCAAAAGAAGAAGTTGAAATTTTAGGTGATATGGATTTATTAAAACAGCTGTTATGGATTCATGCGGAAAATGCCCTCAAATATACCACAGAAAATGGCAAAATTTCGATTAAAGTATGGAAGGATAAAAAATATGCGTACGTTTCTATACAAGATGATGGCATTGGCATTGCACAAGAGGAACAAATGAAAATTTTCGACCGATTTTATCGGGAAGATAAATCCAGAAATAAAGAAATTTCCGGTACAGGACTGGGGCTTTCGATTGCCAAATGGATTGTCAATAGCCATGATGGCGAAATTTTTGTAGAAAGTGAACGTGGTGCAGGGGCAACCTTTATAGACCGTTTTGCGCTATATACAGAAAGTAAAGACAACAAAATGAAAACAGAAATCAAGCAGATGATGTTTTAAATATTATGTATGTTTCAAAATCAAGATAGGGATTGTCGCTTTTCGGTATGGAACGATAAGCGATAATCCCTTTTTGTGCATCAATCAGTCATATCTTTTCGTTTTTGTCCATATATTGGGAAGCGAAAGGAGTGAAACAATATGACAGAACAAGAAAGAAAAAAACGTAGAGAACAACTTAGGCGAGAAATGGGATATACCAAAATCAATCGAACTACACCACAGTCAAACAGCAAAAGAGATTTCTTTTTGTTTCGTTTATATGTGACTGTGATTTTATGTGGTGGCATTTTATTGCTGTCTGCATTTCAGAGTGAAACCGCGCAAACGGTAACAGAAAAAGTAAAACAGGCGATTGCATATCAAATGCCTATGGAGCAGCTGCAAGAAACAAAAGAAAGTATGATGGTGTTTTTAGAAGAACATAAAATTGTATTACCTGCATTTGTACCAAAAGAAACAGAAAATGTGCCCTAGTGTTTTGACGATGGTGAATTGGACAGCACGTACAGAAAAATTTTGTAACCCAGTAGAGGAGGGCATCATTACATCTTCCTGTGGAGAACGTCAAAATCCAATTTTAGAAAAACAAGAATTTCATGATGGTTTAGATATTGCGGTGCCAGAAGGTACGGAAGTGGTTGCTGTAAAGAACGGTACTGTCACACAAATTCGTCAGTCCCAAACATTCGGTTTAGTAGTGGAATATGAAACTTCAGACGGCTTTGTGATACAATACGCACATTTGCAAGATACACTTGTAACAGAAGGAGAAAAGCTAACACAAGGGCAAGTGATGGCAAAATCGGGAAATAGTGGATTATCTACAGGACCACATCTGCACTATAGTTTGCGAAAAGATGAAATCATAGTAGACCCTATGCCATATGTGACATTGCCTTATACCGCAGAAGTTTCTGCGGAATATGAAGCGCGTGGAGAAAGTGTGCCAAAATAGTAATACGTGCAAAAACTGTATTTTTCCTGTATGATAGAAGCAATACTATGTTTGACATGGAAAAAGGAGGATTTTCACATGAAACGTGTTTTGATGGACATAGGAGAAGACCTATTTCGTTTGGCGCTGTTGGAAGATGGGGAAGCAGTCGAATTTTATGTAGAGGATAAAAAATCAGAAAGTTTGGTAGGCAATATTTATATTGGGCGTATCGAAAATGTGATTGCCAATTTGCAAGCGGCATTTGTAGATATTGGCATAGAGAAAAAAGGATATTTGTATTATGGAAATAGCCGCGCTACTTCGGATACAGAACGGAGCAATCGTCCCAAATCGGGAGAGGAAATTGTGGTGCAGGTCGAAAAAGATGCCATTGGTACAAAAGGTCCTGTGTTGAGTCGTAAAATATCATTATCGGGAAAATTTTTAGTATTATTGCCACAAGAAGAAGGAGAAATTGGTATCTCCAGAAAAATTACACAAAATGTAGAAAGAGAACGAATTCATACAATCATAGCGCAAATCTTACCAAAAGAATGTGGTGTGATTGTGCGTACCAATGGAGCAGGACGCAGTCAGCAAGAATTTGAAAAAGAAATGAGCCTTTTACTGCAAAAATGGCAGGCAGTGTCACAAGCACAATATCGAAAAGCCCCTGCTTTATTATGGCAGGAAAATATACCTGCATTGAAAGCGGCAAAAGATTTTTATAGTGCAGATGTAGATACTGTTGTGGTAAATGAAAAAGAAACTTATGATTTGTTGCAAGCAACGGGGGACTTTGGGCATGTCGGACAACCTGTGCTAGAACTATATACACAGCCGATTCCATTGTTTGCAAATTATTATGCAGAAAGCAAATTGGAAAAAGCGTTATCCTCTCGTGTTTGGCTCAAAAGCGGAGGTTATCTTGTTATTGAGGAAACAGAAGCATGTGTTGTAATTGATGTCAATTCTGCAAAAGCGGCAGGACGTGGAGATTTAGAAAAAATGATATATAAAACCAATTTGGAGGCAGCAGAAGAAGCAGCCAGACAAATGCGTTTGCGCAATTTATCGGGGATTATTATTATTGATTTCATTGATATGATACAGAAGGAACATCAGGAAGCAGTGACAAAAGCATTGGTAGCGGCTGTTGCGAAAGACCGCATCAAAGCGCAGGTAGTTGGTATGACGCAATTGGGATTGATGCAGGTGACTAGAAAGAAAACAAGACCTTCTCTTTTACGGCAAATAACCATCAAATGCAATCATTGCGATGGAAGCGGCAAAGTGTTTTCGCGTACATGGATTGTAGAAAAAATGCGGCGCGAAACAAGGAGTTTGTTGGCGCAATCCCATGCGGTAGAAGTACATGCCGATGCACGTTTATTAGAAGCATATCTGGGAGAAAAGGAACATTTTGCAAAACAAATGCAAGAACAATACGGTATCTCTATTGTGACTGTGCCAGAAAAAGACACTCCTTTTGGTTGGTATGACATACAACGTGTGGTAACACATCATAAGCAATGATACCATGATTTTCATGCAATTCTAGCAAGAATTGGTAGGAAACACCTCTGTTTTTTGACTTTTTGCACGAAGGTAGATACGTCAATACGTGAAATCCTGCTTGACAGGTATGTAAAAAGGCTATAAAATAAATGAAGTGTACGATACACTACTTATGGCTATATGAATCCTGTTTCGGAACATTGCAAAACAAAAAAATTAGGGAGGTGTTTTTCATAGAACCGATAAGTTTCATTTTAAGTATTATCTGTGCTGTGATCGGACTCCTTCTGGGGATGATTGTCGGAATTTTTTACAGAAAGCATATTGCAGAAGCAAAAGTGGGCGTGGCAGAAGACCGTGCTGAAAAAATTGTGGATGAGGCCGTAAAAGATGCAGAGGCAAGAAAGAAAGAAATCCTCCTGGAGGCCAAAGAGGACAGTATTAGAGCCAAAAACGAGTTAGAAAAAGAAGTGCGTGACAGACGCAATGAGTTGCAACGCAACGAAAGACGTTTGTTCCAAAAAGAAGAAGCGCTGGATCGCAAAACAGAATCTTTAGAGCGCAAAGAAGAACAAATGGCGAAAAAACTCGAAGAATTGGAAGAACAAAAAGAAGAAGCAAAACAATTACGCGAAAAACAATTGCAGAAATTGGAGCGTATTTCCGGTCTGACAACGGAAGAAGCCAAAAATTATATTTTGGCAATGGTAGAAACAGATGTCAAGCATGAAGCAACTTTGATGATCAAAGAAATTGAAAGTAAAGCCAAATTAGAAGCAGATAAGCGTTCTCGTGAAATTGTGGCGAATGCCATTCAAAGATGCGCGGTGGATCATGTGGCAGAAACAACCGTATCTGTGGTACAACTGCCAAATGATGAAATGAAAGGTCGAATCATTGGCAGAGAGGGACGCAACATTCGTGCGCTGGAAACTTTGACAGGCATTGATTTGATTATTGATGATACACCAGAAGCAGTGATTTTGTCTGGTTTTGATCCGATTCGCAGAGAAATCGCTAGAATCGCTTTGGAAAAACTGATTGTAGATGGTCGTGTACATCCGTCCCGCATTGAAGAAATGGTAGAAAAAGCAAGAAAAGAAGTCGAAACTATCATTCGCGATGAAGGGGAATCGGCAACATTCGATACAGGGGTCAATGGTTTGCATCCTGAATTGATTAAGTTGTTGGGAAAACTCAAATACAGAACCAGTTATGGACAAAATGTATTGAAACATTCCATAGAAGTGGCACATCTTGCTGGCTTGATGGCGGCAGAACTTGGAGTAGATGTCAACATGGCAAAACGCGCTGGTTTGCTGCATGATATTGGTAAGAGTGTGGATCATGAAATGGAAGGCTCTCATGTCAGCATTGGCGTGGGCTTACTCAAACGTTATAAAGAAAATCAAACAATTATCAATGCTGTGGAAGCACATCATGGCGATGTAGAACCACAAAGCATCATTGCAGTATTGGTACAGGCTGCTGACGCAATTTCTGCTGCAAGACCTGGTGCAAGACGTGAAACATTAGAATCTTATATCAAACGTCTGCAAAAATTGGAAGAAATCGCAGACCAGTTCAAGGGTGTTGAAAAATCTTTTGCAATTCAAGCGGGACGTGAACTGCGTATCGTGGTAGTGCCAGAAGATGTGAATGATGAAGGCATGACATTATTGGCAAGAGATATTGCAAAGAAGATAGAAGAAGAGCTGGAATATCCGGGTCAAATCAAAGTCAACTTGATTCGGGAAACCAGAGCAGTCGACTATGCAAAATAATTTAGAAAATGACAAGACTATGTATAGTAAATATCATTACATGTCTTTGTGAAAAGAACCAGAAATCTTTCTCTTTGAAATCAAGATGAGATTTCTGGTTTTTCTGTATGAAGGAAAGTAAGTTGATTTTGCAATCCAATATCAAAAGGAGTGTAATGTTTCATGGAGAATTTGACTACTTTTTCGTTTCGTTATGGTAGAAATGATGGATATTTTGTTTGGTATCGTTTGACACAATTGGATACAGAACAGGCAGAAGTGCAACTGGATACTTTTATCACGGAACGCAAGCAAGATACATTTTGTATCCCAATATCAAAAAGTGATATATTGTGGGAGAAATTACAATCATATCATATTTCAGAATGGGACGGGTTTTGTCAAATGGAACAATGCTTATGCGCGGGTGATGGCTGGGCATTACATATCCGTACCACATCTGGAAAAGAGATTCACGCTATGGGACATTCTGCCTATCCAAAGCATTTTCAAGAAGTGAAAGAATTACTCCAAGATACTTTCGCGTATATCTTTCCAAAATACAAGGTAGTATAAAAAACGCCGCAAAATAGAGCAATATCTATATTTTGCGGCGTTTTTACAATATCATGTGGTTTGCATTTGATTGACTTTTTCTTCGTCTGGTGTGATATAGATGGTTTTATTGGTCAGATAAATCACCATGCCAGGTTTTGCACCATTGGGTTTTTTGACATTTTTGCGCTGCGTATAATCTACAGGTACCATACTGCTATTTTTGGCTTTGCTAAAGTATGCCGCTAGATTTGCCGCTTCTTCCAATGTGGGAATGGGTACTTCGTTTTGTCCCTGTGTGCGTATGATGACATGAGAGCCAGGGATTTCTTTTGTGTGTAACCAAATATCGGTAGGTTCTGCGGTTTTTAATGTCAAGGTATCATTCTGTAAATTGCTTTTTCCTACCAAAATTTCATATCCATCTGAGGAGATAAAGCGCATAGGTTTTGCTTTTTTGGGTTTTGCTTGTCCCTTTTTGGGTGCTGTTCTGCGAATAAAGCCGCTTTCTGCCAGTTCGGTACGGATTTCCGCTAAATCGGCTTCGTCTTTAATGGTGTCTAAGGCTTGCAATACACTTTCTAAATATGCCAATTCTTCATCATTTTGTTTTTGTTGTATCTGCATAGCAGCCAATGTACGCTTGGCTTTATTGTATTTCTGAAAATATTTTTGTGCATTTTCCGCTGGTGTTTTGGTAGGGTCTAATGCAATTTCGATTTCTGGTAAATCTGGTTCATAAAAATCTGTGGTACGAAATACGCTGGATTGTGGTGCAATCGCATAGATGTTTGCTGTAATCAATTCGCCTTTGCGTTTCCATACTTCTCGATTGGCAATATCACGTAATGTTTTTTGCTGTATTTCTTTCTTTTTCACACAACGTTCAATATTGGTCAAAATCAAACGACGCGTATCATGCGCACGTTGTTTGATATGTGCAGCATTGTCACGTTCAGTATAAAATGCTTCTAATACAGCAGATATACTAGAAAATGTTTTTTTGTATAATGTATCAAATTGTGTCATGGGCAACACGCCAAAATCAATGATTTTCCCACCTGCTTTTTGATAATAAATAGCTGGTGTATATTGTGCCATTGCGACATCTTGCATCACGGCAGAAAAAGTGGTATATAGCTGTTCTGCTTGTGTTTGCGTCAATTGTACACATGCATTCGATGGGTCAATCTGTGCACGATGACAGATTTCCGCTGCCATGATTGGACTGATTCCGGTGTAAGATTGATACAAAAAGTTTTGTATTTTCTGTCCAGGCTGTACTTGTAAGAAGGAAAAAAACTGTGTTTGATTCAGTTGTGTGGGATCTTGTTTTTCCTGTGAGGGAGGAAGTACATATGTTTTACCGGGCAAAACTTCACGTACAGAGCTTTTATCATGGGATACGCGCTTGATGGCATCTAATATTTTATTGTTTTCATCTGTTAAAATGAGATTGCTGTGTTTTCCCATGATTTCCAAAATCAAATGTTTTGTTGTCAAATCGCCCATTTCGTTGGCAGATTCTATGTCTATCACTAGGATACGCTCAAAATTTGGCTGTGATAGATTGACAATTTTTCCGCCTGCAATATGCTTGCGCAGCACCATACAAAATAAAGGCGCTGTCATAGGGTTTTCTCTGGTATGTTCTGTAATATGCAGACGTGGATGTCCAGAATTGGCAGATGCCAATACTTTATAATTTCCTCCTGTAGTGCGTACAGAAAACCGAATCTCATCGGATACAGGCTGATGAATTTTATCAATACGCCCGCCAATCAGTATGGATTTCATTTCATGCAGTATGGCTGCGGTAGTAATACCGTCCAATGCCATGACAGATTCCCCCTTTTTCATGTCTGATTCTTATCTGAAACACAGTATAGCATGAGTATATCCTATCAAACAAGAGTGCAAAAAATATAAAGATTAAAATTTGATGAAAAATAGTGGATACAATTGCCGCTTTTTATTGCGTTTTTGAGAAGAAACCGCTATAATAAGACAGTTCAGAATGTACGCAAAAGTAAAGGGAAAGGGATCGATATGAATATAAGAAGCATGACTGGTTATGGTCGGGGAGAATATCTTGCAGAGGACAGACGTTTTACCGTAGAGATTAAATCTGTCAATCATCGTTATAATGATATGAGTATTAAATTGCCCCGTTCTTTGGCAAGTCTGGAAGATCGCGTCAAAAAAAGATTGATGCAGGAAATATTTCGTGGTAAAACCGATGTATATATCAATTTTGAAACATTTTCTGTAGAAGATGTAGCGGTCAAACTCAATGCAGGTTTGGCAGTAGCATATGCTGAAAAATTACGTGAATTGGAAAATTTATTAGGTGTCAATGGGGCGGATTTGTTGTCCTTAACTGCAAAATTTCCAGAAGTGATTACAGTAGAAAAGGCACAAAAAGAAGAAGATGTCATTTGGACAGCATTGTTACCCGCATTGGAAATGGCATTAAATAACTTCATCTCTATGCGTAGCGTGGAAGGGGAACACCTCAAACAAAATATTTTGCAAAAAGGAAAAAGAATACAAGAATTGGTGGAAGAAGTAGAAACATATGCACCTTCTGTTGTCGTAGAATATCAAGAAAAATTGCATCATCGCATCAAAGAATTATTGGCACAAACAGAAATAGATGAACAACGTTTGGCGATGGAAGTTGCAATCATTGCAGATAAGGGATGCATTGATGAAGAATTGACACGACTGCACAGCCATTTGCAACAATTGGAAAGCATTTTGCACAATGGTGGTCAAGTGGGCAGAAAATTAGATTTCTTGGTGCAAGAAATGAATCGCGAATCCAATACCATTGCGTCAAAAGCAAATGATATTCGTATTGTACAGGCAACCATTGCACTCAAAAGCGAAATCGAGAAGATAAGAGAACAAATTCAAAATCTGGAGTGAGGATATGGACAGAATACAGTTTTTGAATATCGGGTATGGGAATGTGGTTTCCGCCAATCGTATTATTGCGATTATCAGCCCTGAATCAGCACCCATCAAACGTATTATACAAGAAGCAAAAGAAAAGGGTGTTTTGATTGATGCGACATATGGCAGAAAAACAAGATGTGTCATTGTAATGGATAATGGCAGTGTGGTTTTGTCGCCCAATATGCCAGAAACCATCGGCGGACGCCTTGCGGCAGAGCAAAAGGGGAGTGTAATATGAAAAAACAAGGATTATTGGTGATTATATCAGGACCGTCTGGTTCGGGAAAGGGTACCATCGTAGAACAGTTGACACAAAGAGAGAATTTTTCATTGTCGATTTCTGCAACCACACGCGCACCCAGAGAATATGAGCAAAACGGTGTGCATTATTTCTTCCGTACAAGGGAAGAATTTCAACGTATGATTACGCAAAATGAATTATTGGAATGGGCAGAGTTTTGCGGGAACTGTTATGGTACACCACGCGCATATGTGATAGAACAACTGCAAAAAGGACAAAATGTCATTTTGGAAATTGAAGTGCAAGGTGCATTGCAAGTCAAAAAATTATATCCCGAAGGCGTGCTCATTTTTTTGGTGCCACCCAATTTGGAAGAATTGGGCAGACGCTTGACCAATCGCGGTACAGAAGACAAAGAAACCATCAATCGTCGGATTCATCGCGCATTAGAAGAAATGGAATTTGTGCAGGATTATGATTATGTGGTCATCAACGATACGGTAGCACAAGCAACGCAGGATATTTTAGATATTGTACATGCGGAAACAATGAAATGTAGTAGGAATCAAGATATTCAGAAAACATTCAAAGGAGAGATTTGAACATGTTAAGACCATCTTATACTGATTTATTAGACGTGATTTCAAAAGACACAGACGATATTACATTGGGCAGTAGATATACCATTGTGATTGCGGCTGCAAAACGTGCCAGACAATTGGTAGACCATGCGGAACCTTTGGTCAGCGATACCAAAGTAGATAAACCCGTTTCTATCGCCATCAATGAATTATATCAAGGAAAAATTAAAGTACGCCAAGGACATACTGAGGAATCATCTGCGCAGGCAACAGAAGAAATGGAAGAAGATACTACCTTACAAACAGAAGAAACAGAAAATTAATGCATTAGAAAAGAAATATATAAAGTCAAATCGCAAATCATAGAAATATGCCGCTTTCGGGTTTATCCCAAGAAAGCTAAGACAACCAAAGCAGAAGTCAGAAATTCATGATTCTATCAAGGATTTCTGATTTCTTTGTTTTGATATATCTTTGGGAAAAGGAGGGCTTATGTACGCACAAGTCATCATAGATGCAAACCATAAAGAAGTAGACCGTGTATTCGATTATCGTATTGCAAAAGAATGGGAAAATCAATTAAAAATTGGTGTACGTGTGATGGTACCGTTTGGACAACGTAACACAAAAACGGAAGGGTATGTGATTGATATTGTGCAAACCACAGACGTACCAGAAAATAAGCTCAAAACCATATTAGAAGTATTAGATGATGGCAAACCAGTTTTTACACCATCGACTTTGGCTTTGGCGAAATGGATGCAAAAAACATATTTTTGTACATTAAATCAATGTTTACAAGCAATTATGCCAGCAGGTATTCGTACCAAAAGTATATGGTTTGTGGAATCTCAGTGCAAATCACAAGATGATATACCAACTGCATTAAGCCAAAATGAAACAGCCTTTTTGTCTTTTTTGCTGGAACAGGGCGGCAGTATTCCGATGCAGGAAGCAGAAGCACAATGGGGCAATCATAGTAAACATTTGATACAAACATTAAAACAAAAAGGGCTTTTGACATTACGCCAACAAACAACACGCAATACCTATAAAAAAGAAGTACGTTATGTTTTTCTGACAGATGATTTAGAAGCCATTGCGCAATTACGCCAAAAGGCAGAACATGATAAACGTTTGGCAGGACAATGCCGTATTTTGGCATTATTAGAACAAGAAGGCAGTATGCGTATCGAAGACTTACAAAAAAAGGCAGCTGTGAGTGATTCTCCGATACTGACTTTATACAAAAAAGGCATTTTGCGGATACAAAAACAGGAAGAACGACGCGATGTGTTTCAAGTATCAGATTATGCCCAAACAACCGCATTTCGCCCAACACCACAACAAGAACAGGCATTACATGCCATTTGGCAAGAGTGGACAGCACCAAACAAACGCCCTGTATTACTGCATGGTGTGACAGGAAGCGGCAAAACAGAAATTTATATGCAGATGATAGCACGTGTATTGCAAGAAGGAAAACAAGCCATTGTATTGGTACCAGAAATTTCTTTAACACCGCAAATCATGCAGCGTTTTATTTCGCGTTTTGGCAGTCGTGTTTCTGTGACACATAGTCGTCTTTCTATGGGTGAAAGATTAGACCAATGGAAAAAAGCTAGAGATGGAGAAATTTCTGTGATGATTGGTCCGCGTTCAGCATTATTTATGCCCTTTGACCGTTTAGGCATGATTGTGATGGACGAATCACACGAAAATAGCTATTATTCTGATATAACGCCCAAATACCATACCAGAGAAGTTGCAGCACATCTCGCAAAATTGACAGGCGCTCTGCTTTTGATGGGAAGTGCAACACCGGATTTAGAAAGCTATTATCGTGCACAAAATGGAGAATATCGTTTGGTAGAATTGACAGAACGTACCAAGGGCAGCCATTTGCCAAAAAGCACGATTATAGATATGCGGCAAGAATTGGAAGCGGGCAATCGTTCTCCTTTTAGCAAAGCATTGCAAGAAGCGATTTCAGAAAATCTGCGTAAAAAACAGCAAACGATGCTGTTTTTGAATCGTCGTGGATATGCTACGTTTGTATCTTGCCGTAGTTGTGGCGAAGCTTTGGTATGTCCAGAATGTAATATCACATATACTTATCATGCCAAAGAAAATACACTGCTGTGCCATTATTGTGGCAGAGAAGCAGCAGTGCCGCAACATTGCCCTGCTTGCGGCTCGCCATATATTCGTTATTTTGGCACAGGTACACAAAAAATAGAAGAAGAAGCACAAAAATTATTTCCAGAAGCCCGGATTTTGCGTATGGACTTGGATACCACCATGCGCAAAGGCAGTCATGCACAGATTTTGGAAACCTTTGCAAAAGGCAATGCCGATATATTAGTCGGTACCCAAATGATTGCAAAAGGACATGATTTTCCAAATGTGACATTGGTAGGGATTATGGCGGCAGATTTGTCTTTGCATACAGGCAGTTATACTGCGGCAGAAACTTGCTTCCAGTTGATTACACAGGCGGCAGGGCGTGCAGGACGTGACCGTTTGCCAGGTCAAGTGCTGATACAAACGTATCAGCCGGAAAGCCATGCCATACAAATGGCGGCAATACAAGATTATAAAGGGTTTTATGACCAAGAGATTGCATTGCGGCGTTCTATGGACTATCCGCCTTTTACCAATATATTTTCGGTATTGATTACAGGACAAAAAGAGCAAGAAGTGATTGAGGCGGCACAGCGTTTGGGTGCAATGATGCAGTATTATAATCAAAAGGTAGGTTTTTCGATTTTGGGTCCTACTCCGGCGGCATTGCCAAAATTTCGCGGGGAGTATCGTTGGCGGTTGTTTGTAAAAGGAACAGATGCCGAGCGTTTGAAATCATTTGTACTTTACACAGTAGATAAAGTCAAAAAGGAAAAAAGACGCAAATTACATTTCCATTTGGCATTCAATCCACAAAATCTTGTGTAACCATATGAAATATGGTAGAATACCTGAGAATAACAAAATAAAAAATCAAATTTTTGCAATCCACAATCTTTTATATGATTCAGATGTTATAGAAATAATAGAAATAAGGAGGAATATGAATATGGCAACAAGACAGATTCGTTTGAAAAATGATGAAATCTTGCGCAAAGTATGTAAACCAGTCAAAGAAATCAAACAAAATACATTGACATTATTAGACGATATGGCAGATACGATGTATGCTGCGGAAGGAGTAGGCTTGGCAGCACCACAAGTAGGGGTGCTCAAACGCGTTGTTGTGATTGATATTGGAGAAGGTTTGGTAGAACTGATCAATCCAGAAATCATAGAAACACGTGGTTCTCAAATTGATTATGAAGGTTGCTTGAGTGTTCCAGGTGAAAGCGCGCGTGTGGATCGTCCGGAATATGTCAAAGTAAAGGCATACAATCGCAAGGGTGAAGAAATTATTGTAGAAGGCGAAGAATTGATGGCAGTTGCCCTGTGTCATGAATTGGATCATTTAGATGGGGTATTATATATTGACAAAGCTTTGCCAGATGAAGCAGAAGAAACAGAATAAGGAGGAACGGCAATGAGAGTCATTTTTATGGGAACACCAGATTTTGCCGTGCCATCTTTGGAGGCTTTATGCAAAGAGCATGAAGTGGTGCTGGTTGTGACACAGCCAGACAAACCAAAGGGCAGAGGGAAGAAAATGCAGTTTTCTCCTGTCAAAGAATGTGCAATCGCACATAACATTCCTGTGTTGCAGCCACAAAAGGTGAGAGATGCAGAATTTATAGAACAACTGCGTACTTATGCGCCGGATTGTATCGCGGTAACTGCGTTTGGTCAGATTTTGTCAGAACCTATTTTGGAAATGCCGAAATATGGCTGCATCAATGTACATGGTTCTTTATTACCCAAATATCGTGGTGCAGCACCGATGCAATGGGCAATTATCAATGGAGAGAGCGTAACTGGCATTACTACGATGTTTATGGCAAAAGGTCTGGATAGTGGGGATATGCTTCTGAAAGAAGAAGTACCAATTACCCCACAAGATACATTTGCGACCATTCATGATAAAATGGCATCCGTTGGCGCAAATCTTTTGATAGAAACGCTCAAAGGATTGGAAGCAGGTACTTTGCAGCGTATCCCGCAAAATCATGAAGCGGCAACTTATGCACCTATGATTACAAAAGAAACGGGGCATATTGATTGGAGTAAACCAGCACAAGAAATCATACATTTGATTCGTGGATTAGACCCTGTACCAGCAGCATATACTATCTATGAAAATGAAGTACTCAAAATTTTTGATGCAGAATTGACAGATATGGGCGCAGAAGCACCATGTGGCAGCATTGAAGCAGTCACAAAGAAAGGTTTTGTTGTGCGTTGTGGGGAAGGCAGTTTATTGATTTTGCAGGTACAGGCAAAGGGAGGAAAACGTATGTCCGCAGACGCATATTTACGAGGACATGAAATCAAAGAGGGCGTCCTTTTGCAATAAATCATATTGCAAAATAAAGGAGGTAAAATATGGGATATTTTATGTTTATGTTGCTTGCGATGGTACTGGCAGGTACTGCACAGGCAAAGGTTTCATCGACCTATAAAAAATATTCACAAGTACCAAATCGACGAGGTATGACAGGAAAGGAAGTTGCAGAACAGATATTGCTGCTTTCTGGCATCACTGATGTGCGTGTAGAACGTGTGGCAGGGCATTTGACAGACCATTATGACCCAAGAACCATGACATTGCGTTTATCTTCCACAGTATATGATGGCAGAAGCGTTGCAGCACTTGGCGTTGCAGCACATGAAACAGGACACGCCATACAGCATGATACAGAATATCCTTTTTTGGTATTGCGTAGTATGATGGTACCATTATCGAATCTTGGCTCTACATTGGCATGGCCTTTGATTTTTATTGGTTTGTTATTTGGTGGTGGCACCAGCAGCTTTTTGGTAACATTGGGTATTATTTTCTATGGTCTGGCAGTAGTATTTACCATTATTACATTGCCTGTAGAATTTAATGCATCCAGCAGAGCCATTGATATATTAGAATCACATCATTTTTTAGATGGAGATGAAATTGATGGCGCAAAAAAAGTGCTTTCTGCGGCAGCGATGACATATGTTGCAGCAGCAGCGATTGCAATTTTGGAATTATTGCGTTTACTTGCGCTGTTTGGCAGACGTAATGATTGATATAGAGCAGAAACCAGACGTTTTGGCACAGTTCAAAGCATCTGGTTTTTTCTATTCTCTATTTCTTTCGATTTTTTAACAATGGGTGAAAAATGGTGAAAATGATTGAAGAAAGACAGAATATCCCGTATAATATAAAGTTGATAAATACGGTTTTTTGATGTATAGAGTCTAGCAAGAAAGGGAACGAATAATTTATGATACCTATCAACCCTAGAGAAATTGCAGCAGAGGCATTCATGCAAATTATGACAGAGGGTGCATATAATCATATGGCATTGCGTAGAGTATTGAAACAAAACGGCGCAATGTCTGTACAAAATCGCGCCTTTGTGACAGAAATCGTCAATGGTACGCTGCGAAATTTATACTTGATTGATTATCATATCAATGCTGTATCAAAAACAAAAATAGAAAAAATGAAGCCGTGGATATTGGCGGTATTGCGTACTGCGGTATATCAGATACTATTTTTAGATGTGCCAGACCACGCGGCATGTGATGAAGCAGTGAAATTAGCTGGCATCAGAGGGTATGGCGCATTGTCAAAATTTGTCAATGGCGTTTTGCGTGCGATTATCAGAACCAAACAAGATATTGTATTGCCGCCAGAAGGTACGGCGGAATATCTGCATATTTTGTATTCTCATCCGCTTTGGTTGGTAAAAATGTGGATTGCATATTATGGATATGCACAAACACAATTGCTGTGCAAAGCAAACAATGATGCACCAGATGTGACAATACGCGTCAATACACAACGCATACAAGAGAAAGATTTGATACAAAAATTAGAACAGGTTGGCGTCGTTGTGACAAAAGGAAATTTATGGAAAAATGCATTGCATTTACGTCATACCGCAGATTTAAGAAAACTGGATTTATTTATGGAAGGGTATTTCCATGTACAAGATGAAAGTTCTCAAACAGCTGCCGCAGTCGTTGCGCCACAAAAAGAAGAGCGAATTTTAGATTTATGTGCTGCGCCTGGCGGAAAATCTTTTACAATGGCGGAGCTGATGGAAGACACAGGAGAAATGGTGTCTTGCGACATATATCCTCAAAAAGTGATACAAATTCAAGAAGGTGCGGCGCGTTTGGGTTTGCAATCCATACAAGCAAAAGAACGTGATGCATGCGAGGCAGTGAAAACAGAATTTATGTACTATGATAGGGTTTTAGCAGATGTACCTTGTTCTGGTTTGGGATTATTGCGGAAAAAGCCGGATATTCGTTTGAAAAAAGATGGCAGTGAAATTGATGCACTTGTTCCGATTCAAAAAGAGATTTTGACGCAAGCAGCAAAGTATGTCAAGCCGGGCGGTGTTTTAGTATATAGTACCTGTACATTATGTCGCAAAGAAAACGAAAAAAATATAGAATGGTTTTTACAGCAACATACAGATTTTGTGTTAGATGATTTTTCAGATTTGGTAACATCAGACTTGCAAGAACAGGCAAAGACAGGTATGTTGACATTATTTCCACATCAACATCATACAGATGGATTTTTTATCGCTCGTTTGCGCAAAAAAGGAGGGAAGGACTAAATGGCAGCAGATGTCAAATCTATGACATTAGAAGAATTACAGGCTTTTTTGGCAGAATGGGGAGAACCGAAATTTCGTGCAAAACAAATTTTTGCATGGCTACATGAAAAACAAGTCGATGATTTTTCGCAGATGACAAATCTTTCTCAAGCTTTGCGCCAAAGGCTTGCCGCTGAAACAAGCATCAGTAGTTTGCAAATGGTGGAACGTTTGCTCTCAAAACAAGATGGTACCCGAAAATATCTTTTTGCGTTAGAAAATGGTTCCGTCATAGAAAGTGTACTGATGCAATATGAATATGGAAATACGGTCTGTGTTTCTACACAAGCAGGCTGCCGCATGGGCTGCCGTTTCTGTGCCTCTACATTAGATGGTGTAGAACGTAGTTTGACGGCAGGAGAAATGCTTTCGCAGGTTTATACCATACAAAAAGACTTAGGGGAACGGATTTCTGGAGTTGTGTTAATGGGCAGCGGCGAACCGTTGGATAATTATGATGCAGTTCTACGTTTTATACGATTGCTCCATGACCCAGCAGGGCAAAATATAGGGCAAAGACATATTACATTATCGACATGTGGTTTAGTCGAAAATATGTATCGTTTGGCAGATGAAGCACTACAAATTACTTTAGCGGTATCCTTGCATGCGCCAAATGATACAATACGACAACAAATTATGCCAGTAGCCAATGCTTATCCTATGGAACAGCTTTTACAAGCTTGTCAGGATTATATTCAAAAAACAAAACGCAGAATCACATTTGAATACGCAATGATGCAAGGCATAAACGATAGTGATGTATGTGCAGAGGAACTTGCGCAAAAACTGCGACATATGCTTTGCCATGTCAATTTGATTCCTATGAACCCCGTCAAAGAACGGGAATTTACAAAAAGCGGTACAGAACGTGTACAGCATTTCGCAAAAATATTACAACAGCATGGTGTGGAAACAACGATACGCCGTAGATTGGGCAGTGATATTGATGCAGCTTGTGGGCAGCTGCGCAGACGATATATGCAAAAAGAAGAAAGATAATCAACAATCAAAAATCAATCTTAGACAATAGCCTTTGATTAGGAGGTGGATTTGTTTGAAAGCAGTCGGAATCAGCGATATCGGAAGATGCCGCAAAAACAATGAAGATGCTTACTATTTGTCAGAGGCAGATGCGCCTTTGCAATATTTATATATTGTAGCAGATGGTATGGGTGGCTGTAATGCTGGAGAAGTGGCAAGCAGTAACGCCATCGCTGCTTTTTTGGAGTATGTCAAAACACATTCTTCGACTCAAGAAATGATGGATTTGTTGGCAGGTGGCTTTCAGGCAGCCAATAAAGCAGTTTTTGATAAGTCCAATTCTGCGTTGGAATTTGCGGAAATGGGTACCACAATGGTAGCGGTTGTGATAGACAAAAAACGTGCATATGTTGCGCATGTGGGAGATAGTCGAGCATATTTGATGCAAAAGGGGATTTTGCGTCAAGTCACAACAGACCATTCTTATGTGATGGAATTGGTCAAAACTGGTACAATTACAAAACAAGAAGCAGCGACACATCCCAAACGAAATGTCATTACGCGTGCGATTGGCATAAAAGATACAGTCGAAACAGATATGACAGTATTGGATATAGAAAAAGGGGATTTGATATTGTTATGTACAGATGGATTATCCAATATGATAACAGAAGATGATTTGGCGCAGATGTTGCGAGAGAAATTATCCATGCGCAAAAAAGCGGAGCGTTTGGTGGAAACGGCGAATCTGCGCGGCGGCTATGATAATATATCCCTCATATTGATTGAGATTTAGGAGGTAGCGACCGATGTTATTAAATCCGGGTACTGTTCTTGGGAACAGATATGAGATAGTGGAAAAAATCGGTTCCGGCGGTATGGCAGTGGTGTACCGCGGCAAGGATTTGAAATTAGACCGTTATGTAACGGTGAAAGTATTGCGGGAAGAATATATTGGCGATGAGGAATTTATTGCAAGATTTCGTTCAGAAGCATGTGCAGCAGCAAGACTATCCCATCCGAATATCGTACGTGTGTATGATGTAGGCGAAGATGATGAAATCAATTATATTGTAATGGAATATATCCATGGCGATACATTAAAGACTGCGATCAAGAAAAAGGCGCCATTTGATTCACGTTCTACGATAAATGTTGCAATTCAAATTGCATCTGCGTTAGCGCAGGCGCACAAAGCCCATATTGTACATAGAGATATTAAACCACAAAATATATTGGTGGGTACAGATGGCGTTGTAAAAGTCACTGATTTTGGAATTGCACGTGCAGCGCGCGCAACCACAATGACAACAACTGCAAATGCAGCTGGTTCGGTACATTATTTTTCGCCGGAACAAGCCAGAGGCGGCTATGTAGATGAGAAAAGTGATATTTATTCTCTGGGTATTACCATGTTTGAAATGATTACAGGTGTACTGCCCTTTCAAGGGAATAATTCCGTTGCAATCGCATTGAAGCATATCAATGAAGAATTGCCAGATATTAAGCAATATAATCCAAAATGTTCCCCTTCTCTGGAAGGCATCATCAAAAAGGCAACTATGAAAAAAGCCGATGAACGATATGCCAATATTGATTTGATGCTGGCAGACTTGGTACGAGCGCGTACAGAATTGACATTTGCATTAGGAAGTGATAAAAAACCTGAGTCTACAAACGGTGTACGTATGAGCAAACGCGCAGAAGCAGCTATGGGTTTACGTGCAGCACAAGAAAAGGTAGATGCAGATCGTGCAGATCGCAGACGCAGGATAGCGCGTATGGAACTGGAACAGACAGAAAAACAAGCACCAGAAGAAACGCTTTTACAAAGTCCGCTGCAACAACAGCAAAATCAATCGCAAGATGCCATTGATTTTGATGGAGCGACCAAAAAAGCAGATGCGCAAGAAATCGATTTGATTCGATTGAGAAAAAATCAGGAAACACCAAAGGCAGAAGAAGCCCCACAAAATATGCAGCCAATCCAACAGACGCAGCAAGAAGATGAGGATACATTACATAAGCCTTTGGTTAGCTTTGAAAGGTATGGGAAAAAATTGAAAATATCAAAAGAAGATCAATACGAAGGTGAATATATGGCAGCAGAAGAAGTCAGACAAAGCAGACGTCCAGAACGTAAGCGGCGCAACCCTAGAAAAGAAGAAGGGTATGATAATGAGCGTGACCGCAAAGCGGAACGCAAGGTTATCATTGCAGCGGTTTTGACTGCTTTGGTCATTATTGGATTGATTACAACATTCGGTCTGCGTGCGCTAGGTGGATTGAATGGTTTCGGCAGTGGAGAAAAAGATATTGCAACACCAACCTTTGTTGGTATGACTTATGAACAAGCGATACAAGAAGCAGAGCGTGCTGGCTTGACATTGGTCAAAGAAGGCGAAGATTACAGCAATTACTATGACAAAAACTATATTTTCTGGCAAGATGTGGAACCAGATACCATGGTTGCCAACAAAACCAAAATTGGTGTAAAAGTTAGTCTTGGTCTGACAGAGCAAGAAATGCCCAATGTAGAAAATCATTCTCAAAAAGATGCAGAAGACAAAATTATAGATTTGGTGGGTGTGACACCAAATATTACTTATGAGGAAAGTGACGAAGTCAAAGCAGGATATGTCATTTCCCAAACACCTGCCGAAGGTACGAAAATTACTGCAAATACCAAAATTACATTGGTAGTAAGCAAAGGTACAGAAGGCAGTGAGGTCGTAGTACCAGATGTGGAAGGCGATACAGAATCCTCTGCGATTCAAAGCTTAAATGCAGTGGGATTGACAGTCGGTTCCGTGAGCAGGATTGAAAGTGATACCGTTGCAGAAGGTTTAGTCATTCGACAAACATTGGCAGCAAATGAAAAGGTTCCCGAAGGTAGTGTAGTAAATCTGGTGATTAGCAGTGGTCCTCCAAAACAAGAAGAAGTACCTGAGGAAACTCCGAACACACAACCAGAGGAAAACCCAGAACAAGGCACAAACAATGATACAGAAACCACACAACCAGAACAAACGCAACCAGAACAAACACAGCCAGAAACACCTAGCACATCTACGAAATATTTCACCATTCAAGCACCAGAAGGTGCTGGGGAATCTGTACATGTACAGGTGATCAAAACAGATGCGAATGGTACCACAACAGAAGTAGATACAACAAAAAATCTTTCAGATTTTCCGTTTAGCATTGCAGTGACAGGTACTGGCAGTGGTACAGTAACAGGATATGTAGATGGAAATATTGTGTTGACAGAAGCTGTAGAATTCTAAGAATTGGGTGGACAGTATGTTAGATGGTGTGATACAAAAAGGGATTGGTGGATTTTACTATATTGATACAGCGCAAGGCGTATATGAATGTCGCGCGCGTGGCATTTTTCGCAAAGAAGGGATTCGTCCGACTGTAGGAGATGCAGTGCAGATTTCTGTACTAGACGAAACCAATAAAAAAGGCAGTTTAGATGTGATTCAACAAAGACGGAATGAGTTGATTCGTCCACGTGTTGCAAATGTAGACCAAGCAGTGTTGGTATTTGCGGCAAAAAGCCCTAATATCAATTTGGACTTGTTAGACCGGTTTTTACTTTTGGCAGAAGAACAAGAATTGGAAATTGTCATTGTGATCAATAAAATAGATCGTGACAAACAAAAAAGATATGAGGAGATTGCCGCGCGTTATCGCGCGGCAGGGTATCCTGTCATTTGTACGAGTGCGGAACGAGGAGAAAACATAGAGGCATTGCGTGAAGTTTTGGAACACAAAATATCCGTATTTGCAGGACCTTCTGGTGTAGGAAAAAGCAGTTTGATCAATGCCGCTTTTCCTGGTTTTGGATTGCAGACAGGAGAAATCAGTGAAAAAATACAACGTGGGCGTCATACTACAAGACATGCGGAACTGATCCGTGTGACAGAAAAAAGCTATATTGTAGATTCACCCGGTTTTACTTCTCTTGCTTTGGATCATATTTCAGCAAATCAACTTCAGTATTATTTTAGAGAATTTCAACCATATATACATCAGTGTTATTATAATGGTTGTGTGCATATTCATGAGCCAGAATGTGCAGTCAAAGAGCAGGTAGGAAAAACGATAGATAACCGCAGATATGAGCGGTATTGTACGCTATATGAGGAATTGAGCCAAGAAAGGAGAATGTAATATGGGAATTTATTTATCCCCATCTATGCTGTCTATAGATTTTACAAAAGTAGGGGAACAATTAGCGCAAGTAGAGCAGGCAGGTGTGAAATATTTACATCTTGATGTTATGGATGGCGTATTTGTTCCCAATATTTCTTTTGGTATGCCTGTCATAAAGGGCATTCGCAAAGCAAGTAATATGATATTTGATACCCATTTGATGATTGTCGACCCAGAACGTTATATTGATGATGTGCGTGCGGCAGGTGCAGATATTATCAATTTTCATGTAGAAGCAACCAAAGATGTCGCAGGTTGTATTGCAAAAATCAAAGCAAGTGGCGCAAAGGTAGGCATTACCGTAAAGCCGAATACAACAATTGAAACCATACAGCCTTATCTTGCAGATTTGGATATGGTATTGGTGATGACGGTAGAACCTGGCTTTGGTGGACAGAAATTTATGGCGGATCAAGTACACAAAATTAGCACATTAGCAAAATGGAAAAAGGAATTACAGCTTTCTTATGATATTGAAGTAGATGGTGGCATTACTTTAGACAATATCAGAGAGGTTTTAGATGCAGGCGCGAATTTGATTGTAGCTGGTTCTGCTGTATTTGGAAAAGAAGATATCAGCGGCGCTGCAAAAGCCTTTCATAATATTTTGAAGGAGTATGACGAAGCATGAAAGCAGTATTATTTGCAGGTGCAGAAATTGTGGATTACACATTTTGTCAGCCTGAAATAGAACAAGCTGATGTTATCATTTGCTGCGATGCAGGCATGCACCATGCCAAAGCATTGGGAATTACACCAGATTATATAGTGGGAGATTTTGATTCTGTTACACCAGAAGTGTTGGAAGAATACCGAAAAGCAGGAATCTCTATCAGACAATTTCCAACACATAAAAATGAAACAGATATGCAATTGGGTATGCTGTTAGCATTGGAATTAGGCGCAACAGAGCTGACGTTGATAGGCGGTATTGGTTCCAGATTTGACCATACATTGGCAAATGCACATCTTTTATTGTATCTGCGGAAAAAAGGCATACAAGCTGTATTGTTGAATGAAAAAAACCATGTGGTATTGATTGACAAAGAAATTATTTTGCATGGACAAGCTGGTGACTTGGTTTCTACGATACCATTAAGCATGCAAGTCAAGGGATTGACATTAGAAGGTCTGGAGTATCCCTTACATCATTATGATTTGGCATTAGATGATGAATTGGTGGCGGTTAGTAATGTGATGTTAGGACAAACAGCAAAAGTAAGTATTACAGACGGTTATTTATTTGTCATACAAAGTAAAGATTGAATATGAGATAGAAAATCCCGAAAAATATGGAGAAATCCTTATTTTTGGGATTTTTTCTTATCTGAAAAAAGAAAAACACAATCTCTCACTTTTTTGCATAGAATAAGAATAAGGAAAAGGGGTGGTTGTGTGCGCAAAAAATGTGCAAATGAGTGGAAAAAACGTTTATGTGGTGTCATTATGCTATCTATGGGGATTGGTATGTTTTTGGCTTGGTTGTTACCAAGTTGTATTTTTTTGGTGGCAACGGCTTTGATTTGCTGTGGCACATGGTTATTGCGTTGCGGATAAAAAAGACTCTTTTGGTTTTGCGTTGCAAGACCAAAAGAGTCTTTGATACCACTTATACGATCAGATGGTTACAGAAACAGATTAGCTCTGTTTTTCGTTTGCCATCATTCTTTCCTGTGCTTCGATCATTTTCTTCACCATATAACCGCCAACATAACCATTCTGTGCGGAAGTCAGGTCGCCGTTATAACCTTTTTTCAAAGGTACACCAATTTCGTTTGCTACTTCGTACTTGAATTGCTCCAAAGCGGCTCTTGCCTCAGGTACATTGACTTTGTTACTTGTAGAAGATGTGTTGCTCATAGTAAATTACCTCCTTCAAACTACTTTTGTTTTTTGCAGTACTTGGTGCTGCAATCTTAGTATGGCACAGATAAAAAGCTTTATGTCAGGTACATATTGGAACAAAAGTTACTGTTTTTTTGCAGTTTTGTGGAAAAATAGAAAATTCAGTTTTTACAGATTGCCTGCGGTTTATTTTTCTTGTCTATATGTTTTCTATATGATATGGATATGTTATGATGATTTTGATATAGCAACATTTAGGGAGGGAATATAAAATGCAGAAAAAAACAAAATGGTGTCTGTTTGGAATCCTATTAATTTTTTGTATGACGATAGTATGTTTCATTTATTTTGTGCCGCAAAAATATTTTCAAGAAAATGACGATTTTGAAATCAATCAAGTGATATATTATGCTTCCGACTATACAGAAAATGATATCACAAACAAATTAGATAGTATACAATTGCGTGTACTGATGGGAAATATAGAATGTACAAGATACCGTATTTCCTTTGCGCCATATTTGCAAAAAGATGTGATGTATGAAATTCATGGAAGGTATCAACAAAAACCAATTCATGTGATATTAGGACAACCCTATCTCAATTATATTTACACAAGCAGTGAAAAAGGTGGATATAAAATCAAAAATGCAGATGAGATATTGGAAGAATTGGAACGACTCAGAACCACATTTCAATCCAGTTAAAATATATGAATAAAGATTAAAATAGAAATAAAAATAAAAATAAAAATAAAAATAAAAATAAAATATACTATATCCTTATCAAAAAGTCAAAAAGCGTATTCACATAAAAAATGCTATTTTTCAGGAAAAAGTAGAAATATATAGTTTAAATAAAACGAAAGATTATGAAATGATATTGTAATTATCATATGAATATGATATGATTTATACATCTTTTGTGAAGGAGAGAGAAGCAAAAGATATCATATCATAAAAATAAAAAACAATATTTTTGATATCGGTAAGGAGGAAAGTATATGGCATTTTGTAAAAATTGTGGAACTGAGATTGATGATAGAGCAGTCGTATGTCCAAAATGTGGTGTGGCACAGCAAACAGTGCCGGTAGGAGAAGATAATGGTGGCTTCGGCTGGGGATTATTAGGTTTTTGTATTCCAATTGTAGGGTTGGTTTTATTTTTAGTGTGGAAAGATACAAAACCAAAAACAGCAAAAGTTGCCGGTATGGGTGCTTTGATTTCTGTGATTTTATCCGTTGTTTTCTATGTACTGACATTGGTGATAGGGGTTGGCGCAGGACTTTCTGGCATGTAATGTATGCAAAACTGTGATAGACATTGGTATGATAGGTTATTCGGTTGGTGCTATCGTTGGCTGCCTATTTTCTTTGGGTGTCATTGCAAAGCGGCACGTTCTTTTTATTACCATGGTAAAAAATTTCCGATTTGTGCACGATGTACAGGACAATTGATTGGTATGGTAATGGCAATTATATTTTATAAACTGATATGTCCATTTTCTATCATCGTATTGATTGGGCTATTGTTGCCGCTGATCATAGATGGTACCATACAAAAGCTGACCGCTTATGAAAGTACGAATGTGCGTAGACTTTGGACAGGTGTTTTATTTGGTTATAGTTTGCTGACATTGTTTTTTCATTCCGTTGTAGCAACATTTTGTTATGGGTATGAAATTGGTGTGATGTTACGATAATCATATATTATGCATATCATACATAAATCATTATAAATAGTAAAACAGAAACGCAATGCAGTTTCTGTTTTTTTATGTGTATGGAAATATTTTTGCAATGCTTTTATGAGTAGAATGAATATCTCAATATTTGCCATTCCTAACAAGGTAATCCACATAATATAGTCAAAATATTGTTTTATGCTATATACATTTCTCTTTTCTGGTTGATGCAGACAGATGATAGTAAAATCACCTTGCGTGTCTATCGATTTTCGCACAACTATGGGTTGATTTTGGTAAAATCCTATTATTTTTCAATCAGTAAGAGATTTTTGACAGTTCTGTAATTTTATATTTTGGCATATACTAATCAAAAACGACAGGAGTGCAGAACATGCAAAATCCGCTGATCAAATATCTCAAAACAGCAGAAGGGCATATGGCTGTGTTTTATATGGAACATAATCGGGTGTATTGCCGTAGACAATCTTTGGAAGGGCTACAGCCGCCATTATGTATTGCAGAAGGTGTGGCAGCTTTTTCTTTGTGTGAATACGAAGGCTATGTATATTTGTTGTATCCGACTACAGATGGCAGATTACAATTGGCAGCGTCTATAGATTTGCAGCATTGGCAGAATCGTCCGCTGTGGCAAGAAGGCGATAGGCGATGGCAAAATACAGCCTGTTTTATGATACCACAAAAAGATGCGCTTCATTTGATCTACGCGCATAAAGAAATAGAAAATCCATATGCAATTTTAGAATATAGTATGTTTCAAAAAGGAAGATGGCAGTCACATTATCAACTCAGTTCGTTTTTACCCATGATAGGCAGTCCGTTTTTGGGAAGGAGATTGGGAGAAAACCATATTATTTTGTATTATCGTACACAGCGCAATACAATCTGTGCGCGTGAAATCTTATTGTCACCATTTACTTTGGGAAGTCCTGTACCACTCTTGCAAATGAATGGACAATGCATTGATATTTCGATATTAGAAGATGCGCAAACCATACATATGTTGTATATTGTGCGGAATCTATTTCGCACACAAGTCGTATATCGTTACAAAAGAAGCACAAATGTCAGTCGTCCTTATGTGGTATGGGAAGGGGGCAATTGTGAAAATTGTTTGCTTTATCAAGAAGAAAACCATTTGGTATTATTTTGGACAGTAGGTATGCAGCCAATGCGATGCACTTGTGATATAGAACAAAATGGTATGCAAAGCAGTTTCTTTGGACCGATTGAAAACTGTATGTTTCCATTTCCAATGCAGTGCGTAAAAGGAGAACTGATTTCGTCACAAACATGTTTTGCAACAGAGCAGTTAGGAGATAGACAAAATGGATACTATCCCGTTTTGTGTGGAAAGCCCAATCAGCCCACTATGGAACAAGTGGAAATTCAAGCGGCATCAGCCGAAATGTGTTTTACAAAATCTGATACAGAAGAAGTAGAAGAATTACGTGCTTTATTGGCACAACGGAGCGAAGAAATTTCCGCAGTCAATGCAAAATGGAGCGCACAGGTGGAACATTTAGAGAAAAAATTGAAGGATTTAGAACAGGAAATCCAAAATAAAAATCCTATCGAAAGTGTTGCACCTACAGATGAATCATAAATTTTGATTTTTGAGTATACAGCCGCAAGAAATATACGATTGCTTGCGGCTGTATTTTGCTCTAGCGGTATTAATCTGCTTCGATATGGCTCTGTAATAATGCGGCAATTTCCCCAATCAATTCGGTACAATTTTCTTTTCCTGCGGACAGTGTGGGACAGTCTAAAGCAGAAAATTTTTCGCGAAATTCTAACAAAAAAAATAATCTGCGGCGTTTTGCTTCTTCTGCTGGAAATAAAATACCCAATATTTGTATGGCAGAAACTAAAGTTGCGCAGATGCCGCCAATGCCAAAACCAGCAGTCACTGCGCCGCAAGAAGATATCATTTCAGGAGAAAGTGGAAAATGATAGGTATCTGAAGCGGCTTTCAACAAAGCCAAAGAACAATTTTCTCCAGATTGGCAATAAAAAATGGCTTTTTCTTTCATAATGTCACAACCTTTGCAAAATCATATCTTGTCTTATGATATGATGTTGGGACAGGTTGTGTTCCTAGATTGCAAAAATTTTCAAAAGATTTTACATATGTGGATGAGAGTATCATATAAAAAATGAGAGTAATTTTTTTGATTTTGATATCAAAAAATTACTCTCAATTATAAGTTATGTGTTATGTGTGATTATGCATTGCAGGCATCATCTTCTTCTGTGACAAGGCGTGTTGCCATAGGACGATATTTGCCGCTTTCCCAACGTGCATTTTGGCTATGAATCCATAAATAGCAAATCAGTGTACCAATTGCGCCTACCAAGAAAGAAACCAAACCTTCATGTATGAATGGTACCAAAGGTGCTATGACAAAATAACCCAATACCAATCCAATCAAAAGTCCAATCAGAGGGATACCATACATAATCAAAACAGCATGCATGAATGCATTATCTTGTAATTCCAATTCTACCCAATCACCGATTTCTGCTTCGCAAAGATTTCTGGCATGTATATCCATGTCGGTTTCCATCATGCCACTTAAGCAAGCGCGACATTGTCCACATGCTTCTCTACGCACGATATGGACAGTGACGATATTGCCACGGCTGTCTGTAACCAATCCTTTCATATTTTTAAAACCACCTTTCAAAATGATACAATATCATACAACTTGTTATGATTTGATACAATATGTTGTATCTATCAGATATTCTGATACGTTGCTATTTTACCATAGTTATCAAAGAAAGAAAAGTGACGTTTTTCACATAAATTTTATATTACATTGCTTGGTTTTTTCTTTGTTTGCGTGTGTATAGCCAATCAAACAAACTTTTACAGATTGCGCCAAGAGGTACTGCAAACAATAATCCCCAAAAACCGAATAATCCGCCAAAGATAGAAAGCGAAAATAAAACCAAAACAGGGTGCAAAGAAATACGCTCTCCTAAAACATGCGGTATGATGATTGCACTATCTAATTGCTGTAAAAGCAATATTGCAATTGCGGCATATAGTGCCCGGATTGGCGCACCACTAAACAATCCCGATAATAATGCAAGACAAAATGCAACAACTGCGCCCAAATATGGAATAAAATTGGAAAAACCAGAAATCAGACCAATCCATACACCATAAGGAATCCCAATTACCCAAAATGTGACAGAAAACAAAACACTCATGATTAAGGCATCAAAAAATTGTCCACTCAAATATCCAATCCAAATGCAGTATAATTTTTGACAGATGATGCGCAATGTTTGAGTACGTTGTGTACCAAAAAAAGTTTCACTGATTTGACAAAAAGCACGTTGTATCTTTATTTTCTCTGAAAGAAAATAAAATGCTGCAGTAAAACCAATGAGGATATGCAAAATTTGATTGCCTAAATTAGGCAATGCCTGTGCTAGAGAAAGAAAAAAAGATTGGATTTGTATACGAAACTGTGTGAAAAAAGTGGAAACCATATTTTCTACATTTTGCAAAAATCCAAATTCCATTAGTTTTAATTGCAATAATATCATCCAATCGCTCATTTTTTGCAAGAATAGGCTCACTTGTGTGGTAAGACCATGTAATTTTTTTGTACCAAATAAACGAAAACCAATCCAAATGATACCTGTTAAAATCAAAAGTACCAAAATATAAGAAATCGCGACAGCAACACGTCTGGTAGATGGCAATGATTTCTGATGTTTGGTTAAAAAAGTAATATAATGTTTTTGCCAATATGCAACCATAGGTTCTAATAATAATGTAATTGCCAAAGACCATAATATGGGGGAGAAAATAGAAAGTATATTTTGCAATACATGCACAAGTGCTGTTCTTTGATAAAAAATCACATAAAGCGCTAACATAAAAATGATAAAGATACATATGGTTAACAAAATATGAAATAAGATTGCAATATATTTTCTGTTCCAAGGTAACTGCATATCCGATACCCCTTTCTGACTTTATGTAGTATCAGGAAAAGAATGGGAAAATAACTATGACACTATGATAGAGAAAGGATATAAGGAAAAACCCTCCAGAAAATACAAAATCATATTTTCTGAAGGGAACAAGAACATATGTTGATATTTTGTTATTTTTTATACTTGATGTGGTTTCATGCGACGCAGCGTTTCTTTTAAAACTTCCCAAACACGTATTGTGGAAGAAATCGAAAGGCGCTCCTGTGGCGTGTGTACATCAAATAAATCGGGTCCAAGAGAAATCATGTCTAAATCAGGCATTTTCACAGCAAACAAGCTACATTCGACACCTGCATGAATGGCTGTTGACATGGGTTCTTTTTGGGTGACATCTTGATACGTTGCTTGCAGCAATGCAAGAAGTGCAGAATTTTCTTTGTTAATCCAGCCAGGATAATCTCCAAAACTTTCTGTTTTTGCATGACATAATTGCGCAATCCGTTCAATTTTTGCACAAAGCGCTTCTTTTCTGCTGTCTACCGCACTACGTACAGCATTTTCAAATATAATTTCGTCTGCTTTTGTTGATACAATGCCAAGATTAGAAGAACATTCTACTAAATTGGGAATGGCAAGGCTCATGGATTCAACACCATAAGGCAAAAGCAATAATAGAGAAATGATGTTTTCTTTTGTTTCCGTTGTGAATACATTCGTAATTTCTTCGCGTAATGGTTCCCATGTGATGAGTATGTCCGTTTCTGCATGGCGATATTCTGCATACATGGTTTTTTGTAACTGATGCAAAAGTTGTTCTGCTTTTTCTGCATCAGAAGGCTGTATGGTCAATACAGCATTTGCTTCTCTACAGATGGCATTGTCAAACATACCACCATCTACACTGACCAAAGAAAAAGGCAAATTTGCAGAAGAAAGAGCATATAACAAACGCCCCATCAGTTTATTGGCACTGGCACGCCCCAAATCAATATCACTTCCAGAATGTCCGCCCAATAGCCCGCTAATACGCAACAAAAAACCAGTTTCTTGTTCTGGTTTTGGCATGCGGTTTGCGGCAAGAGAAACTTTGAGCCGTCTACCACCGCTGCTGCTGATTAAAAATTTTCCTTCTTCTTCTGAATCTAAATTCAATAAATATTTTCCAGTTAAGTCGCTGGTGTCTAATGCACGAACACCTTCCATACCAGTTTCTTCATCTGTAGTAAAGACACATTCTAGTGCAGGATGTTCTAGTGTGGGGTGTGCAAGCAAAGCCATCATATAAGCAACAGCGATGCCATCATCTCCGCCCAATGTGGTACCTTTTGCTGTAATAAAATCTCCATCAATTTGTAGCGGGATTGCGTCTTTTGTAAAATCATGTATGGTATCTGCATTTTTTTCACATACCATATCTAAATGCCCTTGTAATATAACAGCCGATGCGGATTCATAACCTTTGGAAGCGGATTTTTTGATGATAACATTATTGGCGTCATCTTTACGCGCAATGAGTCCATGTTGCCGTGCAAAATTCATCAAATACTCTGCTAGTGCAGCTTCGTTTCCACTTCCATGAGGGATTTTACTGATTTCTTCAAAATAATAGAAAACTTGGTCTGTGCCTAATGTGTCTAAAACACCCATAAAACAGCTCCTTTCTGTATTTAAAAATATAAAAATTTCTAGTCGTTAGTATATCACAAAAATAATCTATTTTTGCAAAATATTGTATTGTGTTAAGTCTTACATAAAACGAGAGAATATATGGATACAAGCAAAAAATACAGGCGGTACAAGCAACGCCGGCAGCATATTTAATGTCTTTAAATCTTTGATTTGCAAGATAGCAATACCAGAGGACGCAATTAAAAAACCACCCAGTATAGAAATTTCGCACATCAAAGCACCTGTCAAGAAAGATGACAAGAATCCAGCACATAAATAGATAGCACCTTGCCAGCAGAATAAGACACCAGCAGCCAAAGCGATGCCTCTGCCATAGGTTGAAGCAAGAACAGCTGAGGTGACCAAATCCAATGTTGCATTTGTAAATAAATAAGTGTTATCACCATATAATGCGCTTTGTATAGGACCTACAATAGACAATGTACCAATGCAAAAAAGCAATATGGCGGTAGACAAGCCTTCTCCTAGATGAGAGGAGGAGAAACGCGCAGTCAAATTATGAAAATGGGTATCGATTTGCAGCATATTACCAAGCAAAGCGCCGATAGCAAGGCTGGCAATGAATAATACAGGATATTGGCTGTTGGGCATATTTTGTACCACGGCATTGATACCCAAGCCAGTGGCAGCCAATCCCATGGCATTGAATAAAACGTCTTGATATTGTGGTTTGATGCCTTTTTTTAATGTGGAGCCGATAGTGGTACCGATTAAGATAGCAGCGGTATTGGCGATGGTTCCAATCATGTCAAATCTTCCTTTCTTGTGTAGTTTTTCATATTTCTTTTGTAAGGTGTTATCCATTTCTTTTGTAGATAGCAATTATAGATATACAGATATATAGATATAGATATTGGGAAAGGTGTCGGAATAAATCCAGACACCTCTTATACTTGTGATAATATCCATATAAAAATCTATGGTTGGTTAAAGTTTTTCGACTTCTTCCATCCAGATACGACTATATGCGTCGGTAGGCATACGCCAATCGCTGCGAGGAGAAAGACAAAGCGCGCCGACTTTTGGACCATCAGGCAAACAGGAACGTTTGAATTGTTGTATAAAGAAACGGCGATAAAAATTTTTCAGCCATTTGCATAATGTTTCATGGTCGTACTGTTCTCCAAAGGCTTGTTCCGCTAAGTATAGGACTTTTGCAGGGCGGAAGCCAAAACGTAAGATATAATACAGGAAGAAATCATGTAATTCATAAGGACCGACCAAATCTTCCGTTTTTTGGTGTATGGTGCCATCTGGGTCAGGTGGCAGAAGTTCAGGGCTAATCGGTGTATCCAAAATATCCAATAATATGTCAGATGCTTTTTTGTCTAAAGTTTTGGAATTTGCAACCCAGTTAACCAAGACACGTACCAATGTTTTTGGTACACCAGCATTCACGCCATACATAGACATATGATCACCATTATAAGTTGCCCAACCCAATGCCAATTCGGAAAGGTCACCTGTTCCCACAACCAGACCGTTTGTTTTGTTCGCTAAGTCCATTAAAATTTGTGTCCGTTCTCTGGCTTGTGTATTTTCATATGTGACATCATGGATAGATGCATCATGTCCAATGTCTGCGAAATGCTGCAATGCAGCATCTTTGATGGAAATTTCTTTCATTTCAATACCCAAAGAACGCATTAATTCTAAAGCGTTATTGTATGTGCGGTCAGTGGTGCCAAAACCTGGCATCGTTACACCAAGCACATGTTTGCGATCCAATCCTAAATAATCACAAGCCTTTACAGATACCAGCAAAGCCAAGGTGGAATCCAGCCCGCCAGAAATCCCAATCACAAGCGTATCTGCATGTGTATGTTCCATACGACGTGCCAGACCAGTGAGCTGTATTTGGAAAATATTTTGACAACGAGCGTCTAATGCGTCTAAGTCCAAACTGTTTGGCGTAAAGGGTGTGGTAGACAATGGACGTTTGAGTGTACCCACAGGCGCGGAATTCATCGGGAATTTGATTTCACGATAAAAACGTTGTGCTTCAGGTTGTGCCAATTGTGCCATAAAAGTGGTATGACGTCTGCGTTCGTTTGCCAATCGTTCTAAATCTACATCAGCATAAACCAATTGATTTTGTCTTTGGAAAGATTCTGTTTCGCATAGTTTTGTACCATTTTCATAAATCAAGCTATGTCCGCTGAATACAGCATCTTGTGTCGATTCGCCTGTTCCAGCAGAGGCGTACACATAAGCGGCAAGACAGCGTGAGGATTGCTGTGAAACCAATTGATGACGGTATTGGGGTTTTCCAGCCAATTCATTGCTGGCGGAAAGGTTCAGCAGTAATGTGGCACCATATAAACTTTGGTAGGAACTGGGCGGAATAGGAACCCATAAATCTTCGCAGATTTCAACACCGATTTTCAAATCGGATAGACCTTGTGCAGAAAAAAGTAAATCTGCGCCAATTGGTACTGTTTGTCCTGCATAAGTGATTTCTTCACTAATCAAATCGTTTGCAGAAGCAAACCAACGTTCTTCATAAAATTCGTTATAAGTGGGAATAAAAGTTTTTGGTACAAGACCAAGAATTTTGCCTTGATGCAAAACGGCGGCACAGTTGAAAAGTTGATTATCTACCGCTACAGGAACACCCAGCAACAGCACCATAGGGACAGATGCCGTTTGTGCAGCAATTTGTTTGAGAGCTTCTTGTGCTGCGTCTAATAACGGAGATTGAAAAAATAAATCTGCACAAGTATAACCAGTGATGGTTAATTCTGGAAAAGTCAGCACTTGCACACCTGCTTGTGCTGCTTGCTGTACCAATGATAAAATTTCTTGTTGGTTGGCAATACAATCTGCCAGATGCAGTTTTGGCACTGCGGCACCAACTCTGACAAAACCGTACATAGTTTCACTCCTTAAAATTTTCTAAATAAACCAATGACTTTACCCAAAATAGTGACATCGCGCACAATGATGGGGTTCATAGAAGCATTTTCGGGTTGCAGACGAATAAAATCTTTTTCACGATAAAATGTTTTGACAGTTGCATAGTCTTCAATCAATGCGACTACAATGTCGCCATTTTCTGCATTGCTTTGCTGTCGTACCAAAATCAAATCTTTATCATAAATACCTGCGCCAATCATACTTTCTCCACGTACTTTCAACATAAATACACTGTCATTATGAATATAATCTACTGGTATTGGAAAAGTATCCTCTATATTTTCCACTGCAAGGATAGGAGAACCGGCGGTGATATTACCAACAATGGGAACACGAACAATTTCACGTGATGGGTAATCAGGCTGATCACTCAAAATTTCAATTGCACGTGGTTTTGTTGGGTCTCGTCGAATCAACCCTTTTTTCTCTAATCTTGCCAGATGTCCATGCACTGTGGAAGTGGATTTGAGCCCAACGGCTTCACAAATTTCGCGAACAGAAGGCGGATAGCCTTTTTCGCGGACTTCGGATTTTACATATTCTAAAATCTGTTGTTGTTTTGCGGATAAATCATGCATATGTTCACTTCCTATCTATCGTTTGATTCAATCATTGCATTATAAATGATTACATCATATTACTTTACCATTCTATTGTAACATAGGCAAAGAACAAAATCAAACCTGTGTTCGCGAATTGCTGAAAAAATATTGACAAAGAATATATGTTCTTATATTATAAAATAAACAAGAAAATATGTTCGATAAAAGGAGGGCGCTTATGAACAATAGAACAATGCGAAAAAGAAAAAGAAAACAAGTTGCGTGGTATCAAAAATGTATGGTGCTGACAATTGTTTTGATGCTGACCGGGTGCGGCATTGTACTGGGAGCAGAAGGCAAACAAAAAGAAACGATATACTATGAATCTGTAGAAATTCATTGGGGAGATAGTTTATGGAGCATTGCAAAAAAATATCGTTCAGAGGATGAAACAACAGAACAAATGGTCGAAAAAATTCAGGCGTTGAATAACCTAAAAAATGAGAATATTCGTGCGGGTGAATCTATATTGGTACCAATGAAGAAACAGGAAAAATAGCATCATTTTATCCCCTCAATCTTGCTATAAGATTCCATATTTCTTAAACATTTCTTTCATATATCCGTAGTGTGTGTACAAATGTATGACAAAGTGGTATAATCATACCATAATCATTGGAAGGGGGTGCAATGATGCTACCATGGATTATACTGCTTTGTGTGGTTGGTTTGGTTCTGGTATTTGCGGAAATGCTTATGCCAGGATTTGGCATTTTTGGCATACTAGGCGCAATTTGCCTGCTTGGTACATCTATGTTGGTAGCGAAAGTATATGGTATAGCTGCCTTTTTAATTACGGTGGTATTATTGGTCATTGTATTTTGGGTGATGATTGCGATTGTAAAAAAGACAGGGCTATACAACAAGGTGGTACTGCGCGACAAGCAAGAAATGAAAGATTTTGACGAAAGTACACTGGAAGGTATGGTTGGCGCAGAGGGTTTGACACAAACAACGTTACGTCCTTTTGGTGTTGCGGTGTTTGACGGCAAACACATAGATGTCACTTCGGATGGCGATTTTATTGACAGAGGTTGTAAAGTTCGTATTGTAAAAATCAGTGGAAAAACTGTAACCGTTGTGCCGTGTGAAGAAACAGATCATACATAATATGCATCAGGATAGAAAGCAATAGCGTTTTTGGAAGGGGTTGAAACTATGTTTGATGTAATGGCGTTTGTGGTGCCGATTATCGTAATAATCGTTGTTATCGTTGTGTTTTTAAGTTTTGTTCCACTTGGTTTGTGGGTTTCTGCAATTTCTGCTGGGGTAAAAGTCAATATTTTCTCTTTAGTGGGTATGCGTTTGCGCCGTGTGCGTGCAGATAAAATCATACGTCCTTTGATTAAAGCACAAAAAGCGGGTATGGACGTAAATGCAAATCAATTAGAATCCCATTTGCTGTCTGGTGGGCATGTAGATAATGTAGTGGATGCTCTGATTGCAGCACATAGAGCAAATTTGGACTTGTCATTTGAACGTGCGGCGGCAATCGACTTGGCAGGGAGAAATGTATTTGAAGCGGTGCGTATGAGCGTAACACCCAAAATTATCGAAACACCTTGGATTTCCGCTGTGGCAATTGATGGGATAGAGGTGAAAGTAATTGCAAAAGTAACCGTTCGTACCAACTTAGGTCGTTTGGTCGGTGGTGCTGGAGAAGAAACCATTATTGCACGTGTTGGCGAAGGGATTGTTACGACGGTAGGTTCTTCACATAGTCATAAAGCTGTGCTGGAAAATCCAGATTCGATTTCCAGAACGGTATTGTCAAAAGGTTTGGATAACGGGACTGCATTTGAAATTTTGTCCATTGATATTGCAGATGTAGATATTGGTAGAAATATTGGTGCGCATTTGCAGATTCAACAGGCAGAAGCGGATAAACAAATTGCGCAGGCAAAGGCAGAAGAACGCCGTGCAACTGCGATTGCAATGGAACAAGAAATGAGAGCGGAAGTAGAACGCATGAAAGCAAAAGTTGTAGAAGCGGAAGCACAGGTGCCTATGGCGATGGCAGATGCATTGCGTAGCGGCAATTTGGGTGTCATGGATTATTTCCGTGTGCAAAATGTACAGGCGGATACAGAGATGAAAAAGAACTTTGGTGCAACGGATCTGACTGGTATTTTGAAAAAAGAGGACGATAAGAAAAAATAAAAATGTGACATAAAAACAAGAAAAGAAGAAGTTGGAAATCCGCAAGAGGGGTTTCTAACTTCTTTTTCTTAATACAATATTTCTAAAAGAATTACGAAAAAAGAAATGAGGTTATGTAGATGAAAAACGCGATACAAAAAGAATGGGAAAAGGTATTGCGACAAGAGCAACGTTTTTTACATGCATCAAGAAAAAAAAGTCCAGAATGGACACAGACAATGGGAACCAAAATAGAAGAAAAGATTCCAGACATCGTGGTAGAGAAATTACAACAGGCATTCGACAAAGCGTTTTATGTGGTTTTTGAAAAAGGCGAAGCAATTGTAGAAAAAACATTTTCAAAAGAAAATTTGCATCTTGAATTTGAAGTCAATGATTATCGTGTAGAGAAAAGTCCTACACGTCGTTCGCTACGAAAAGTAGAAGGATTATCAAAAAAAGGCAATTTGCGTAATTTATGTTTGACTACAGTAGAAGGTGTAGGATTGGGAGTGGTTGGGGTTGGACTGCCAGATATACCTTTATTTTTGGCGGTATTAATGAAAGGTTTATATGAAATGGCTGCCAGCTATGGTTATGATTATAGTGAAGAAAGAGAAAGAGTTTTTTTATTGCGCTTGATACAAGCTGCTTTGGCAGAAGAAGATATGCGTGTTGCGGCAGACCAAGCCGTAGAACAGTGTATGAATGAGCCGCAGATGTCGTATATTTTTACTGATGAAATTTCAAAGACTGCAAAAACACTTTCTATTACGATGTTGGTAGCAAAATTTATACAAGGCTTGCCATTGGTTGGCGTTGCTGGTGGTATAGTCAATCCGATTATTTATCAAAAAGTGCAGAAGTATGCAGCTTTGAAATACAAAAAAAGATATTTAAAACAAAGAATGCGCATTCGTCTGGAAGAATCCTAAATACAATTGCATGGAAAATATATCCTCAAATAAAATGGTATAAAATTTATCATATTACCTATACTAGCTTTGCAAGACGAAATCAAGTCGAATGGTTTTGTCTTGATTTCATCTTGCAAGAACAATTTTGGGGAGGTTCCAGGCAATGGACAAAAACATGAAAAAACAAACTGAAAAAAAAGCAGACAAAGGCATGAGCAGAACAGAATTTGCGCAGGAATATAGCATGGAGCATATGCGCAACAATTGCAACAAAAATACAAAAACAGAGCAGCAAAAAGCAAGCAAAACAAAATAAGTAACCAGAAATAATCAAGTAAGCAACATGCATGGATAAGAGAAGGTAAACGCAAAGGCAGAGAATTGGTAGAAACAAGCGATTCTCTGCCATTTTCTAAAGAGAAAAGAAAAAAAGTGTAAAAATTTTGAAAAAAGGTATTGACATTTTTTAAAATACATGTAAAATAAATAAACGTCACTACCGCTTTTGTGAAAACAAAGTGAATTGCTGAGTGCTTGTATAAAGAAAAGTACTTGACGATGTAAAGTGTATGTGATATAGTGAATAAGCTGTCGCACGAAGTTGAAAATAAAAAGTAAAAAAGTGCTTGACAGAATAAAAGTGATATGATAGAATATCAAACGCTGTCGAAATTGTTTGAAATATAACAACAAAGTACAAAATAAAGTGCTTGACAGTAAGAAAACGATATGATAGAATATCGCTCGCCGATGAAAAGCGGCAAACAAAAAAGACTGATCCTTGAAAACTAAACAGCAGAAATAAACTTACAACCCATAGTCAATTCATGAGCGGACTTTGAGC
>CALWSU010000001.1 GCA_944384295.1 uncultured Lachnospiraceae bacterium | reverse complement strand
AAAAGAAAACTATTCTCATTTCCATAATATATCAAGAAAGAGAAGGTATCAATTCATATTAACGTAACAGAATCAAAAATATGGAAAGGATTATAAAAAATGGAAGAATTTGTATTTCAGATTGGACCGATTCGTCCACCGAGCGAAGCAAATAGTTTGCTTTTGCGTGTGACAGAAAATTGTCCATGGAATAAATGTAAATTTTGTATGCTATATAAGAAAAATGATTTTCATACGCGCCCTGTTGCAGAGGTCAAAAAAGATATTGACACCATGGCGGAGTATCGCGACCGCATTTTAGCATATAAAGATGGAGAAGATTGGAACATGCCAGCCGTACAAGCGGATTATGAAACGCTGCTTTCTGATGATGCTAGAATGTGCTATCAAATGGTATTTCGTTGGTTGACAGAAGGCGATAGTCAAGCAATCTTTTTGCAAGACGCGAATACTATGGTATTACGTCCCGAATGGCTGATTGAAATAGTAAGTTATGTGCGCGAACGTTTGCCTGAGATTCAACGCATCACTTCATATGGCAGAGCGAATACATTGGCTAAAATCAAGGAAGAAGATTTTCGTGCATTACGACAAGCGGGTTTGGATCGTATTCATTCTGGGTATGAATCTGGTTCGGATAAAGTCTTGGAATTGATTGCAAAAGGTACCACACAAGAAGAACAGATTATAGGTGGACAAAAAGTAAGACAAGCAGGCATTGAATTGTCAATCTATTTTATGCCAGGCGTCGGCGGCAGAGAATTGTCAGAAGATAATGCTTTGGAAACAGCAAAGGTAATCAATGCAGTCAATCCAAATTTTGTGCGTTTGCGTACTTTTGTGTTGCGTACTGGTTCTTTGATGGAAGAAGTGCGTGCCTCTGGAAACTATACAGAAGCAACAGATATGGAAAAATTATTAGAAATTCGCAATATGATTGCGCATATCGACCCAAGTAAGGCAAAAGGTCGCATTACAAGCGACCATATCATCAATCTGTTGCAGGAAGTCAATGGGGATATGGATACTGATATTCCTTGGATGTTATCCTATATTGATAGTTTTTTGGCTTTGCCAGAATTGGAAAGAAAAAAATATCAATTGGCACGTAGAATGGGTTTTCCTTTGGATTGGAAGCAAATGTATCGTTTGAAGGAAAGTGATCAAACATACATTGCGGATTTGGCAAAGAATACAGTAGACGATGCTGCTTGGGAAGCGTTATTACATCGTTTTATGGATCGTTATATATAAGGAGTCATCAATATGGATAAAATGGATATATATACCAAACTGATACCTGGTTTGATGTTAGCGGCATTGATAGGATATAATATGTTTAAACTGCAACGCAGTTTAAAAGCAATGAAGCAGGAACATTGCAACGGCGCTTGTCAAGGCTGCGCACAAAGAGAAAGCTGTACTTCTTCCAAAAAACAGGAAGAAGAAAAGAAATAATCTACGAAAAATAAATAAAGGATAGGTGAAATGGGATTGACAAAACAAAAAGTTGTAGTAGGTATGTCTGGTGGTGTGGATAGTTCTGTGACAGCATATTTATTGCAAAAGCAAGGATATGAAGTATTAGGCGTGACAATGCGTATGTGGCAGGAAAAAGAAACAGAGCAAAATCAGGCAGTACAAGATGCGCAGAAAGTGGCGGAAAAATTAGGGATTTCACATACAGTATTGGATTTTCAAAACCAATTTCGAGAACAGGTCGTATCATATTTTATAGAAAGCTATGAAAAAGGATTGACCCCAAATCCTTGTATTATGTGCAATCGTCATATCAAATGGGAAGCTTTGTTGGAATATGCGGCACAAGTGGGCGCAGATGCCATTGCAACAGGACATTATGCCAATATTCAAAAACACCCACAAACAGGACGCTATACGATTTGTGTTTCAGATGCAAAAGAAAAAGACCAGACTTATGCATTATATCGTTTGACGCAGGAACAACTGCAAAAAACGATGATGCCATTAGGAGGATATGAAAAAGCATATGTGCGTGAAATTGCGCAAAATATAGGCGAGTTTATCGCCCAAAAAGGGGATAGCCAAGATATTTGTTTTATTCCAGATGGAGATTATGCCGCATTTTTAGACCGTATGTGTGGAAAAAGTGAAAAAACAGGTGAATTTGTCGATTTAGAAGGCAATCCTTTAGGAAAGCATAAAGGGTTACGTTATTATACGGTAGGACAAAGAAAAGGTTTGGGCATTGCTTTTGGAAAACCGATGTATGTCTATGGTTTAGACCCACAGCAGAATGAAGTGGTATTATGTGAAAATGAACAATTATTTTCACGTACCGTCTATGCGCATCAAATCAACTGTATGTCAGTGCCTGCCTTTACAGAAGGAATGCGTTTGCATGCAAAAATTCGATACAGCCATAAAATGGCGCCTTGCAGCGTGCGTATGGTAGCGGAAGATATTTTGGAATGTACCTTTGATACACCACAAAGAGCGGTCACGCCTGGACAAGCATTGGTATTATATGATGGCGCGTATTTAGCAGGTGGAGGAGAAATTTTAGGTGCCAAATTGCCATAATACGACCATAATAAAGATATTGTATAGAAACGGAAAAAAGCGGTATTTTGTTGTTTTTTGTAATTGCATGAGGAAAAGCTTTGTGGTATGATGTACCATGGTATATAAACAAGGATTATGCAGCATTACAATTTTTTATGGGGAGGCAACGATGAATTACGCAGAAATGATCATTCCGTTTATTGGCGGACTTGCGCTGTTTATCTATGGCATGAATATCATGGCGCAAGGTCTACAAAATGCGGCAGGCTCCAAAATGAAAAGTATTTTGGAAGCTTTGACACAAAACAAATTTATGGGGATTGCGCTTGGTGCGCTTGTGACAGCCATTGTGCAGAGTTCGTCTGCAACAACGGTTATGGTAGTTGGTTTTGTAAATGCAGGATTGATGAACCTGACACAAGCGATGAGCGTCATCATGGGTGCAAACATTGGTACCACTGCGACTGGTTGGTTGGTATCTAGTGCAGAATGGGCAAAAATGTTCAGTCCAGCAACCATCGCGCCTTTGGCGGTTATGGTGGGTGTCATTTTGGCAATGAGCGGTAAAAACGCACGTCGAAAAGAAATTGCATCCATCATCATTGGTTTTGGTATTTTATTTATCGGGATTGAAAGCATGTCTACAGCGGTAGAACCTTTGCGCGATTCAGAAGCATTTCGTTCTATGTTTGTGATATTGGGTAAAAATCCACTGTTAGGTATCTTTGCCGGTGCGTTTGTAACAGCTATTATTCAAAGTTCATCTGCATCTCAAGGTATTTTACTTTCCTTGGCAGCGTCTGGTTTGGTACCATTCAATGCAGCGGTTTATATTATCATGGGTCAGAATATTGGTACTTGTGTCACAGCATTACTGAGCGGGATTGGTGCCACAAAAACAGCACAATGTGTTGGTTATATGCATTTGATGTTTAATATTTTTGGTACCATTGTATTTAGTATTTTGGCAATCATTTATTTGACAGTCATCAATCCAGCTTTGGGAACAACTGTTATCACACAGACACAAATCAGTGCAATTCATACCATGTTCAATATTGGTACAACCATTTTGATGATTCCATTGTCTGGTTATATCATCAAGATTGCACAGAAAATCAATCATGTACAAGATGTGGAACGTACAGATGAAAGCCAGTTGGTGCATCTGGACAAACGTATGCTGGAAACACCATCTTTGGCAGTCGAAGGCGCAAAGCTGGAAACTATTCGTTTGGGGCATATTGCATTAGAAAACTTAACCAATGCCATTACTGCATTTGTGAATAAAGACTATGAGAAAATTGAAGAAGTACGACATAGAGAAAATGTCATAGATAAAGTATGTGATAATATTTCAGAATACTTGATTAAGCTGTGTGGTTTGCAAATCAGTGAGAGAGAAAATCAAATCGTGACTTCTTTGCTCAATACCATCAGTGATATGGAACGTGTTGGCGACCATGCCGAAAATATTGCGGAATTGGCGGAAGAAATGAAACGGGAAGAAATTTCTTTCTCTCCTATGGCAATTGAAGAATTGAAAGAAATGACAAAAGCAACAATCGCTAGTTATGAAAATGCCTTGAAAGCATTGTCTGGCGGCGATATTACATTCGCGATGAAAACGGCTGTTTTAGAAGAACAAGTAGATAAGCTGGAAAAACAATTGCGTGCAAGTCATATCGACCGTTTGTCAAATGCAGAATGTAATGTCAATTCCGGGATTCATTTCTTGGAAATGTTGGGTAATTTGGAACGTGTATCTGACCACGCTATGAATATTGCACAGGTGGTTTTAAATGAAAATAGAGAAGAAAAAAATTACCACGATGAGGCAATTTTTCAATCTTAACTAAAAAATCAAAATCCTTATAAGAAATTCTTATAGGGATTTTATTTTTGTCCATTTTTCGGTAAAACAAGCACAATTCTATGTTTCGCAGCATACATTGCACCAGAAGGGAGTGAGCAAAGTATGCCGCGTGTATATTTAAGTCCATCTTTGCAGGAATATAATCTTTATGTCAATGGAGGAACGGAGGAGGAAATTACAAATTTGATTGTAGATGCCATGGAAAAATATCTTTTGGCTTCTGGAATTGATTTTACGCGAAATGACCCACAAATGAGTTTGGGAGAAGCCATTGCTGCATCGAATCAGGGTGGCTATGATTTGCATTTTGCCATTCATTCCAATGCTGCGCCAGACAGTTTGCAAGGCAAATTGCAAGGTGTAGATACCTATTATTTTTATCAAAGCCCATATGGACAGGAAATGGCGGATATTGTGACACAAAATATGAAGCAAGTCTATCCGATGCCACAAAAAGTAAACGCAGTACCTACGGCAACTTTACGGGAATTGCGTCGTACGATTGCGCCTGCTGTTTTGGTAGAAGTGGGTTATCACGATAATGAAGCAGATGCAACTTGGATCAAAGACAATATAGAACAAATTGCAAAAGCACTAGCAATGTCGATAACCGATTATTTTGGTGTACCATTTCAAGATGTAACAGAAGAAACGGTATGATTTTTTGGGGTTGTAAAAAATAGATAAATTATATTCTGAAAAATGTGATATATTTTATATAAATATACGAACAAATATTTTTTTTGAAAAATAAAAAGGGGAATCCTCAACAGTGTAGTATTTATATAGTATGTATATTGTGTTAATACTTTACAATACTGTATACATGAAAAAACAAACGTGCAATCGGTTTGATTGTAACATAAGATACAAAGGGAGGTATTCCATATGAAAAGTTATGCATCTAATCAGGTGAGAAACGTAGTTCTATTAGGTCACAGCGGTTCCGGCAAAACGACTTATGCTGAAGCAGCTTTATTCTATTCGGGCGCAACCAAACGTTTTGGGAAGGTAGAAGAAGGCAATACCGTCAGTGACTATGATGCAGAAGAAATTCGTCGTAAAGTATCCATCAATACATCTGTATTGCCAGTAGAATGGCAGGATACCAAAATCAACTTTTTGGATACGCCCGGTTATTTTGACTTTGTAGCGGAATCAAAACTTGCTATGAGCGTTGCAGACTTGGCATTGATTATGGTTTCCGCAAAATCCGGTGTAGAAGTCGGCACGGAAAAAGCTTGGGAATATGCAGACCAAATGCATCTGCCACGTATTTTCTTTGTTAACCAGATGGACGATGAAAATGCAGATTTTGAAAAAACATTGGCAGATATGCGTATCAAATTTGGGAAAGCGGTTGCACCTCTGCAAATTCCATTTAATGATGAAAACGGTAACTTTATCGGATTTATCAATCTGATTAAAAGAGATGCCAGAAAGAAAGTAGACGGCAAATTACAACATTGTGATATGCCAGAAGATAAAAAAGACGAAGTAGAAGTATTACGTTCTATGTTGATTGAAGTTGCAGCAGAAAGCAGCGACGAATTGATGGAAAAATTCTTCAATGATGAAGAACTGACAGAGGAAGAAATCTATGATGGTCTGCGTTACGGGATTGAAAATAATACCATTGCGCCTGTAATGTGTGGTTCCGCAACATTGGGTTATGGCGTAAAACTGTTGCTCAATACTATCGTACGCTTTACTTTGCCTGGTATTGAAGCAAGACCAAATTTCCATGCATTCCATGATGGCAAAGAAGTGGTATATTGCTCTAGTGATGACGAAAGATTTTCCGCGTTTGTATTCAAAACCATTGCAGACCCTTACATTGGTCGTCTGAATCTGTTCAGAGTCATGACAGGTAAATTAGATGCTTCTATGAGCGTATATAACGAAGAAAAAGATACTGTAGAAAAAGTAGGCCGTCTGTATGTCATTCGCGGGAAAGAACAGATTGAAGTAGATGAACTGCATTCTGGTGATATTGGCGCATTGGCAAAATTATCCAATACTTCTACACAAGATACATTATCTTTAAAAGATGCAAATATCGTGATGCCAAAAATTGCGCTTCCTGAATCTGTATTATGTATGGCAATTCAGCCAAAGGGTAAAGGCGATGAAGATAAACTGTCTGCTGCTCTGTCAAAAATCAGAGAAGAAGACCCAACCATCAAAATGGAAGTTAACAAAGAAACAAAACAGACTTTGATTTATGGGATTGGCGAACAGCAATTAGATGTTATGGTGAATAAACTGAAAACAAAATACAAAATCGAAGTAGATTTGTTAGATCCAATCATTCCATATCGCGAAACCATAAAATCTAAAACTTCCGTACGTGGTCGTTATAAAAAACAATCCGGCGGTCATGGACAGTTTGGTGATGTTGTGATGGAATTTGAACCAAGCGGAGATTTGTCTGTACCATATGTATTTGAAGAAAAGATTTTCGGTGGTTCTGTACCAAAACAATATTTCCCTGCGGTAGAAAAAGGTTTACAAGAATGTGTACAGTCTGGTGTGCTGGCAGGCTATCCAGTAGTAGGTCTGAAAGCAACTTTGACAGATGGTTCTTACCACCCAGTAGACTCCTCTGAAATGGCGTTTAAGATGGCAACTTCTGTTGCATTCAAAGAAGGTATGCCACAGGCAAAACCTACCATTCTGGAACCCATTGAACATGTGGAAGTATTGATTCCTGAAAAATACATGGGCGACATTATGGGCGACATCAACAAACGTCGTGGTCGTATTTTAAGTATGGACGCTGTGGGCAATAAAAAATGTATCGTAGCCGAAGTACCGACAGCAGAAATGCATAAATACGCAACCGATTTGCGCTCTATGACACAAAGCCGTGGCGATTATAGACATCATTTTGAACGCTACGAAGAAGCACCTATGGAAATTCAAAAGAAAATTATCGCAGCAAGAGCAGAAAAGAAAGATAAATAATGAATCATACATCATAAATTGAGTGTGACTTAGGTACATTGCAAACAGGATAACTTTATGATATGCTCAAAGCAGAACAGCCAAAGACACCAGTATATTCCATGCGGAATATACATATACAAGTAAGGCAGTATCTGTTTATCAGTAAAAAAATAAAGTTATCCTGTTTTTTGATGCGAAAAGGAGGAAAAGCATATGTTAGATGTAGCAGTAATTGGCAGTGGTCCTGCGGCGTTATCCGCAGCTTTGAACTGTCGTCAAAGAAATAAGAGTGTTACAATTTTTGGCAGAAGTCTGGATAGTTCTTTATTATTTGCCGCTGAAAAAGTGGACAACTATTTGGGATTGCCAGATATGGCAGGCGAGGAATTATTGAATACATTTTATAGCCATGCGATCAAAAATGGTGTGGAATTTCGAGAATGCCGCATCAGCCAGATTATGCCGATGGGTGAGTATTTTACCATCAATGCGGAAAATGAATTTATACAGGCAAAAGCAATCATTGTTGCAACTGGATTGAGTAAAAGCAAAGGGATTGTAGGTGAGATGGAATATCTCGGAAAAGGCGTCAGCTATTGTGCGACTTGTGATGGTATGTTATATCGTGGCAAAAAAGTGGTCGTTGTCGCAGAAAATGAAGAAGGAGAAGCAGAAGCCAATTTTTTGGCGGATATTTGCAGCGAGGTATCCTATGTACCACTATATACACCAGTGATGTCTTTGAAAGAGAATGTGCGTGTGGTAGAAGGCAAACCAAAAAGCGTACAAGGGGATAACATACAAGTGACAGGTTTAGAACTTGATAATGAAACACTGGGTTGTGATGGTATTTTCTTTGCTAAAAATTCAATGCCGCCAGAAAGTTTGCTGTATGGTTTGGAAATGGACGGAAAGAATATTGCAGTCAATCGTAAAATGGAAACCAATTTACCACGTGTGTATGCTGCGGGAGATTGTACAGGTGCACCATATCAAATAGCCAAAGCAGTGGGGGAAGGTTTGGTTGCGGCATTGTCGGCAGTGGCAGCCATTGACCAAATGGAACGAGAAAAACAAAAAGCATAAGAATTGTATTGTATAAAATGGGATACAATTATATTGTGAATTTTTGAAATCGCTATAAATTAGAGAAAACAGGAGAAATCAAAAGTAAAAATGAGGTTTTCTTTTGATTTCATCCTGTTTTTTTATAATATATCTGAATAAAGCGGAATATGATACAATATAGCATTTGAATATTTCATCGAAAATGGCTAATATAATAACAGAAATTAGCACTCGACTGAAATGAGTGCTAACAGTACAAAAAACAAGGAGGCAGAATAGTATGAAACTGGCACCATTAGGAGATAAAGTTGTATTGAAACAATTAGAAGCAGAAGAAACCACAAAATCTGGTTTGATTTTGACATCTTCTTCTCAGGAAAAACCACAAGAAGCAATCGTCGTTGCAGTAGGTCCTGGCGGCTTGGTAGGCGATGTGAATGTGGAAATGGTTCTGAAAGAAGGCGACCGTGTTATTTTCCCTAAATATGGCGCAACACAAATCAAATTTGAAGGCGAAGAATATTTGGTGATTCGTCAAAATGAAATTTTAGCAATTGTCAAAGATTGATATTTTGAAAAAGTAATCCACAAAAATGTAGGAGGCGTAAAATAATATGGCAAAAGAAATTAAATACAGCACAGACGCAAGAAGCGCTATGGCAGCAGGTGTAGATAAATTAGCAAATACCGTAAAAGTAACATTAGGTCCCAAAGGTCGTAATGTAGTTCTGGATAGAAAATTCACTTCTCCATTGATTACAAACGACGGCGTGACCATTGCAAAAGATATTGAATTGGAAGATCCTTACGAAAATATGGGCGCACAGCTGGTAAAAGAAGTTGCAACACAGACAAATGATGTAGCTGGTGATGGTACCACAACTGCAACTGTTCTGGCACAGGCGATGATTCAGGAAGGTTTGAAAAATATCGCAGCAGGTGCAAATGCAATCATTTTGAGAAAAGGTATGCAGAAAGCTACTGAAGCAGCTGTTGCAGAAATTCAGAAAATGAGTCAGGCAGTGACAACAAAGAAACATATTGCAAACGTTGCAGCAATTTCCGCAGGCGACGAAGAAGTAGGCGATATGATTGCAGACGCTATGGAAAAAGTAACAAACGATGGCGTGATTACAGTAGAAGAATCCAAAACTATGAAAACAGAATTGGATTTGGTAGAAGGTATGCAGTTTGATAAAGGCTATCTGTCTGCTTATATGTGTACCGATATGGATAAAATGGTCGCTGTATTGGAAGATCCTTTCATTCTGTTGACTGATAAGAAGATTTCCAATATTCAAGATTTGGTACCTATTCTGGAACAGATTATGCAAATGGGCGGCAAACTGTTGCTGATTGCAGAAGATGTAGAAGGCGAAGCATTGGCAACTTTGGTACTGAATAAATTGAGAGGTACATTTACTTGTGTTGCAGTCAAAGCACCTGGCTATGGCGATAGAAGAAAAGCACAGTTGGCAGATATTGCAGCACTGACAGGCGCACAAGTAATTTCTGACGAACTGGGCATTGATTTGAAAGATGCAACAGTTGATATGTTGGGTCGTGCAAAAACAGTACGTGTAGAAAAAGAATTGACTATTATTGCAGACGGCGCAGGCAGAAAAGAAGATATTGATGCAAGAATTCGTCAAATCAGAATGGCAATCGAAGAAACAGAATCTGATTTCGATAGAGAAAAATTGCAAGAAAGATTGGCTAAACTGTGCGGTGGTGTAGCAGTTATCAAAGTAGGCGCAGCAACTGAAACAGAAATGAAAGAAAAGAAACTGCGTATGGAAGATGCTTTGGCAGCAACAAGAGCAGCAGTAGAAGAAGGTATCGTTGCTGGTGGTGGTACAGCTTTACTGCATGCAGTAGAAAAAGTAAAAGCAGCTTGCGCAGATTTGACAGGCGATGAAAAAACAGGTGCAGACATTGTAGTCAAAGCACTGGAAGCACCTTTGCGTCAGATTGTAGAAAACGCAGGTCTGGAAGGCTCTGTGATTGTAAATAAAGTAAAAGAAATGGCAGAAGGCGTTGGCTTCAATGCACTGACAGAAGAATATGTAGAAATGGTAGAAGCTGGTATTCTGGACCCTGCAAAAGTAACCAGAAGCGCATTGCAAAATGCAACTTCCGTTGCTTCCACATTCTTGACAACAGAAGCAGTCGTAGCAGAATTACCTTCTAAAACACCTGCTGTGCCAGATCCTGGTATGGGCGGTATGGGCGGCTATATGTAATCCTTTTCGATTCGGTTTATCAAAGGGCTGGACACAATTTGTGTTCAGTCCTTTTTTGGCGCTATCCAAACAGAAAAAAGAGAATATGCACAAGTCATATGGCACGTTCTCTTTTGCTTTTGGATAGTCAGTTTGTAAAGATTGTGCTATACTTTAAAATAACGGATTTTGAGAAAACAAGGAAAAGGAAGTGCGCAGATGCAAAGAAAACAGACAACAACCGTGCAGGTGGGCAATGTAACGATAGGTGGAAATCACCCAATCATCATACAATCTATGTGTAATACAGATACAAGAGATGTCGCTGCAACGGTAGCACAGATTCACGCATTAGAAGCGGCAGGATGTGAATTGGTGCGTGTGGCAGTACTAGATATGCAGGCAGCCGATGCAATCGGCGAAATTCGTAAACAAATCCATATTCCATTGGTAGCAGATATTCATTTCGATTACCGTTTGGCATTGCGTGTTATGGATTTGGGTATTGATAAAGTACGTATCAATCCAGGAAATATAGGCGAAGAAAGTCGCATTCAACAAGTGGTAGAAAAAGCAAAAGAAAAAAAGATACCGATTCGGATAGGTGTCAATAGCGGCTCTTTGGAAAAAGAATTGATTGAAAAATATGGTGGTGTAACACCACAAGGTTTGGTAGAAAGCGCATTAAAACATGTGCGTATTTTAGAAAAATATGATTTTCGTGATATTGTAGTATCAATCAAAGCTTCTGATGTACCATTTTCTTTAGAAGCATATCGTATTTTATCGGAAAGTATACCATATCCCATTCATGTAGGGATTACAGAAGCGGGTACATTGTATAGCGGTACCATTAAGTCAGCAGTCGGGATTGGTGCTATTTTGGCAATGGGGATTGGTGATACCATTCGTGTTTCTTTGACAGGCGACCCTGTGGAAGAAGTGCGAGCAGCAAAAGAGATTTTGAAAAGTTTAGGTTTGCGCAAATTTGGCATTGAATTGATTTCTTGCCCGACTTGTGGCAGAACACAGATTGATTTGATTTCGATTGCAAATGAAGTGGAAAAACGTTGTGCAGCATACAAAAAAGATATTAAGGTAGCTGTAATGGGCTGTGTGGTAAATGGTCCAGGCGAGGCAAAAGAGGCAGATATTGGTATCGCAGGGGGAAATGGCGTTGGGATTTTATTCAAAAAAGGAGAATTGATTCGCAAAGTGCCAGAAACCGAATTGGTTGATGCTTTGATGGAAGAAATTGAAAAACTATGATTTTACAATAAATAGACAAGGAGGAAGGATATGACAGCGAAGCAGTTTCCATTGGTATTTGAAAAAGTTTCCCTATCCGCTCCTTTATTGGACGCATTTCGAGATACGACAGTATTGTCCTTAACCATACATCGCAAAGAGCGTGCAGTGGTGATGGAAGTTTTGGCAGAAGAAGTCATTGCTCCACCTTCTTGGGAACAGCTACGTCAAGAAATGATGCAGCAGTTGCCAGGTGTACGGGAAGTGCATATTTTCCCTAAATATCATTTGCAGGACCAAGAACCATGCGCAGTTCTTACTGCGCTATGGGATACCATACGCAGCCATATTGCAAAGACAAGTAAAGTGTGTAGTGGCGTGATTGCAGATGCACAATGGGAATATTTAGACAGTAAAATGCAAATTTTTGTAAAGCATAATATGGCGTATTATCTTTCCCAAAAAAAATTGGAAGAAACAGTATCTGATTTGATTGAAGCAGAAACAGGACTGCAAATTACAGTACAATTCAAAAATAGAAAAAGCAGCGAAGAAGAACGTGCACAGATTGCACAAGCACAACAATCCAAAACAGAAGAATTGCTCCAACAAATCGCATCTGCAACCAAACAGGCAGAACAAACAAAAGTAGATTCTGAAGTGGGCGCGGTCAGTGCTTCTGTGGAAAAAGGTATTTTGTTGGGGAAAGAAATCAATGGTAGTCCGATGAAAATTGTGGACACCAAAATCCCAGGAGAAACTGTCATCATAGAAGGCGCAGTATTTAATGTAGAAAGCAGAGAAATCAAAGGCGAAAAATATATTGTTTCCTTTGATATTACAGATCGTTCGGATTCTACCACAGTAAAATTTTTTGTGAAACGCAGTATATTTGATGCACAACTCAAAGACCAAATCAAAAAGGGCGCTTATGTGCGTGTGCAAGGGGAAGTACAATTTGATAAATATGCAAAAGAAATCAATATCATGGCAAAAAATATTGCCGCCGCACAAGCACCACCACAACGTATGGATAACGCCGAAGAAAAACGTGTAGAATTGCATCTGCATACACAAATGAGCAGTATGGACGGTGTGACATCGGTCAAAGAATATATACAACGTGCGCAGAAATGGGGACATAAAGCCATTGCCATTACAGATCATGGTGTGGTACAAGCATTTCCAGACGCTATGAATGCAGCTGCAAAATCAGATTTGAAGGTGATATATGGCGTTGAGGCATATTTGATTGATGATTTGGGGCATGCTGTATTTTTACCAAAAGGACAGACATTAGACGATACCTATGTGGTATTTGATATTGAAACAACAGGTCTTTCCAAAGAGAAAGAAGCAATTACAGAAATTGGCGCAGTCAAAGTAGAAAATGGACAAATCATAGACCGTTTTAGTACGTTTGTCAATCCAGAGCGTCCTATTTCCGCAGAGATTACAAAATTGACTGGCATTACAGATGAAATGGTAGCAGATGCACCCACGATTGCAGAAATTTTACCTGAATTTTTGAAGTTTTGCGAAGGTACAGTATTGGTGGCACATAATGCCCCTTTTGATACTGGCTTTATCCGTATTGCTGCGATTCGTTTGGGCTTGGGAGAATTGCATCATACCGTTGTAGATACTGTAGAATTATCTCGTACACTTTTGCCTGAGTTAACCAAACATAAATTAGATATTGTTTGTGAGCATTTGGGTGTTTCTTTGCATGGGCATCATCGCGCGGTCAATGATGCAGAAGCAACAGCGCAAGTTTTTTTGCACTTTTTGGATATGCTAGCAGAAAAGCAAGTTTTTACATTGGATCAAATCAATGTATTAGCCAGCCGAACAGTCAATTATAAAAAATTAAAGGCACATCATGCGATCATATTGGTAAAAAATCAAATAGGGTTACGAAATTTGTATGAATTGGTTTCTATGGCGCATATTGATTATTTTTTCCGTCGTCCAAGGATTCCAAAAAGTAAATTGATGCAGATGCGAGAAGGTTTGATTTTGGGTAGTGCGTGCGAAGCAGGTGAATTGTATCGTGCACTATTGGATCAACAGCCTGCACAGCGTATTGAAGAATTGGTAAATTTTTATGACTATTTAGAGATACAGCCTTTGGCAAACAATGCTTTTATGGTGCATTCTCCACGTGTAGAAAGTATACAGTCTATGGCAGATTTGGAAGATATGAACCGAAAAATTGTAGCCTTAGGAGAACAATATCAAAAGCCTGTTGTTGCAACTTGTGATGTACATTTTATTGATCCAGATGATGCGGTATATCGTAAAATTATTATGGCAGCGGAAGGGTTTACAGATGTGGAAAGTCAGCCACCACTCTTTTTGCGTACTACAGAGGAGATGTTGGCAGAATTTGCTTATTTAGGGGAAGAAAAAGCAAAAGAGGTTGTCATTACCAATACAAATCGTATTGCTGATGAAATTGAAAAAATCAAACCAATTCCAGATGAAACTTTTCCGCCCAAAATTGAGGGTGCAGATGAAGAATTGCGCAAAATTACAATGGAAAAAGCCCATTCCATCTATGGCGACCCCTTGCCGCCTTTGGTGCAAGACCGTTTGGAAACAGAACTCAATTCTATTATTAGTAATGGGTATGCAGTTTTGTATATCATTGCCCAAAAGCTGGTTTGGAAATCCGTTGCAGATGGGTACTTGGTTGGCTCTCGTGGTTCGGTAGGTTCTTCTTTTGCAGCAAATATGGCAGGTATTACAGAAGTAAATTCATTGCCTCCGCATTATGTATGCCCAAATTGTAAATACTCTGATTTTGATTCAAAGTTGGTAAAATCATATGCCATGGAAGAAGCCAGCGGGTGTGATATGCCAGATAGGAATTGTCCGAAATGTGGCACTTTGATGCATAAAGATGGACATGATATTCCATTCCAAACTTTTTTGGGATTTGAAGGGGATAAAGAACCGGATATTGACTTAAACTTTTCTGGTGAGTATCAACAGACAGCACATGCCTATACAGAAGAATTATTTGGTACAGGGCATGTATTCAAAGCAGGTACGATTGGTACATTGGCGGATAAAACCGCATATGGTTTTGTCAAAAAATATTTTGATGAACGTGAAATTACAGCGCATAATGCAGAAATTACACGCTTGATGCAGGGCTGTACTGGTATCAAACGTACTACAGGACAACACCCTGGAGGGTTGATGGTCGTACCAAGTGACCATAATATCTATGAGTTTTGCCCCATTCAACGACCAGCAAATGATGTCAATTCGAGCGTCACAACGACACATTTTGACTATCATTCTATCAGTGGGCGTTTGCTGAAACTGGACTTGCTCGGACACGACGACCCGACCGTGATTCGTATGCTTTATGACTTAACAGGAGTCAATCCGCAAACAGTACCTTTAGGTGATCCAGAAACCATGTCTTTGTTTGAATCTCCGAAAGCCTTAGGCGTTACGGCAGAGGAAATTGGCTGTGAAACTGGCACATTAGGCATACCAGAATTTGGCACAAAATTTGTACGTGGTATGTTATTGGATACCAAACCAAAAACATTTGCAGATTTATTGCGTATTTCTGGTTTGTCACATGGTACTGATGTATGGTTGGGCAATGCGCAGACGCTAATCGAAAATGGCACCATTACCCTAAAAGAAACCATTTCTACCCGTGACAGTATTATGATTTATTTAATCAACAAAGGGGTAGAAAAAAAGAAATCTTTTAAGATTATGGAAAAAGTCAGAAAGGGTAAAGGCTTGACAGATGAGGATATTGTGGATATGAAGGCGGCAAATGTACCAGATTGGTATATTGAATCTTGCCAGAAAATCAAATACATGTTCCCGAAAGCCCATGCGGCAGCTTATGTGATGATGGCGTTTCGCATTGCGTATTTCAAAATCAATTATCCAAAAGCGTACTATGCAGCATATTTTACTGTACGTGCTTGTGATGATTTTGATTATTCCTGTATGTGTAAAGGGATAGATGTTGCCAAAGCAGCAATTCGAGAAATTCATGCCAAAGGTATGGAAGCAACTGCAAAAGATAAAACAAAATTGACTGTATTAGAATTGGTGGTAGAATTTTATGCGCGCGGTTTCCGCTTTGCGCCCATTGACCTGTACCAATCAGATGCACGAAAATTTATTGTCACAGAGGATGGTTTATTGCCGCCATTCAATTCCTTGCAGGGGCTTGGTACAAACGCGGCACAAAGTATTGTAGATGGCAGAGCTGCTGGAGAATTTCATACCATTGAAGAATTAAAAGAACGCACTTCTTTGGGACGCTCTTTGATTGATTTGTTAAAAGAAAATGGCATATTGCAAGGTATGCCTGAAACGAATCAATTAACATTATTTTGATAAAGTACAATTATACAATCAAAAACCACCCTACAATGAATAAAGTATAGTAGGGTGGTTTTATATATTTTCAGAGGGTTATATTTTGTTTTTCTTTCTGTGTGCAGTTTGCAAGGGACCATGCAATGCCTTCCATCAAGCATACCAAGAAAAGTATGATACATAAGCCGAACCAGAAACCAATATCAATACCTAAAAATGTGGTTGTACCAAAAAGTTGTATCAAAATTGTATCCCATGTCATAAGAATACCTCCTTTTATACTCATATCAATTTTTAAAGCAGTTCACCATAACGACGCACATATGCTTTTTTTAGACTGGTTGCAAGCAGCATATACAATAAAATGCAAGGTATCATATATACAAAGAAACTCAATGGAAGCGGTACAAATCCAAGCAATGTACCAATTGGCGTAAATGGAATACAAGTTAAAACTGCAATACCTGTAAATGTCAATACACATACTGGTAAAGACGCCCGACTTTGTAAAAAGGGAAGTTTGGGTGTGCGAATCATATGAATGACAAAGGTTTGACTCCACATAGATTCCACAAACCAACCAGCTTGAAACATCGCAATATAAGTTGCCTGCAATTGCATCAGTTGCATACCAGTAAAATGATTTTGCAAATCGTGAAATAATATACCGTCAGACACAAATATCGGACAGAATACAAAATAAAGAAATAGATAGGTCAAGAAATCAAAAATAGAACTGGTAGGTCCAAGCCAAAGCATAAATTTTCCTATAGAAGAAGCGTCCCATTTACGAGGTACAGAGATAAATTCTTGATCTACATTATCCCATGGAATTGCAGTACAGCTTAAATCATAAATGAGATTCAGCAAAATCAGTTGTATGCTCATCATGGGAAGAAAAGGAAGCAATGCAGAAGCGGCAAGCACAGAAAACATATTGCCAAAATTAGAGGAAGCAGTCATTTTGATATATTTCATCATGTTGGCGTATGTTTTGCGTCCTTCCAAAATACCTTCTTCCAAAACCATCAAATCTTTTTCCAGCAATATAATATCAGCGGATTCTTTTGCAACATCGACCGCAGTATCTACAGAAATTCCAATATCTGCGGCTTTCATAGCACCAGCATCATTGATGCCATCACCCATAAAACCAACACAATGCCCTTGCTCACGTAATACAGAAACCACACGGATTTTTTGATCTGGAGTCAGTTTGGCGAATACATCGGTATGTTTGCTGGCTTCTGCTAATTCAGAATCGGTCATCTGTTCCAAATCAGAACCAAGTAACATATTGCGCACCTGTAAACCGACTTGTTTACAAATTGTGCGTGTGACTTTTTCGTTATCGCCTGTCAATATTTTGGTACTTACACCATGTTTACGTAATGCTTCAATTGCGCTGGCAGTAGATTCTTTGGGAGGATCTAAAAATGCAAGATAGCCCATTAAAACCATGTCAGATTCATCTTTGACACCAAAAGCACCAACAGGAGAAGGATTGCTTTTTTGTGCAATGGCAAGTACACGAAATCCTTTTTCGTTCCATTCTTCCACAGTACGCAGGATTCGCTTTTGTAGGGCAGTACACAATGGCTGTACACTCCCATCACATTCCACATAACTGCAAATAGATAACATTTCTTCTACTGCACCTTTTGTTACCATTTGTGTTTTGCCAGTAGCATCTGCTACCACAGTACTCAAACGACGACGAGAAAAATCAAAAGGGATTTCGTCTACTTTTGTATAATGTTCGGAAAGGTCTGTCAATTGTGGATTTTCTGCTTCCAGTTCTTCTGTTTTTTGTATAATGGCAAGATCCATCAAATTCTTATATCCTGTTTGAAAATAGCTGTTTAAATAAGCATGACGCAATACTCTTGCATCTTCTTCTCCATTGATGTTGATATGATATTCCAATACTACTTTATCTTGTGTCAATGTACCTGTTTTATCAGTACAAAGTATATCCATTGCACCAAAATTTTGTATGGAATTTAGATTTTTGACAATCGTCTGTTTTTTACTCATAGATACTGCACCTTTTGCCAAACAGGTTGTCACAATCATAGGCAACATTTCAGGCGTTAAGCCTACCGCTATGGAAATAGCAAATAAAAACGCTGCTAACCAATTGCCTTTTGTGATGCCGTTGAGTAAAAATACAAAAGGCACCATTACCAACATAAATCGAATCAATACCCATGAAACCGCATTGACACCTTTTGTGAAGTTTGTTTCCACTGCCTCTTGTGCTACCGCAGACGTCATGGAACCAAATAAGGTTGCATCTCCTACACAAACAACAACAGCGGTTGCACTTCCTGAAACAACATTACTCCCCATCCATGCAATGTTAGGATATGCAATTGCGCTGTCCATGATTTCGCTTGTAGCTGCGCTTTTTTCAATGGGTTCGCTTTCTCCAGTGAGACTTGCTTGTGTCACAAAAAGGTCTTTGGCTTCTAAAATACGTACATCAGCAGGAATCATATCTCCTGCAGAAAGATGTATGATATCACCTACAACAATTTCATGCAAAGGCAATTCTTTTTGTTTTTCGCCTTTTCGAGATACGGTACAAGTTGTAGTAATCATAGATAACAGTTTTTCTGCTGCATTACCGCTACGAGATTCCTGAATAAAACGGAGTGTTCCAGAAATCGTAACCATTGTAAGTATAATGGCAACTGTGATAAAATCAAAATCTTCTGGTGTACTGCCAAACAATGAGAAATAGGGGAAAATCATATCTGTTGTTGTTGACACAATCGCTAGACAAAATAATATAGCAGTAAAGGGGTTAATAAAAGCCTCTGCCAAACGTTTGGGTAATGATTTTTTCTTTTCTTTTGTGATGCGATTGCTGCCATATTTGGTACGATTTGAAATAATAGATTGTGTTTCCAAACCACAAAATGCAGTATCAAAATGTGCGAGTACTTCTTTGATTGTATGTGTAGCAGCAAATGTAATAGTTTGATTTTGTGTGTCACGTAATACAGCTTGTTGTGCAATTTGTTGTGCGACAGCACGTTTCTTTTTCCATGTCATATCGTTCCCTCCTTTTTTGTGGGAAACGGGAAACATTCATATCAAAACAGCCGTTCACAAAGCAGGTGTGAAAAAGGAAGCTGTGCAATATGAAATTTTCCATTTCCATGATAACATCGTTTCGGTTTGGCATCTGTTTCCATTTTTCTCACCTACCTTTTGATTGAAGTTTTCTATGATGGCATACGCAATCATTGCCTTTATTGTATGAAATCCAGCATCAAAATACTATGTGCAAAATCTTGCGATTTTCTTGCGATGCAGCAAGAAAGAAAAATGATTTAAAATATGGTTGACGCAAAAGCGCAGATATGATATGTTCCAGTAGAATAATAAATACACAAAAGGACAAAATGTGAATTTTGCAGAGAGGAGGCTGGACAATGCGCAAAGAAAATAATTTAGGTACAGACAGTATGTGGGGGCTGGTAGTCCGATTGGCAATACCAGCAATGTTTGCACAGTTTATCAATGTGCTGTATAGTATCGTAGACCGTATTTTTATTGGAAATATCCCAGAAATTGGCGCAACGGCATTGGCGGGCGTTGGTATTTGTGGTCCAATTGTGACATTGATTACCTCTTTTTCGATTTGGATTGGGATTGGTGGTTCCCCTTTGATGAGTATCAAAATGGGGGAAAATAATTATAAAGAAGCAGAACGAATTTTAGCCAATTGTTTTTTGATGATGATTGGAATGGCGGTTTTGATTACAGCCATTGTTTTGATTTGGAAAAAACCTTTGTTGATGTTATTCGGTGCCAGTGAAATGACATTCCCTTATGCCAATACATATATGACAATTTATGCTGCTGGCAGTATCTTTGCGATATTATCTATGGGTATGAATACATTCATCATTTGTCAAGGGTATTCTAAAATCGCGATGATGTCGGTTGTGATAGGTGCAATATGTAATATTATATTAGACCCAATCTTTATTTTTGCAATGGATATGGGCGTGGCAGGTGCAGCAGTTGCAACAGTGATTGCACAGATTGTTTCTTGTGGATTTGTGCTGTTGTTTTTGTTCAGCGGCAGACCACCGGTACGGATTACTTTTGGCGGCTACCAACGTACTTTGATGTTTCGTATTTTGTTAACTGGATTTTCTCCATTTATCATTGTAGCTTTGGACAGTGGTTTGATTATTGCTATGAATATGGTTTTGCAACATTATGGCGGACCAGGATATGGCGATCAGTTGGTCACATGTCATACGATTGCACAAAGTTTCTTTTTGATGGTGACTTTGCCCATGGGTGGTATGACAGGAGCAACACAGCCGATTTTGGGCTTTAATTATGGCGCATGTCAATTGGAACGAGTACGTAGTGGACAACAGAAAACAGGAATTTTGTGTTTGATTTTTACAGCCGTGATGCTTTTGGTTGCGCATTTGTTTTCACAATATTTTGTGAGATTATTTACCAATGATCCATTTTATATGGATTTATCTGTCAAAGCCATTAAAATTATGACATTGATGATTTTACCTTTGGCAATACAATATACGATCGTAGATGGGTTTACTGGGTTGTCAGCGGTACGGTATGCAATTAGTTTATCTTTATTCCGAAAAGCATTATATTTCGGTGCGATGATTGTATTTCCTTTGTTATGGGGGATTGAAAATGTGTTTTTTGCAGAACCGTTTGTCGATTTGGTAAGTTTCAGTGTGTCTGCGTTTGTATATTGGAAATGTATGGGTGCGATTTTACAAAGAAGAAAAGAACAGGTTGTAGCGCAACTATCATAGATCAAAAAACAGAAAAACTAGAAATACTAGAAATACTAGAACAAAAAGTAGGTTGGAATCATGGATATATTCCCACAAAATCAAGAAACAAAAGAGGATTTACGTAAACAGATTTTATATACACGCAAGATGTGGCATTACGAAAAGCGGGCAAGTGCAGCCGACGCAATACAGCAAAATGTGCTGGCATTGCCCGCTTTGCAAAAAGCAGATACTGTGTTTTGTTATGTCAGTACAGAATTTGAAATCAGTACAAGAACTATTTTACAATGGTTATGGAATAATCAAAAATGTGTTGTTGTACCATTGTGTTTAGAAAAAGGCAAAATGTGTGCTTGTCAAGTTAAGTCTTATGCGGATATACAGCCAGGAAAATTTGGAATTTTAGAACCAAAGCCGTATTGTAAAAAAATAGAATCCTCTGAAATCTCATTTGCCATCGTGCCTGCATTGGCTTGTGATTCACAAGGCAATCGCTTGGGATATGGTGGTGGGTATTACGATAGATATTTGGCGAATAGCAGTATCGTTTGTGCTGGATTGTGTTATGATGATTTTTTCTATCCCGCTTTACCAGCTGAGCCTTGGGATTACAAATTGCAGTATGTGGTAACAGAAAGTAAGAGATATCAAGTTCCGCTTTTTTCTGAATAATATATTTTAGGTATTTTGTAATTTTTACTGACAAATATAAGGAAATAGAGTATAGTATTAAAGTAGCAGAATTTTCTATGTATACCGCTATGCTGATGAACAATCAAAAAAGGAGGAGGAAAATATGGAAGAAGCTGTGGTAATGGAGATTATTGCAAAACAGATTGGAGTTTCGCCAAAAAGTCTGCAAGAAGAAACTTCTTTTGCGGATTTGGGTGCTGATTCTTTAGATTTGTTTCAAATTGTTTCCGCTTTGGAAGAAACGTACGACATAGATTTTGATCCAGAAGCTGCGGAAAATTTGAAAACCATTCAAGATGTGCTGGATTATTTGAGAAGTGTGTTGGAGAATTGATATGAATTATTTGAATTTAGAAGAATTTGAAAAAAAATTAGGCTATCATTTCAAAGATAAAAATTTGTTGTTGCTGGCTTTGACACATAGTTCCTATGCAAATGAAACCAAAAAAGGCAGTCATGAAAACAATGAGCGTTTGGAATTTCTAGGAGATGCGGTGTTGGATATGGTAGTAAGTGAATATATTTATCGCAAGTTTCCAGAAATGCCAGAAGGCGAAATGACAAAATTACGCGCAGCGGTGGTATGCGAAGGCTCCTTGGCACAATTGTCGCGTAAATTAGGCGTAGGACGTAATTTGTTTTTGGGCAAAGGGGAAGAAAGTACAGGAGGTCGCACCAGAGATTCTATATTGGCAGATGCCTTTGAAGCAATCATAGGCGCTGTTTGTATTGATGGTGGTATTGATGCGGCAACACAATATGTCATGCGTTTTATGCAGGAACAGATTGCAAAAACAAAACCTGGATTCCATAACTTAGATTGCAAGACACATTTGCAAGAAGTTGTGCAAAAAATCAGCAAAGTGCCTTTGCAATATATGATTGTAGATGAAAAAGGTCCCGATCATAATAAAGTATTTCTTGCAGAAGTGATACATGAAGGAAAGGTATTGGGGCAAGGCAGTGGTAGAAGCAAGAAAGAAGCAGAACAAAATGCAGCACATGCGGCATTGATGCAAATGGAATCTTAAAAAAACAGATGATTTTGTGGAGAAACATTTCCCCTTAAAATCATCTGTTTTTTCTGTTTTCCGTTTGATGCAAAATGTAATTAAGAAACAATCAGAACCAATAGAACCAATCAAGAAAATAGAGGTGGTCATATGGCACAAGTAAAAATATTGCAATGCACACAATCAGATGCACCGGAATTATCTGTGATAACTACATGGATGTATCAATGGTGGGGAGAAAAAGAGGATTATTCTATAAAAGAAGTTGCGCATATGATGGCGCATAGCGTCAATGCTGTGCGCCTGCCTCAGACTTATACCATATGGTTGGAAGAAAAACTAGTGGGTATGTATCAATTTTCTTTACATGATTTGGAATGCAGACCAGATATTTATCCTTGGTTGTGTAATGTATATATTGTACCAGAGGCAAGAGGAAATGGAATCTTGTATGATGTAATGGCACATGTCAAGCAATATATGATAGAAAAAAATTGGTCTGCGCTTTATTTATTTACAACGCATCAAGGGCTATATGAGAAATTTGGTTGGCAATTTATAGAAGAAATTGAAACATTTTTGCCACAAGCGCATTGGCAGCGTTTATATGGCTTCTTTTTATCGTGATAGCTTTTTATGCTTTGCAAAATCATTGTATCATTACAGAAATTTTTGAAAGAATTTGTATCAAAAACTCTCCCTAAATTTAAATACTATCTCATCTAAGAAGGGTATCTATAGTGTGGCATGATTGGAAAAAATCAGGATTTTTCAAACTGTACAGCAAGGGGAGAGTTGGATGAAATGCTTTCAGAGAAAAGAAAAAAATTTTGAAAAATCAGTCTTGACACTCCATTTACGGTATCAAATATAGTATAGCCATAAACAAAGCAATCCATATAAAACAAATAAAGGAGGAATTGATTATGGTAGGTAAAAAAGTGGTACATCATCTGATGATGAGCGCAAAAGACGGTCATTATGTAGGCGATTTGGTAAATGGTGCTAGAATCGTAAACCAATGGGGCGATGTTGGTACAGAACTGATGGTCTATGTTGATGGTGATATTAGCCTGTTCTTGGGTTATAAAGATATCGAATTTACAGCACCTGTTTATGTAGGTGACTTTATGGAATATCATGGCTGGATTGAAAAGGTTGGTAACCAGTCCTACACATGTAAATTTGAAGCATGGAAAGTTGCAACAATGCTGGATAAAACAGATGCAGATATGACAGGTATCGCACATACAGCAGCAACTGCATGTGAACCTCCTGTACTGTGCGGCAGAGCGACCGGCAGCCTGTATATTGCGAAAAAAGATCAGAGAGGACCTCAGGAATCTTCTTTCAAAGATGCAAAACATCCTGAATGATAAAGACTCCACTCTACCCAATACTCTCTTATAAACGTTTGAATCACAAATGCTGAATGTAAAATCCCATAACGAATTTTCGTTTTGGGATTTTTATATATCAGAAATAGAGCAAAAAATATCAAAAAAAAGAGGTGGAATTATGCATAGACCATTGGAAGGTATTCGTGTATTAGATTTGACACAGGCATATAGTGGTCCGTTTTGTACCATGAATCTAGCAGACCATGGTGCGGAAGTAATCAAAATTGAACGTCCAGGCAGTGGAGATCAAACACGCGGCTGGGGACCTATGAAAAATGATTACAGCGGTTATTATGCGTATATCAATCGCAATAAAAAAGGTATTACACTCAACTTGGCATCAGAAGAAGGAAAAGAAATTTTTCGCGAATTGGTGAAAACAGCCGATGTGGTATGTGAAAATTATAAAGTTGGTGTTTTGGAAAAGCTTGGGTTTTCCTATGAAGTATTAAAGGAAATCAATCCTCGTATCATTTATGGTTCCATCAGTGGGTTTGGCTTAGAAGGTCCTTTGGCTTCTCGACCTTGTTATGATATTGTTGCACAGGCAATGAGCGGTATGATGAGTGTAACGGGCTTTGCAGATGGTCCGCCATGTAAAATAGGTCCCTCTATTGCAGATAACTATTCTGGTGCATATTTATGTATGGGGATTTTGATGGCATTGTATGAAAGAGAAAAAACAGGTGTCGGGAAACGTTTAGATGTTGCGATGGTAGATACGCTATTTTCTGTTATGGAAAATTTTGTCGTAGAATATACCATTGCTGGAAAGACACCACATCGCGCAGGCAATCAAGACCCCAGTATTGCGCCTTTTGATTCTTTCCGTGCAAAAGATGGAGAATTTGTAATGGGCTGTGGAACGGATAAGATGTTTGCTGGGCTTTGCAGCGCAATGAATCGTATGGATTTGGTAGATAATCCGCTTTATCAAACCAATTTGGCAAGATGCGAAAATTATTTGACTTCTTTGAAACCTATTATCGAAGATTGGACAATGACAAAAACAATTGCAGAATTAGAAGAAATCATCACAAAACTGTCCATTCCATTTGGAGTGATTTTAACTATTCCAGAAGCGGCAGAACATCCACAATTACAATCCCGTCATATGTTGTGGAATGTATATCAAAAAGGCATGGAAACGGAAATTCGGATTCCAGGTACACCAATTAAGATACATGGAGAAGACGATTGTATACAAAAAGCCGCGCCATTATTGGGCGAAGATAATGAAGCGATTTATGGAAGCTTATTGGGCTTGTCGAAAGAAAAAATCAATGTTTTGCGCCAAAATGGCACGATTTGAAATGTACAGAAATAAAAATTAAAAAAATAAAATGTTGGTGTAGATTCTGTGATTCCTCATAAGAAAATGTTGTTTTTCTTATGAGGAATTGTGCGTTATAAGCATAGTAAAATCACGCAACATGGTGGAATCAAGAAGATGCTTTTTGAATGGGAATAATCACTTTTGTGATGTGGTCTTCTACATCGCAAATGTCAATAGGAGAAACAATATATTCCTCCGAAATGGGACCAGATATCACATATCCTTGTTGTTTCAGCCATTTGATTGCTTTGGCATGTGTTTGTATAATTTCTTCATTTTTTCCAACATGGATTGCAGTTGCTGCAAGAAATCCACCAAATTGTTTGAATTCTGGACCAGATTTTAATTCTTCTACTTGTATGCAGGATTCTAAGTCGCAGTCTTTGTTATAGAATTGTTCCAGAGGCGCGTTATGATAGGTAAGTATGATAGAACCTGTTGTTTTTAAGTGATATTTTTTTGCCAATTCCAAAAGCTCAAACCAACGATCAATGGAAACATCTGAATTTTGATAATCTACTTTTATTTTACGTGTAAAAATGACATGGCAAGTTGGAATTTGTTCAATGCGTACGATATCATTTGTATTTTGTGCCATAAAAATATGACCAGCTTTTAGCCGTTGCAACAAACTTTCTCCAATGGCTAATTGGTCTTGCAAATCTTGTATATTTTTTGAAATTTCATCCATTCTGGCAATGACACATTCTGCCATTGCACGACTATCACAATTATGTATGATTTGTTGTATATCTTTTAGGGAAACACCCAAAAAACGTAATTTGCGAATGATATGTAATGTTAGTAATTGTGTATGTTCATAATATCGATATTGGCTGCTTTCTTTGCGATATTGTGGAACCAATAGCCCGATTTTATCATAATAACGAAGTGTTTTTACAGGAACATTGCATAATGAGGCAACTTTCCCAATAGAATAATATTTTGGTTGCTCTGACAAAAGAAATCACCCCTTTTGCGGTTTGATATTAAGATTGAAGTCATTATAGCAAACATGCTTTTTGTTTGCAATTGATTATAGCGTATTTTAATTTTTGTTGTATGCAAAAAGAAACAGCAATCTTTGAGAATACAAAGCTGGAGGATAGACGGTTTCTATGATTTCATGATATAATGACATGCAAAGATGCAAAGATGCAAAAAAGTGGACAACAGGTATATGTTTCTATGTTGTAAGGACAGAATGTATGAAATGAACCGATTTATCAATATAAAGGAGGCATTTTATGTTAACAAAAATCACAGACCATATTTATCAAAAAGCAGTACCTTTGCCCAATAATCCTTTGCGAGAAATCAATGTATATTTTGTTACTGGTGAAAAGAATTTGATGATTGATACCGGCTTCAATCGTCCAGAATGTGAAGCGGCATTGCAAGAAGCGATTGCGGAATTAGGCATAAAAGAATTTGATATTTTTATTACACACTTACACTCGGATCATTGTGGTTTGATTTCAAAATTTTCACAAGCAGGCAATTGTTTATTGACAGGTGAAACAGAAGGCGAACTCATCAATTTTGAGGCAGGAAATCTATATTGGAATATGTTGGACGATCTTTTTATAAAATATGGATTTCCAAAAGCAAACTTCGGAAGAAATACAGACATTCACCCAGGAAGAAAATATTGTAATGCGGGTCGGGTAGATTTTACATATGTCAAAGAAGGCGATATTTTGCAATATGGTGGATATACATTGCAAGCAATTACGACACCAGGACATACGCCGGGACATATGTGTCTATATGATGCAGAAAACAAAATATTATTTTGTGGCGACCATATTTTAGGCACAATCACGCCCAATATCTGTATTGAATTGGGTGTTGAGAATCCATTACAGGATTATTTGAATAGCCTTGCCAAAATAGAAAAATTGGATGTTTCATTGCTTTTGACAGCACATGGTACAATGGTTTCGGATATGTATGCACGGATTCAAGAATTATATCAACATCATGAAGCAAGATTGCAAGAAGTGCTTTCGATTTTAACAAATGAATGGAAAACTGCTTATATGGTAGCCCAAGATATGACATGGGAAATTATGTGTAAAGATTGGGAAAGTTTTCCTGCTCCACAAAAATGGTTTGCAACAGGAGAAGCAATTTCACATTTGCAATATTTATATTTTTTAGGAAAAATTCTAAAAGAAGAACGAAATGGGATTTACTATTATAAAAAAGCAGAAGATATAAAAGGATAGTTTTCTGAGGAAACGATAGCATGGTTCACATCTGCATATGATAGAATTAGGAGTATAGAATATGGGTCGAATTTTTATTACAGGAGATAAACATAGAACTTTTGTACCATTATTTTGGTTGGCGGAAAAAGAAAATCTAGATGCTACAGATGTATTGATGATTGCTGGAGATGCGGGATATGTTTGGGATCAAGATTATCCGCATGATATAGAAAGTTTGCAGCAGATATTTCCTGGTACGATTACATTTGTAGATGGGAATCATGAAAATCATTTTCTCTTGAATCATACGCAAATAGAAACGTGGAACGGTGGTAAAGTGCATCGTATTGGTCCGCGTGTGCTGCATTTGATGCGAGGAGAGATATATTCTATTGATGGAAAGACATTTTTTGTGTTTGGTGGAGCAAAATCTTCGGATCAGGATAGACGACAAGAAGGAGTCAGTTGGTGGAAAGAAGAAGAACCAACACCAATGGAAATACAATATGGCAGACAGCAATTAGAACACCATCAATCTGAGATTCAATATGTCATTACACACGAAGCCCCCCGTTTTGTTAGAAAGCATATTCAGAAAAAGAAAAGCATGGAACCTCAGTATCCATTGCCAGATACATTAGAGCAATGGTATTTTGAGATGGAAAAAATGGAACAATTTCAAATGTGGTATTTTGGTCATATGCATGTAGACCAAAGGATTACAGAAAAACTGCAAGGTGTGTACCATCAATTTATAAAGATATAATGTAATAATGATAAATGAAAGTGTTTCCTAACAAATGTTGTGGAAGCACTTTTTATTTGACGTTTTCGTATGAAAGCCAATTTGTTTTCAGTTGTAAATTTTATCAGAGATATTGTTCCAATAAAATAAAAAACATTTTATAACAATTTTTCGCTATTTTATGACAATCAAATTGTCCCTTGATTTGAAATTTGATATTCTGATGGAAAGGCTTGGTGAGGAACATGATAAAATTTGCAATTTGTGATGATGATAGGATTATGGTAAATCATATTGCAGAGCAAATCTCAAAATATATGCAGAACATACAACATATCCATTATGGTATGGAAAAATTTTCGGACGGTAGTGCGCTGTTAGAAAGCAATTTAGATTTTGATATTATTTTTTTAGATATTCAAATGCAATCTCCAAATGGTATGGAAACGGCAAAAATATTAAGAAACCGACATTGTGATAGCTTGTTAATTTTTGTAACTGTTTTAAAAGAATATGTATTTGATGCGTTTTCGGTAGAGGCGTTTGATTATTTGGTAAAACCAATAGAAGTAGAGCATTTTCATAGCATGATGAATCGCGCCATGCAGCATATCCAACAAAGAAGTATGAAACATATTGTGATACAAAAACCAAATTATTGTGCGGTGCTTTCGCTTTCCAAAATTCTATATTGTGAGGTACAAGGCAGAAAACTTTATATCCATCAATCAGATGGAACGGTCATTGACTATTATCATAAATTGGAAGATTTTGAAAGACAGGTAGACCATCGTTTTTTTCGATGTCATAGAAGTTATCTGGTCAATTTGGATTATGTGAAAGGTTATGAAAATGGACAAATTATACTGACACAGGGGGCTGTCATTCCGGTTTCTCGCTTGCGTAAAAATGAATTGACGCATGCAATTTTGTGCCGTATGAAAGAAAGGAAATCTTGATATGGATTATTTTAATATCTGTTTGAATGGTTTTTGCTTGGTGATGCAAAGTAGTATGCATATTATTTTTGCAAGTAGAGTGACCGGAAAACAGACAAAAATACAATATTGGATTTTATATTTTCTATTTCTTTGTATTTGTGAATGGTTTGCGCATCGGTTTCAGTTTGTTTGGGGTGTTGCGATAGGGATAGAATTATTGATTTTATATGCTATCATTCGATTTGTGATGAAAAATACAAATTTAGTATCATGGGTTTCTGCTATACTTTCGGTTTATATTTCACAGCTTTCCTTTGGTGTAGTCAATGCAGTAGAATCTATATTATTTTATCATTGGTTTACAAAACCGGTGATTTATTTATTGATTATACTTGCAACAATTCTTGCGTTATGTATTTGTGGTGGTTGTTATTATGTAGTGTTGCGTTGTATCTCTTTGCAGGAAGGCAAACAAACGACAGAGATTGGATTGTTATTCTTTCCGATTTTGTTCTTTTTTTTGATGGAATTATATATCATGCAAATCAATTATACACAAGTTGTTGTTATTTCGGAAATGGTATCTTTCTTAGAGTCAGGAAAACATATCGCGCTTTTCTCGCTACAAATCTTGGGATTAGGAGCGTTACTTTGTACATTATATTCCTATCGCTCTGTGTGTCGAGGTTTGCAGACAAAAGCGGAATTATATGCTATGGAACAAGCAGCACATACACAGAAAGTATATATTGCAGAAGCTAAAATGCGTTTGGAACAAACAAAAGCATTTCGCCATGACATCAATCACCATTTATCGGTATTGTCTGGTTTGTGTAATCATGGAAATTTAGAAGAAGCCAAAGCATATTTACAAAAACTGAATTTTGCGGCTAATGCATTATCTTTTCCCTATCAAACCGGAAATCCTGTGGTAGATATTTTACTCAGCGAAAAATTAGAGTTGGCAAAATCGAATCAAATGGAAATAAATATTTCGCTTCGATTACCCAATCCTTGTGGAATAGATGATTTTGATTTGTGTATCATTTTCGCAAATGCTTTGGATAATGCAATGCAAGCGAATCAAGTTGTATCCAGTCAAAAATGGATTTCTATTTCAGGTGAGCAACAAGGTGATTTTTATATGCTGCAATTTCAAAATAGTTGTGTAGAAGGACCTTTGCCACCAATGGGAACAGGACTGTCTAATATCAAATCTGTAGCAGAAAAGTATCAAGGTACCATGTTTATAGAAAAAGAAAAGCAAAGTTTTTCTTTACATATATTATTAAACATTTCATGACATATAGAGAACATCTCCAATCAAAAGCCTTGCATCTTATTGTATCATTCGTAAACTAAAAGTATCACAATATGTTTTTGATACAGATGGGAGGCATGACAATGGAACCGATTTCACGTTTGATTTCTAACAGTACAATATATGCATGGAATAAAGTGACAGAAAGAGGGGAGCAAAGCAGACAAGAAATACAAAATATACAAAATATAAATCCCAATCAGGACACATATATTCCAGAAGAACCTCAGGAATCGATTGGTCGTTATTGGTTAGGCAAAGATGAGAACGGCAATCCGAAGATTTATTCAGATGAATCAAAACAAGCACAAGATATTGCCCATACAGAAGATGTAGCCAAGGAACCAAAACAAGTACAAGATACTTCTGATACAAAAGATAAGCAAAACCAATCTATAGAAGACGAACAGGAGAAATCTCAAGGTACTCAAGTTACAAAATGTACTGTCAATACGGATAAAGTAGACAGAGAAATCCAAAAGCTAAAAGAAAAACAAGCAGAACTAGAACAGAAATTGCAAATGGAAACAGAGGAAAATAAGAAACAAAAATTAGAACAACAATTGTCGCAGGTGGAACAAGAATTGCGTCGTAAAGACAATGATGCATATAAGAGACAACATGCAGAATATACATTTTCTTAAATCTTAAAATGGAAACAGGGTATCGCAAAATCATAAAAAATGATATGCGATACCCCTTTTTGTTGTTTAGAATGTGATAAAATTGATATGAATTTTATAAGAAAAATTATGAAGAAAGACGTATTTTTGGGGTATTTATGATACAATAACTTTATACATAAAGATATGATATCAAACGAAAAATAAAATGTTATAGAAGAAAATAAGAATAGGTGGTATTTATATGGAAGGATATGCAATATTTACAGATTATACACAACTGAATAAACAGCAAGCAAATGATTGGGTGCAAGATTGTAGCCAATTGGCAGAGGAAGCTTTTCGCAATTGCAGTAATTCTGCTCGACTGTTGGGGAATCTTTTGGTTTTGGAACAATATTGTCATACAGTACGCCAAGGTCTAGCAGAAAATGAAGAAGAACCAGTACCAATTTTGCAAGAAAGTATAGATTTGCTTTGGAATTTTCTGTATGGTACAGTACAGCCAAAAGAATTTGAAGATTTTGCAAACGATTTGTATGCTTGTGTATTGGAATATATGGTAGGGGAAGAATTGACAGACGAACAACAAGAATTTTATGAGAATCATTTTCAAGATGTTCCAGATTATACTTGTCAATGGAATGTTTTGAGCTGGATTTCTACACTTTTGATGGAGTTGACTGCAATTTATGGCGGTAAAGTAGAAGAGGAATTTTTAGATTGTGAACAGATTGATTTTGTGGAACTAGATGAAATGTTCAATTTTTTTAGTGATGCATGTATTGAATTAGCAGAAGTAGAATGTCAATCCAATCGCGCTGCTGATGTCATGCAGGCATTTGAAGATGTTTGTGTGACACCATTATTTCAGTCTGTGGTAAGCAATGTTCAAAAAGCGCTCAAAGATGCATGGAGTGCAGAGCCAGAAAAGTATCAGACTTTACGAGAAATCTATCAAAAAAATGGCATACTTCCAGATGAATATGCAGCAGAACTTTTAGAGTTTTAGGCATGATAGAAAATATTTATACGGAAAAGAGGTTTATGATGCAACAATACAAACAATATAAAGCCGATCCTAGATTATTAGATTGGATTTTTCGTAATACGGATAGATTTCCACAAACCTATTGGGATTTGAAGAAAATCAAGAAGTTGGACAGTAAAAACAGGAGATATGATTTGAGAAATGATTTCTATGATGCTGTATTACCATCTTGGTTGGCAGAAGAAGATGATACATTTTCTTTGATTGGAGAAATGGAAAATTTGCAATATCTAAGAATGGGTGAAGTAAGAGTAGATGATTTTTCTTTTTTAGTCAAATGCAAAAAATTAAAGAAGCTTTATGTAGAGGATACCAATTTTTCCGATTGTTCTTTGTTATTACATTTACCAGCACTCAAAGAAGTATCTTTACCAGAAAGAAAAAAATTACAACATATAGAGGTTTTAGAACAACTGAAAAAACAAATCTCCATTCAAACGCAAGAGCCATATGATACAGATGATATGCAATTTGATATGAAAATCGTCAATAGCAATGAGATTGTATGCGCTTTTGAAGGTGCATCAGATGTGCGTTTTGCAGATGTTTCCTTGACGGGACAAGCCTATACTTTATGGCATACTTTTTCACAAGGAGAAGAAAACAACTGGTATTCTTTGGAAAAAGAAACGAAACAAAGTATGATGGCACAGCTCGAAGATGCCATTATCAAAGAAAAAGTAGGTGCGCTATTGTTTTCTTTGGAGCCGTGGGGAGAAGACCATTTTTTGATGGTAGAATTTGAAAAAGGCTGGGTAGCAGTAGTTTATATCGATTTGGAAGCAGGGATTTATGCCATGCCTTATAATCCAGAATATGATACTTTGACGATACTTGCACCGGTTTTGATTGGTGGTCAAACGCCAGTTCCTCGCATGTGGGCATTATATGATATGGAATTGGTCGCAAAAATCGTACGATATTTCGTGGAACATGGACAGTTGTATCCTGATATACAATGGGCATTGCAAGTTTGATAAAATGAAAAATACAAAAGTGTGAGGGGAAGTTGTATGTCAAAAAAAGACCATATAGTGCCTATTTTTCTGCTAATCATTGGCTTTTTTCTATCCATAAGCATTGGCTTAGGTGGTGTTTTTGCAGGATTGTATTTAAGCAATCAGACAGGGCAGTATGCAATTTTGATTGTCAGTAGTTTTGTTTCTGCTGTTTTGGGCTTTATAGTATTTGTGGTATTGTCCTATAAATTATTGCATCTGGCAAGTGTACTCAAATTACTGCTTTGGTATTTTGTTTTTAGCGTTGTGTTTACAATTTGTAAGCTGCTGGGAATATTTTCCGATATTTCATGGGCAGTATTGCCATTGTATGTCTATGCATTGCAAATCATATTGATGGTGCATGCAAGTATCCAAATCAGAAATGAAATCCGCCAGATACCACCTGAAAATTTACAAAAACAGGAAATGCAAGGATATATCCTTTTAGGATTTTTGATGCCGGCTTTGTTTTGGGTCTTAGAAAAACAAGGACGCCTAGAAATGGTATCTGATTTTACTATGAAATTGGGAAATAGTGTGTTGTTGATATTGTTTTTGAGTATATTGGGGCTTGGTCTTTATGTGTATGTGAAAGCAGAGAAGGAACAAACAAGGGGTGTTGCTTTATTTGGGCGTATTTTACTGGTTTGTTTTCTTTGTGGTGTGATATGGTATTTTAGTATGAAATATTTTGGATATGCCATTGGCATTGTTTGTTTATGTGTTGTTTTGTTTGGAATGACAATCCTTTCTGTACGGAACAGTAAAAAGTTTATTGTACCAATCAATCAGGCATATCAAGAAGGTACAAAAACAGGTGATTGGACATTCTATTTTCAGGAATTGGAACGCTTGCAACAAGAAGAGGATGCAGAAAAAGTATATTCTGTTGTTCGCATGCAAGATGGTAAAAAATATAAAATATCTATTCAGCATTATATGATGTTATTGAAAATTGATAAATTGATACAATTAGGCGAATGGCAAAAAGCAGATATAGAGATAGAAAGAGCAGAGGCACAAATACAAGATACAATCGCACAACAAGTGTTGCAAAATGAGATTGCATATTTCCAAAAGCAAAAGTGTGCAATAGAAAAAACTAAGAAATCAAAATAAATTTATATGAGGAGGGGGCTTGGGAATGATACAGACATATCAAAAGAAAACGGACGAATTTTTTTATGACAATTATAGTAGTGCATGGGAAGGTGCTAGTCTGGAGGATATGCCCCCGATTTATGCTGCAGAAATGCGGGATTTGTTGCGGTGTTTTGCAGATGGTATGCCATATCATCAAGAATTTGCAAAAGATTACCGTTTGGCGCAACAGTTGTGTGTGGAAGTGAATGGCAAGATACAGCCGGTTAAAAAACAGCCAAATCCATATCATATTGTACCAGCACAAGGCGTAGTACTGTTTCAAAAAGAAAGTGAAATATGTTATCGGTGTTCCTATCGAAAGTTTTTTCAAATACTGTCATTTTACATACAACAGTTGCAGATACGTTTTTTGATGCAGGAAGCTGAAGAATGGCAGACGCAATTAGAAACGCTAAAAAAAGGTCGTTTTCGTGCACAATTAGAAAAAATAACAGATAAATTACGCTTTTGGGATAATTCTGCTGGAAATCCAGATGCACATTTTGAAGGCGCTAAGAAATTAGACCTTTATCCAGGAGATATTGACTCTTTTCGCCAATTGCGTTGTCAAGATACATTACGTTCTTTGACGGTCAATGGTTTGTATAAAGCAAAAGACATAGAAGTTTTATCAGAATTTACACAATTGAAAACACTATATTTGCGTCAAATGCGTATAGAAGATATTCAATTTTTAAGTACATTGGTCAATTTGGATGAATTAGGGCTTCCAGGAAATCAGATTACAGATATATCTGCTTTGGCAAATCTCAAGAAACTAACACATCTGTATATTGCGGATAATCCAATCACCGATTTTTCTGTTGTTGCTCAAATGCCAAAGTTAAGAACACTTTATACAGATGTGGATCAGTTGCCCGATCAATTGGCTTGGGACAAAATACCAAATCATATCGCATTGCGTGTGATGTATTTAACACCTTTGGAAAACTGTTTGTATCATGTAGATATGGTATATTCTCGTGATATTTCTTGTTTGGTAGAAAAATCAGGAGGAAAGAAGAAATTAGCAGAAAATCAAAAAGATACCACACGTTTAGAAATCAAAGATAGATGGTTGTACAGTGGTATCTTGCAAGCATTAGGGTATCCGCCTACAGTCAAATATGATATTTCTAAAATAAAAATATTGGACTGTTCAGATGGTATTACATTATGTGATGATTTTTCTTTTCTGACCGAAATAGGAGATTATACTTGTCTGGCTGCAGCAATCAAGTTAAGAGAATTGAATCTCTCCGGTCGTGTGGTCAAAGATTTTTCTTGGTTGAGAAAATGTGTCAATTTGCGTATGCTGAATGTATCGTATACTGATTTTTCAGATCTATCCTTGCTGGCTGGTATGCAGAAAATCACAACATTGATTGTGGCAGGTTGTAAAAATTTACAGGAAGACAGTTTCTCAAAATTTCAATCTATGCAAAATTTGAAAACATTGAAAACGTTGGATTTATCAGATACCAGTTTTCATGATTTACATATGTTGCAATCCTGCAATCAGTTGCAACATTTATATTTGAAACAATGTAAAAACCTGATAGGCTGGGAAGATATAGGGAGTTTGTTACAAAATCTGAAAACATTGGATGTATCCAGTACCAACTTCCGTGATTTACGTATCTTAAAAGGCTGCAATCAGTTGCAACATGTCAATTTGAAACAATGTGAAAATCTGATAGGTATGGAAGATATGGTAGAATATTTGGTACATTTGAAAACTTGTGCTTTGACACTACAAGAACAATTGCACTTTTATCATGTCGTAATACAGCGATTTTGTGAAAGGATAGAGGGGAAGTTTGTATGGAAAGAAAATACAAATTATGTATCAGAAATCATTGATTTGAAAAATAAATTGTTCGTGTGGAAATTATTTTTAACACAAATAGATTCTTGTGTGAGTACAGATGGAAATACGTGGTTTTTGACAGAATCAGATTATCATTTACATCCAGAGATACAATATCCTTGGGAACAAAACATAGATACAATACAAAAAGCATGTGCAGAAAATGACTATCTATATGAAGATACAATATTGGCAGATATACAAAATGGTGATTTGTTGCCTATACTAGTATCTATACAAAACAGTGAGGTTTGGTATTATGCAATGGATAAGTGGAGCGAAAAAATTGTTTTTTGGAACGATGTGACACAATTGCAACAAACAGAACAAACCTTTCCACAATTTTTATTGGAGCATAAAATATTTGATGCTAACATTTCGTAGAGGAGAATGATATATGACGAAGCAACAGAAAGAATCCATGTACTTTTGGCATCGAAAAAGTATTTGGAATTGTATCAACAGAAAGCAGAAGTCATTCATGATATGCTTTTGATAGAAACACAAGAAGAATTTGAAGAGTTTCTCTGCGATGAAAATGAAATAGAGGAAGATATCTTTTGGTTATATGATGCCAATTGGAATGGAGAAAATTTACGTATAGATGGCTATGCAGAAGATGTGACAAAGCAAGTTTCTGCTTTTTTGCAATCGAAGTTACCAGAATCTATTTTTGCTTTGTTAAAAGATGTGCTGATAGATTTATATGTGGATTTGGGCACAAGAGATACTTTGCAAGATAGAGTGTCGGCATGCAACAAAATATTAGAGTCTTATGGGTATCGTATCCAATTAGATTTTGAAGATACCTATTGTGCAGGTACTTATTTTTTGCAAGTTGTGCCATGCAACACTTTGATTTGACATTATTTTAGAAAAAATATAAAGTATATTCCAATATAGAAAAAGGAGTAGAGATACTTATGCAGATAGAGGAAAGAATACAAATGATTATGCAGAAAATGAAAAAACTGAATGAAAAGCAACCCCAATACGATATTGGGCTTTTTCCGCCACAATGGAATCCTCCTGTTTCAGAAGAAATGGTTGCAAATTTTGAAATGCAAAATGGTATTCAACTGCCAGAAGATTATAAAAAGTTTTTGATTACTGTAGCAGATGGAGGCACACAGCCATTTTATGGATTATATGCTTTGTTTGGGGAAAATGATATTGACGCAGAAAGCAAACCTGTTTTGCAGCAGAAATTTCCCTATACTGTGAAAAATCCATTGTATTTGATGGAGTTATCGGAAGAGGAATATGATGAAATTTATTCGTCAGATACGATATTTGATGAAATTGATGCTGGCTTTCTTTGGCTTTGTCATGAAGGGTGCGCAATGTATAGTATATTGATTGTCAATACAGAAGATCCAGAAACTTATGGCACTGTGTGGTTTTATGATTTTGCCAATGATGTTGGTACAGCACCTCTGATGGATCCAAAGACAAAAAAGCCAATGCATTTTTTGGATTGGTTGGAATACTATGTAGATACAACATTGGCATTAGAAGATGATGATTATTTTAGTTATATAGATTTGATGGGAAAAGTAGAGGGATAAAACGTCATTTTCAGTAGTTTATGGTGATGTGATATGATAATAAAAGTGGAGCAAACACAAGCAAATTTTAAAAATAAATTTCAGGTTCTCGTCAATGATACATTAAAATATTTTGCTGGTACACCTTGGATGAACTTGCAAGTGCCATTTCATGCAGAGAGAATACAGCAATGTGTGATGACAAGAACAGACGAAAGTATCTGTTATGTGACCAGTTATGATTTGCTGGACAATATTTCCAATACAGCGATACCTATGAAATGGGTCGTGACAGGAGAACAAAAAAGCCTGATTTTTGACATAATAGACGAAAATGGGAAAAGTTGTGCCATGTTTTATAAACTGACAAATGGCTTATGGGATTCTAAATATGTCATTGCATATGCAGATTATCAATTATATTGTTATGATGTGTCTGTGGGAAGTACCAGACATATCGTCATTTATGAGAATGATATGCAAATTGCTGAGATTGTAAAGCCTTTGGCAGTGATGGATAATTTAGATTTCTATTATGTGTTTTTATTAGATGCATATTATGATTTGGAGTCAATCTTGGCTTTTTTTACCGTATTTTTTGATCACTTGCACTATGGCAATCGCGGAGAAGTGACAGCGAAGAAAAAAGAGATACAATTTCGTTATTCTTATGATAAAAATCGTAAATTTTATGACGAAAATTGGATTCACAATCATTTTGGTACCAAAGAGATAGAGCAAATGAAAGAACAAATAGCGCAGTTGCAGAATCATATGAATATACAAGCAAAGCATATTGTTTTGTTTATTGTTTTGGTTTGGATAGTTGTATTGGTGGCTGTAGGAAGTATACTTGCGGCTGTATATTTTGGCTGAATCTGTTATATTGATATGTGTCATATTGTCTATTTTCCTATATTATATCATACAAAACTTGAGAAATAACTACGAAATATGATTTTCTATTTTTGTGTTTTGTCAAATTGTGGTATATTTTTTTATCATGGATAGACAAAAATGTAGGAATATGTTATAGTAATTTGTGGATGGTATTCGGAAAGAAGCTGTACCACAAGTAATTTATTTTTTATGCGAAGTAGGATCGTATTGATATGAAACGATACCTCAATATGCGGATTTTTTATGCTGTCACTACCTAGAAAGGAGTGAACGGTATGAAAGTTGGGTTCATTGGTGCGGGAAAGGTCGGTTTTTCTTTGGGAAAATATTTCAAAGAAAAAAACGTAGATGTGACCGGCTATTACAGCAAATCACCAGAATCAGCCAAATCGGCAGCAGATTTTACAAACACAAAAGCGTATGATGCTATCTCAGACCTTTTGCGTGAGAGCGATACCCTTTTTATCACAGTACCAGATCAGAATATTGGTGAAGTATGGGATTGCATAAAAAATCTGGATATAAAAAATAAAAATATTTGTCATTGCAGCGGTTCGATTGCGTCGACCGCTTTTTTTGATGGAGAAAAACTTGGTGCATCGATATATTCTGTACATCCGCTCTATGCAATCAGCAACAAATATGCGTCGTATCAAGAATTGCAAAATGCTTATTTTACAATCGAAGGTTCCCAAAATCATATCAAAGATATGACAGATTTTTTGCAAAAAGCAGGCTGTCGTGTGATTATTACAACAACAGAAAATAAATCTTTGTATCATTGCGGTGCGGTTGTTGTAAGTAATTTAGTGGTAGGGCTGTATGCTTTGGGAGGTTGTATTTTGGAAAGTTGCGGCTTTACAAAAGAAGATGCACAACAAGCATTGGCGCCACTGTTTTTGGGAAATGCACAAGCGATCTTAGAAAAAGGACAAGTGGAAGCATTGACTGGTCCAGTAGAAAGAGCAGATACAATCACCATAGAAAAGCATATTTCGGCGATACGAAATGCATCTGTAAAATCAAAAGAAGAATTGCTTCAAATTTATTTGCTTTTATCAGAACAGTTGCTGGCGATAGCAGGTGAAAAACACCCAGATCGGGATTATACAAAGGTTGCGGAGGTCATACAAAATGAAAAACACAGTTTCAACATTTAAAGAACAAAAGGCAAAAGGACAAAAAATATCTATGCTGACTGCATATGATTATTCCACTGCAAAACTGATGGATCAGGCAGAAATCAATGGGATTTTGGTTGGAGATTCTTTGGGCATGGTCGTTTTGGGTTATGAGGATACATTACCAGTTACCATGGAAGATATGATTCATCATACTGCGGCAGTATGTCGTGGGGCAAAGAATGCCTTGGTCGTTGGGGATATGCCTTTTATGTCTTATCAGGTATCCATAGAAGATGCTGTATATAATGCTGGAAGATTGATGAAAGAAGGAAAATGTCAAGCGGTAAAATTGGAAGGCGGCGCTTCTGTTTGTCCACAAATTAGAGCAATTACAAATGCGTCTATTCCAGTTATGGCGCATCTTGGATTGACACCGCAGTCGGTAAATGCGTTTGGCGGATTTAAGGTACAGGGGAAAAATGAAGATGCAGCAAGAAAGTTATTGGAAGATGCAAAAGCAGTAGAGGAAGCAGGTGCTTTTGCTGTGGTATTGGAATGTGTACCAGCAAAATTGGCAGAATTGATTTCAAAATCGATTTCCATTCCTACCATTGGCATTGGTGCTGGTGCTGGTTGTGATGGTCAGATTTTGGTATACCAAGATATGTTAGGCATGTTTTCAGATTTTACACCAAAGTTTGTAAAGCAGTATACCAATATAGGCGATATGATGTTGCAGGCATTTCGGAACTATATTACAGAAGTGGAAAGTGGAGCATTTCCAGCAAAAGAGCATACATTTGCAATTTCTGACGAAGTTATTCAAAAGTTGTATTAAGGGAGAATCGAAATGAAAGTCGTAAAAACAATTTCCGAAGTAAGAGCACAAGTAAAAGATTGGAAGAAAGCTGGACTGTCTGTAGGTTTGGTACCTACAATGGGTTATTTGCATGAAGGACATAAAAGCCTCATCGAAAGAGCTTGTCAAGAAAACGATAAAGTCGTAGTGAGTATTTTTGTAAATCCAACACAATTTGGACCAAATGAGGATTTTGCAGCATATCCGAGAGATTTGGAAAGAGATGCTGCATTGTGCGAATCAGTAGGGGCAGCACTTGTGTTTCACCCAGAACCAGAAGAAATGTATGGAGAGGGTTTCCATACCTATGTGAATATGGAAGTATTATCAGAAACGTTGTGTGGGAAAACAAGACCGATTCATTTTAGAGGAGTATGTACGGTAGTATCCAAACTATTTCATATCGTTACACCAGATAGAGCATATTTTGGACAAAAAGATGCGCAACAATTGGCAATCATCAAACGTATGGTAAGAGATTTGAATTTTGATATTGAAATTGTGGGTTGTCCGATTGTCAGAGAGCCAGATGGTTTGGCAAAAAGTTCTCGAAATACCTATCTCAGCCCCGAAGAAAGAAAGGCAGCTTTGATTTTGAGTCAGGCGATACATCTAGGACAAGAACTGACACAAAATGGTGAAACAGATGCAGAAAAAATTGTACAAGAGATGAAAAATTTGATTGAAACAGAGCCACTGGCAAAAATTGATTATGTACAAGCGGTAGATGCAGTTTCGATGCAGCCTGTATCTAAAATGGAAGGCGCTGTATTGGTTGCGATGGCTGTTTATATTGGCAAAACCAGATTGATTGATAATTTTATATATGAATCTTAATCCGAAACAGTTATATCTATAATAATGAAAAGAAAACAGAAGGGAAATATCTGTGTTTCCTTTCAGTCAGACTGTAAAAAAGTACATTTTTTACTTTGTCGAGAACGCGGAGGGGCTTGGGGAACGATGGTCAACACATTTGCTGCGCAAATGCCAGCCATAAATGGCTGTCCGCCCTTCTTGGCGGTGTGTAGTTTCCCAAATGTAATCCGCAGTCGGAATTCATTTCCGACGAGGAAAAGCCAAAGTTTCAAGGCTTTTTAGCCGATGGAACTTTGGCTTTATACTTCTGCCTACTCGTCAAAGGCTTGAATGAAATGAGCCTTTGACGACAGGGTGTCGTATTTTTCGACACCCTGACAGAAGGGAAATATCTGCGTTTCCCTTCTGTATTTTTATGTGCAATATGAAAACAAAAAGTGATATTTCCTATCTGTTTTCATCTAGCTGCATCATAGCAGACATAATACATGCACCTTTTGCGCCACAATGTAGGACTTCTTCTATTTGTAGTGGGTTACATTGTATCCCACCAATGGCATATACAGGAATGGTGGTATGTTCACAAACTTCTTGCAAGAAAGAAAGCCCACGTGGAGGAATATCTTTTTTACAATCCGTTGCATAAATGTGTCCAGCTGTACAATAGGTTGCGCCCAATGCTTGGGCTTCTTTTGCTTCTTCTAAAGAATGAATAGAAGTTCCAATTTTAGAAAATGCAGAAAGTGCGTTTTGATGTGTGCGCAATAAGGGCAAAGGCAAATGAATGGTATCACAGCCCAATTCCTGTGCAACAGCAAAATAGGTATGTAAAATACAAGGAACTTGATATTTTTTACAAATGGATAGTACATCTTGTGCTAAAACTGCATATTCTTTTTCGGACAAATCTTTTTCACGCAACAGAAACGCCTTGGGTTTGTGGCGACAAACGATTTCTACTTGTTCTAAAAAAGGGCGTTTGCTTAACTTTCTATGAGAAACCGCAATTGTGTGTTGAAAAATATCCTGTTTATACATAAATATAATCGTTCATGACCGGTTGTAGATTGTTTTTGAGCAATGCTTGATATACTTCATCAACAGAGCGGTTGTCAGAAATCTCAAACTGGTCGTCTCCTTTCTTTTCGCTATTTTCGCTATGTTCGCCGATTCCTGTACTAACACCAGCCGAAATTTTTGTTGCTGCAATCTGTACCAAATGGTCACGCACTCTGTCGCATTCTCGTGTGGATACTGTAATATTTGCAAATGGCATAAACAAACGGTATGCACATACTACCTGCAAAAGCTGTGTTTCGTGTACGTCCATAGGATTGATACGGTCATTATTGATAATCGGGCGTAAACGTGGACAAGACAAAGCAATTTCTGCATGTGGATATTTACGCTGTAATAAGTATGCGTGATACCCTGTTGCAAAGGCGTCTTTGCGAAAATCGTCCAATCCCAATAAAGCGGCAAATCCAACACCACGCATACCACCTTTTAAAGCGCGTTCTTGTGCATAAAAACGATAGGGAAAAATCCGTTTGTGTCCTGCAAGATGTAAGGTTTCATATTTATCAGAATGATAAGTTTCTTGGAATACTGTCACATAATCCGCACCACATTCATGTAAATAAGCATATTCATCAGAATTGACAGGATAAATTTCCAGACCGATTACCTTAAAATATTTTCTAGCAATTTTGCAAGCCTCTCCAATATAAGATACTGTAGATTTGCTGCGACTTTCGCCTGTGAGAATCAAAATTTCTTGTAAACCTGTTTTTGCAATGGCTGCCATTTCTTGTTCAATTTCATCGGCATTCAGTTGCGCACGATTGATTTTGTTATGACAATTAAAGCCGCAATAAATGCAGTAATTTTCACAATAATTCGCAATATAAATTGGTGTAAACATATAGATACTGTTACCAAAATGTTTTCTTGTTTCGATTTGTGCAGCCTGTGCGATTTCTTCTAGCAATGGCAAAGCAGCAGGGGACAGCAAAGCTGCAAAATCTTCGATAGAGCGATTCTCTTTTGCCAAAGCGCGGCGCACGTCAGATTCTGTGTAGGTATTGTAGTCATATGCTTCCATAGCAGAAATGACTTGTTCCATGACGTCGGAATCCAATACTTCCATATCCGGCAGATATTTCATATGGTCAATACGGTTTTGCTTTTGGTCTTCTAAAATTTGTTCACTCAATATACTTTCGTTCAAATGTTCCTGATTCATATATGTACACCTCTCAATCTTGTAAAAAACCAGTCAAGGGAGAAGAAGCGCTTGCACCTTTTTCCAATGTTCTGCCCAGACCAGAGAGGTATGCACTGCGCCCAGCTTCGATTGCCTTTTTGAAGGCTTCTGCCATTTCTGGAATATTGCCAGCCGTTGCAATGGCAGTATTTGCCATAATCGCTGCTGCACCCATTTCCATAGCTTCACAGGCTTGCGAAGGTCTGCCAATACCAGCGTCTACAATGATGGGTAAATCAATTTCATCAATTAAAATTTGAATAAATTCTTTTGTGCAAAGACCTTTGTTAGAGCCAATAGGTGCACCCAGCGGCATAATACATGCAGCGCCTGCATCTACCAAATCTCTGGCAACATTTAAATCAGGATACATATAAGGCATTACAACAAAACCTTCTTTTGCAAGCATTTGTGTTGCTTTGATGGTTTCTTGGTTATCTGGCAACAGATATTTTGTGTCACGCATAATTTCTACTTTTACAAAATCACCGCAACCCAATTCACGGGAAAGTCTGGCAATACGTACGGCTTCTTCGGCATTGCGCGCACCAGAAGTATTGGGAAGCAATGTGACAGTATCTGGAATATAATCTAAAATATTTGCCAATCCACCGTCATTGGCACGACGTACTGCCAATGTAATAATCTGTGCTTGTGCTTTTTCGACACATGCCTTTACCAAATCCAATGAAAATTTTCCAGAACCTAAAATAAAACGAGATGTAAATTCATGACCATTTAAAACCAAAGAATCATTTTTTTGCTGCATCATAAAGACCTTCTTTCTTTTTATTTTTCAGATTTTTCGTTTTCAGATGATACATCTTCTTCGCCCAATAATAGGCGTGTAATCATATTTGCTTGATGTGCTGCGCAAAGAGCCGCACGTGGAGCCATCAAACATTGATTTTCTGTGATTTCGGTTGTTTCATCGCCACATAGATAGAAATTTTTTGCAATTCTGCGGGTATGAATGGCATTGCTACTGCCATATCCTGCCATACCGGAGGCGCAAACAAGCTTTTTTTCAGGAAAATTTTCTAAAATTCTATTTACCAATAAAGCTTTTGCTTCTGGGTCATCAAATGCCTCACAAATAATATCTGCTTGTGCAAACAAAGTTTTTATGTTTTGTGCATCAACGCGTACACAGCTTGTTTGAATATGCAAATAAGGATTGATTTGCAATAATTGCTGTTGCAAGGCGTCCGTTTTATACATACCAACATGAGAAAGGAAATATTGTTGTCGATTGAGATTCGTTAAGTCTACACGGTCAAAATCAATCAAATGCAGAAAACCAACGCCTAAACGAGCCAATGCAAACGCTACATTGGAGCCAAGTCCACCCAATCCAGCTATGGCAACATGTCCGTGAGAAAGTTTTTCTTGTAAAGCAATTGTGTGGCGTTTTTGTAAAGCAGATAAAATTTCTGCTTCTGAAAAAGGATACATGTTCAACCTCCTCCTACAAAGCTAACAATTTCGATTTTGTCGCCATCTGCAAGTATGGTGGTATCATAGGCGGCACGAGGAACGATTTCGCCGTTTTTTTCCACTGCAATCCTTTGGCGACGATATTGGTTTTCGTCTAAATATGCACCAATGGTGGTTGGTTTGGAAAAGGAAACAGCATTCCCATTGATGATTACCATAAATACATCTCTCCTTTCTGCGTCGTAGAAAGAAAAAAGAGCTCACAAAGAATTACACCCGCGGTGGTGTACCCCTTCATGAACTCAAATTCACTCTCAACGTTACCAATATTTTATTTTTTCGTAAAAAGCTCCGTTTTTGGTTGCACAAACAATAAAAAAAGGGCGATGCCAAAACATCTCCCATTACAATTCTTACAATATGGTTCCTACGTTGGCATTATCCAAATCAGGTATAAGGGTCGAAGGTGTTTCCTTCCTCTCAGCCCAATCTATGAGCTCCCCTGTTTTCTTTTTACAAGAATAGTATATCTCTGATTTTTGTGATTGTCAACGATAAAATAGAAAAATGTATATTATTTTTTGGTGATGCTATATAAAAATGAAAAGGCTTTCCCGTGACATTTCTGCATCTGTGTGTTACAATGAAGCGAGAAAGAAAAAAGAAGGGAGTGGAGATATGCAAAATATGCAAGATATGAAAAGAAAAAGAACAGCCGTCGTTGCAGGGCACATCTGTTTAGATATTACACCTGTATTTCACAATAGTGCAAAGGAAATCAATCAAATTTTGATGCCTGGAAAAATTGTCAATGTAGACGCGGCAGAAATACACTCCGGCGGTGCAGTAGCCAATACAGGGTTGGCAATGCAATTTTTTGATATTGATACAAAATTGATGGGGAAAATTGGTACAGATACTATGGGTCAGACCTTGCTATCTTGTTTGGCACAATATGGCGGCAGTGATGGTATGCAGATAGACACAAATGTGACAACGTCCTATAGTGTGGTATTGGCAATTCCTGGTATCGACCGTGTATTCTTACATCATTCAGGTGCAAATGATACGTTTGGTATAAAAGATATTGATTTTTCTATCGTAGAAAAATCAGATTTATTCCATTTTGGGTATCCCTCTATTATGCGACAATTATATTTGCATGATGGAAAAGAATTAAAAGAAATTTTTCAAAAAATATATCATATGGGTGTGATTACTTCTTTAGATATGGCGGCAATAGATGCTACTTCGGAAGCGGCAAAGCAAGATTGGAAAAAAATATTAGCCAATGTATTGCCTTATGTTGATTTTTTTGTGCCTAGTATTGAGGAAATTTGTTTTATGATAGATCCAAAAAGATATGAAAACTGGGTAGAACGTGCAGGCAATCAAGAAATTACAGCAATATTAGATGTAGAAAAAGACATATCTCCCATTGCACAAATGCTGCAAGAAATGGGAGCAAATCATATATTGCTCAAATGTGGCGCGCCTGGGCTTTATTATCATATAGGCAATCCAAAACAAATACAAAGATTAGAACAAAAGCTAGAACAGCCTATGTCGGACTGGATTGGACAAAAAGGTTTTCAAAAAAGTTATTCTCCCAAACGTGTATTATCTGCTACGGGCGCCGGTGATACCACAATTGCAGCTTTTTTATCTGCTATGCTGCAAGGATATGACTTCAAATGGTGTATTCGTTTGGCAGCGGCAACAGGAGCGGTTTGTGTGGAACAGTATGACGCATTGGGTGGTTTATGTCCTTTGCCAGTATTAAAGCAAGAAATTGAAAACGGTTGGGAAAATAGAAAATAGAAAATAAAAAATAAAAAAATAAGTACTTTCGTAGGAGGAAAATATTATGTTGGTGAATATGAATGATGTATTGCTTCCTGCAAAAAAGGCAGGATATGGCGTTGGGTTGTTTAATACAATCAATTCAGAAATGGCAAAAGGTGTTTTGCGTGCCGCTGAAAAACTGCAAAGTCCTGTGATTATTGGTACCGCAGAAGTGCTTTTGCCACTTGCTTCCTTAGAAGAAATTGCGGATATGCTTTTGCCTATGGCAAAGCGTGCCTCTGTGCCAGTGGTAGTGCATTTTGACCATGGGTTGACAGAAGAAGCCTGCTATCGTGCTTTAGATTTGGGTTTTTCTTCGATTATGTATGATTGTTCTACTGCGGATTATGAAACCAATTTAAAGAAAGTAAAAGAAATGGCAAAAGTAGCACATGCCAAAGGTGCTACTATTGAGGCAGAATTGGGACATGTGGGAGAAGCGGGGGGAGAAGACCCATCAGCTTTTTATACAGATCCACAACAGGCAAAAGAATTTGTATCCAATACAGGCGTAGATGCCCTTGCAATTGCAGTTGGTACTGCGCATGGTGCATATAAATTTCCGCCGAAGTTGGATTTTGAAAGAATTCAAACGATTGCATCTTTGTTGCCGATTCCTTTGGTGTTGCATGGTGGTTCTGGTTTGACTAATGCGGATTTTCAAAAAGCGATTCAATGTGGTATTTCAAAAATCAATATTTTTACAGACATCAATCAAGCATATGCAAAAGCAGCAGCCAAAGCATTGGAAAAAGGTGCAACTTGCGCAACTGACATGTTAGAAGATTTGATTGCTGGTGTGGCAGAAGAAACCGAGAAGAAAATGAAACTGTTTTTGATGAAATAAAATATATTTCAGAAATTGCAATTTCAGAAAATGAAAAATCAGACATAGTTCAAAAATTTTTTCAAAGAAGGAGGGATTTTTATGGAGGAAAAATACCAAGAAACAGAGGAATTAAGAAAAAAACTATTATCCGATGTATATGCAGGTTCGTTTGCTGGTATGCCAGCTATGATTTTAGATGAAAGTCGTATTCGTAATGCTTCCAAAGAGGAACTAGAAAACATAGCAAAAGAATACGGATATTAATTGGAAAACTATTGTTTGAAATAAAAAATGCTGAAAAATAACATACGCCTGAAATAACAAAAAATATACTAAAAACATGGGTGGTAAGGAATCAACTTACTGCCTTTTTATTTTGCAAAATAATATGGTACATTATCACAGATTTTATGATGCGACATAGTATATACAAGAGCGTAAGCTCAATCTAAATATCAAAATAAAGAAGGGAAGTATGCAATATGGGTATGCCAGTTATCGCAGCAAGCAGCACTACAAGAACATAAGCAATCACAGATATTATTCAGTCTGTTGCATTGGAGGAAACCGCATTATCACACATTTTGAATGCAGAAGGCGAAAAAATCCAGAAAGTTGTGGCAATGCCAGATGTTACACCAGAAGTTTTGTTGGCGACAAATAAATCTGTAGAGTCTATGGTGAATGCCATTACAAGACTGGAAATGATTTTGCAATCCAAATTGGCTACATATGAAAATTGTTTATGTGAAGAAGAAGTACCACCTACCAATACGATTTAATCTCGTCCCATGATATGCAGATGGAACTTCTTTGGAGGTTTCATCTGCATTATTGGTACAAGCATAAAACAACGTAGCAATGAAACGTATTTTTCTAGGGGGAATGAAGATGGCAACAAATTTCGGTTTGGCAAGTTTGTATAATGTGTTTGTATTGGGCAATATGAGTTTGAGTAATACAGACGCAGAAGGTAGGGTGGCAGTTGGTGGCAATGCAACATTGAGTAATTATGGAGTAGGAGCGAATATATCGCCTTTGCCGCCAGCAAATATAGATCCGTCTTTTGTCGTACAAGGAAATGTTGATGTAACAAATGGTTCCAATGCCAGTGGGAATACTGTCATTAGCCCAACCAGTACTATCATAAATTATACTATGGGAAATCCCAATGGTTCTCTGGTGGTAGGAAATCCCATTGATTTTGTGGAAGCAGAACGATATTTGAAATGTGCTTCTACCTTTTGGAATACATTGGCAGCAAATGGTAGTGGAGCCGTATTATTCAATCAATTGACATTGACTGGTATCAATGAAAATTTGAATATTTTCAATTTTGACGGCGGCAATATTTATGGTACAGGTATATCTTTGAACCAATTGAATGGCATCAATATTGTGGCGCCATTGAATGCAACCATATTGATCAATGTGAGAGGAACCAATATACAGTTTGGCAGTTATCAAATCTTTCGTAATGGTATTGTAGCAACCAGAGAAAATGCAAGAAAAATTGTATGGAACTTTCCTGAGGCATTGACTTGGACAAATAGTACAACTGCCATTTATGGCTCTGTATTGGCGCCATTTGCAGCAGCGAATACAACTTATAGCCAAATCAACGGGAATATTGTATTTGCTTCCTTTACTGGCAATGCAGAAAGTCATAATGAGTTATTTATAGGGGAACTTCCAGAAGCAACAAGTTGTTTGCCTGTAAGTACTACAACAAGTACTAGCACGACAAGTACTACAAGCAGCAGTACTACGAGCAGCAGTACTACGAGCAGCAGTACCACAAGCACAAGTACTACGACAACTAGTACCACCACAACAACCAGTACAACTACATCGACCACCACAACAACCAGCACAACCACAGCGCCCATTTTGCCGCGAAATCAGGCGATTTCTGATGTGTTTGAATCTGTAGCGTTGCAGCAGGCTGCCTTAGCGCATATTCTGAATGCCGAAGGTGAAAAGCTACAAAAAATATTTTCTTTTGAAGATGTAACACACCAAGAAATTCTGTCAGCCAATCAATCTGTGGAATCTATGGTCAACTCGATTTCCAAATTGGAAATGGTATTGAAAGATAAAATAGATTTGTTCCAAAGCTGTAGTTGCAAAAAATAAAACGTAATTTTTAGTATAACCCCATAAGAAAAAATAAGATAACAAATCAGCCTATCAAAAAACTAGATTTATACTTCTTTCAAAAACGCGGAAGGGTTTGGGAAACGAATGTCAACACGTTTGCTGCGCAAACGCCAGCCATAAATGGCTGTCCGCACTTCTTTGCGGTGTGTCGTTTCACAAATTCAATCCGCAGTTTCAAGGCTTTTAGCCGATAGAACTTTGGGCTTTATACTTCTGTCTACTCGTCAAAGGCTTGAATGAAATGAGCCTTTGACGACAGGGTGTTGACTTTTTCGACACCCTGAGATACTTTTTTCTTATGGGGAACAATTTTATAGGTGAGAAAGGAATAGTGACCATATGAAAGTTGCCATATTGACTATGTTTAATGGACTATCCAGCACATATTCTTTGGTCAATGTTGTAGCAGATCAAATTGCAATGTTGTTGCAGGCTGGAATTTCGCCAAAGTTATTGGTGAGTGAAAGTTGTCCAGATGAGGAAAGAAAAGGTATATTTTGTGATGCACGAATCGAATGGATCAAAATCACAAATACATGTCATGGAAATCCAATTATTTGGCATGATTATGCGCAGCCAACCGGACAAGTGCATGATAGTTTTTATGCAGAAGTAGAAGTCATAGCAAAGGATTTTGTCAAACATTTGCAAGACGTAGATGTTTGTATTATGCATGATATACTATACCAAGGCTGGCATTTGGTGCATAATATCGCCATTCGTGAGGCACAAAAAGAATTGCCACATGTGCGTTTTTTAGAATTTACACATTCTTTACCAGTCAATAGACCACAATATATGGAATTTCCGTTTTCTGCAAGATATACCGATATGCCAAAAACAAAATTTGTATATCCGACATATTCGGGAATTTCTGCACTAGCAAAGCAATATGATATTCCAGAAGGAAAGTGCGCTGTGGTATATAATTCTTTACCTTTATTAGAATCAATGAGTCCAGCGGTACAACAAGTAGCAAAGCATATTGATTTATTGCAAGCGCAGATTGTTATGGTATATCCTGCAAGGCTTACAACTGGGAAAAAATTTGAGAAAGTAGCAGCATTGGCAGGCGCGATACAAAAGAAAACTGAACAAAGCACAAAAGTCATTTTCTGTGATTTTCCAAGTGCAGATATTTCCAGTAAAGCCTATAAAGAAATGATTCGGATAGAAGGGGAAAAATTTGGTTTGCGCAATGGTGATTTATTATTCACGTCTGATATTGGGTATCCAGATGGATTTCCCAGACAAGGTGTTTTAGAATTGTTTACATTGTCTAATTTGTTTGTCTGCCCTTCTTTTTCGGAATCGTTTGGGCTTACGGTGTTAGAAGCAGCAAGCAGAGGGAATTTTATTGTGTTGAATGAAGCGGTACCAGCTTTAAAAGAATTAGGCGGCATATTAGGGGCTTATTTTATGCGTTGGGACGCAAAAAATTTTGGGTATGATACACAAGAAACGTATCACCCTTCCGAAGCGCAGTATTATGAAGAACATGGGCAAAATATTGTCAATGCAATGCGAGAGGATCAATGCTTGCATGCAAAAACAATTGTGAGAAAACAATATCATATTGCTTGGATTTGTAAAAATCAGTTAATGCCTTTATTAGAACATTGAACAGCATAGCCATCAAAGTAGATTTTGTATGTTCTGCTTTGATGGCGTATTCTGTTTGTTGTTTTGTTAATCAATCAGTTGCAGTTCTCCTTGACACCATGCACCAAAAATTTCGTCTGTTTTTTCTGCAATAGATTCACCTTTTGCAATATCGAGCATCTTTTTTTCAAATGCTTCTGATTGGTCGGATTCGACCAATACAATCAGTTGTACTTTATCTGTATATTGTGTATCATGTAACACATGCCCATCTTGTAAAATTTCGTATTGTATTTTACCCAAATCTGTATAGGAAACTGTAACGACATATCGGTTGTATAATATCAATTCTGCAATACCAGCGGCAAGTAATCCTTCTTTTGCAGCTTTTCCATATGCACGCACCAAACCGCCTGTACCCAACAATGTACCACCAAAATAACGCGTGACAACAATGGCAGTATCTTTGATATCTTCACCTTTGAGCACATTTAGGACAGGCATACCAGCCGTGCCTTGTGGTTCGCCATCATCGCTAAAGCGTTGTAATTCATTTTTTTCGCCAATTTGATATGCAAAGACATTATGTGTTGCATCCCAATACTTTTTTTTCATGGATTCTATAAATGCTTTTGCATCCTCTTCGGTTTTTACAGGGCGTACCGTCGCAATAAAACGAGATTTTTTTTCGATAATTTCAGCTTGTGCTTCTTGTAATATCGTCTTGTATTTATTTAACATATTTATCACCTGTCTAACAGTATAACAAAAAGGCTGTTTGTGCTCAAGAAAAAACGTATATTCTTTGTAAATCTGGGAGAAAGTAAGCATATAGGAAGCGCGACTTCCGAAGTTGAAAAGGAGGAATTTGGCATGGCAGGACAAAAATATCAAGATTTGGCGGATTTATTATTGCATAATGAAAGAGCGAAACATTTTTATCAGGGTTTAGAGGACCAGACACAAATTGCATTATCAAAAAATGGTGCTAAAATTTGTACCATGGAAGATTTAAGACAGTTTGTAGATAGTGTGGACAGAAACAAACACAAATAAATATTGCAAATAACAAAAATTTCGGCACTTCTGATATTGATATAAGAAGTGCCTATTTTTTATAGAAATGTATTTTTTCGATACGCACACAATATATTTTTGATGCATATGCTACTATGACAAGCATGATAAGAAACACGTCAAGTGGAAAGGAGTAGCCTATGTTCAAAAATTTAAAAATGGGAAAAAAATGTCTATTGGTATTTGGTTGTATTGTTTTTTTGAATACTGTATTGGTAGGATTTATGTTGTTGTCGCAAATTACAATTGGTCAAATCGTAGATGCTTTTTATCATGAATCTTATCAAAATACGGTACATTCTGCCGCGGTGTCTTCTGGATTAGAGCAGGCGGGCAGCAATTTGGCTTTTGCAGTATTAGAAACTGACCCAACAAAAGCCGATGATTACGCACAACAAGCAGAACAAGCATTGCAAGATATGTCAGAGGATTTAGAACAATTGAAAACCAACTTTATAGGGAATGATGCGTTATTAGAAGAATTTGAAGGTACTATGCAGCAAATGCAAAATGGCTGGGAAGAAGTATTTTCGCTATTGCGAGAGAAAAAACATACAGAAGCATTTTCTATTTATACAGAGCAAGTGATACCGCAATATGATGCAGTAATGACAGTATTAGATGAAATTAATACAGAAATTTCAACTGCTGCACAAAGATATTATGCAGAAAGTGAAACAAGAAAAACAGGAACGTTTCTTTTTTCTGTGTTGTCAGCTGTTTTGGTTTTGGGTACAACCACATTTTTGTCCATACAATTGACGCGTAGCATTACAAAACCAATCCAACAATTGTGTCAAGCAGCAAATACGGCATCACATGGTATATTAGAAATTGATATTGCATATGATGCCAAAGATGAGTTGGGGGAATTGGCAAATGCTATTAAAAATATGGTAGACTTTCTATCTCGTATTACACTAGATTTACAGCAAAATTTAGGTGCTATGGCGAAAGGAGATTTTACATGGCGTACAAAGGCAAAGGAAAGCTATATAGGGGAATTTGCGCCTTTGTTAGAGGCTATGGAACAAATGCGTCGGGATATCAGCCAAACATTATTGCAGATTGACATTGTAGCACAACAGGTTGCAAGTAGCGCAGAACAAGTATCCGATGGCGCCAAATCTTTGGCACAAGACGCGGCGGAACAGGCTTCTAGTGTAGAACAATTAGCCGCAACACTCAATGAAGTCAGTGGTCAAATTCAAACGACTGCTACACGAAGCGAAGATATGGGGAAACAAACGGAGCATACACAATTGGTAGTGCAAAATTGTAATCAGCAAATGCAGGAAATGACACAGGCAGTAGAGGAAATCAGCGAAAGTGCCGCACAAATTGGAAAAATTATCAAAACGATTGAAGATATTGCATTCCAAACAAATATTTTGGCTTTGAATGCAGCGGTAGAAGCTGCCAGAGCTGGTAGTGCAGGCAAAGGCTTTGTAGTGGTAGCCAATGAAGTGCGTAATTTAGCAGGCAAGAGTGCGGAAGCAAGCAAAGAAACTTCTGTTTTGATTGCAAATTCGATTACATCCGTGGAAAAGGGCAATCAATTGGTAGAAGATACAGCAAGTTCTTTGTTAGATGTGGTCAGTGGTACAGAAATGGTATATGATTCTGTGAATCAAATTCGTATTGCGGCAAATGAAGAAGCAAGTGCTGTGACGCAAATTAGCATAGGTGTAGACCAAATTTCTCATGTTGTGCAGACCAATTCCGCAACAGCAGAAGAAAGTGCAGCGGCAAGTAAAGAATTATCTGAACAAGCACTGCTTTTAAAAAGACTAGTACATCAATTTATGTTATACGATACGGAGCAAAAATAGAAATAAAATATTTATGGTAGACAATCTTATTTTCTGATTTTTCCGATGTCTTACAAGAAAAAAGAAGACATGGAAAGGAATCACGGTATAGGATTGTCTACTATTTATAAAATTATATATAAATTATGATTGATTGATGGGATGAAATAAAAATAGAATGAATTTTTATGATTGTACATAGAATAAAAATTTGATATGCAAAATGCAACATATGAAAGACATTTGTTTTGTTTTCATATTTATTTAAAATGCTATTTTTCAAAAAATAAAATGGTTTAATTTTATTGTTCTAAATAAAAATGATGTTGATAGCAATGAATAAATCGGAATAATGGATAGGAAAAAAATAAGACAAATATCAATTTGCACTATTCCATAGAAAAATGATTGACAAAATGGATACAAACATATTACTATATAGTTGGTTTCATTTCTAACTAAAATTTGTAAGATAATATTTGATACTTTGTATTTATAAGGGGATTGGATTATGAAGAAGTATGAGATACTAGGGGGCAATTTACCTGTTGTAGTATGTGAATTACACAATGGGGAAACGATGATTACAGAAAGTGGCAGTATGAGTTGGATGAGTCCAAACATGAGAATGGAAACCGTTGGCGGCGGTATGAAAAAAATGTTTGGCAGACTTTTTTCGGGTGATTCTGTATTCCAAAATCATTATACTGCCGAGGGTGGCGATGGTATGATTGCTTTTGCTTCCAGTTTTCCTGGTGCGATTTTGCCTTTGGAAATTAGTCCAAGCAAATCTATGATCGTACAAAAAAGTGCTTTTTTGGCTTCGGAATCTGGCGTAGAGTTGTCCATTCATTTTCAAGAAAAGCTAGGCAAGGGGTTCTTTGGCGGCGAAGGGTTTATTATGCAGAAATTAAGCGGTCAAGGAATAGCATTTATTGAAATTGATGGTTATGCAGTAGAATACGATTTGCAGCCCAATCAACAATTGGTTGTAAGTACCGGCTATTTGGCAGCAATGGAAGATACCTGTACCATGGAAGTGGTAACGGTCAAAGGTGTCAAAAATATGTTGTTGGGTGGCGAAGGTCTTTTCAACACGATAGTGAAAGGTCCTGGAAAAATTATACTGCAAACTATGCCAATTAGTAATGTTGCAGAATTGCTGGCACCTTTCATGGTCACTAATAATTAATTTTATATTTGAGGAGGAATGAAGTATGTTTCGGAAAATGTTTGCGCTTTGTGCAGCACTGGTTATGATGGTGTCATTAGCAGCTTGTGGCGGCGGTACAGACATGTCAGAAAGCGAATATGTAGGTGTTTGGGATTGCACTTCTTATGTCGCACAGGGTATCACAATCAGCCCAGATGAAGTAGGTACATCTACATTGGAATTCAAAGCAGATGGTAAAGCAAGCTATGATCTGATGGGACAGACTGGCGAAGCAGACTGGACAGAAACAGAAACAGGCGTAGAAATTACAGATGCCAGCGGTACAGTAGCATTGACAAAAACAGATGCAACTTTGGTACTGGAACAAGATGGCGTACAGTTTGTTTTTGAAAAACAACAGTAATCTGTTTGATTCTATGTGATTTTAGTAAAACAGATATATGGAATTTGTCCATATATCTGTTTTTTTCTGTTTATTTGAAAATAGAAAAAATATAGAAAAAACGATATTTTTTTGATATACTACGAACAGCAGAAATTATGCTGCTTCTTTTTTGGGTAGCGTTATTTTTTATAAAAAATAACGGAGGTGTTAGATTGCAACAAAAATTGTATTGTAAAATGACATTACGTTTGTGGAAAGAAGAAAAAGCATTTGGTCCAGGTCTATTGTGTTTGTTGCAATGGATTGAGCAATATGGATCTATGCAGAAAGCTGCTTCCCAAATGGGTTTGGCATATAGTAAGGCATGGAAAATGATAAAAACAGCAGAGAAAGAACTTGGCTTTGCATTAACAGAACGTACCAGTGGTGGTAAAAATGGTGGCGGTAGTCGTATTACGCCACAAGGAAAGGAAATGATGCAAAAATATATTGCATTTTCAAAAGAAGCACAAATGCAAGTAAATGTGTTATATCAAAAATATTTTGGAAATGAGGTGGAAGGGTGAAACAAGAAGAAATTGTATTTTGTAAAGGCGGCGGTTGTACTGCAAAATTGGGTGCAGGCGTGTTAGAACGTGTATTATCTTGTTTGCCAAAACCTGATGTCAAAGACGAAAATTTGCTGATTGGATATGAAAGTTCCGATGATGCGGCTGTATATCGTATTTCCGATGAAATTGCAATTGTACAAACTTTGGATTTTTTTCCACCTATGGTAGAAGACCCATATACCTTTGGACAAATTGCCGCAGCCAATGCATTAAGTGATATTTATGCAATGGGTGGAGAAGTGCGCACAGCTTTGAATATTGTCTGTTTCCCTGAAAAGATGGATTTACAGATTTTAGGAGAAATTATGCAAGGTGGAAATGAAAAAGTGTTAGAGGCAGGTGGCGTACTAGTTGGTGGTCATTCCATTGCAGATACAGATGTAAAATATGGTCTGTCTGTGATGGGTACCATTCACCCACAGCATATTTTTTCAAACGATGGCGTACAAGCAGACGATGTATTGCTTTTGACAAAACCTCTGGGTGTGGGGTTGGTTTGTACAGCGGCACGTATAGGAGAAGCATCAAAAGAGGCGTATGACTTAGCAATCCGTTCTATGACAACATTAAATAAGTATGCTTCTGAAATTTTACGAAAATATCAGATACATGGCTGTACTGATGTGACAGGCTTTGGACTCTTGGGACATCTCAAAGAAATGTTAGCAAAGGGATATAGCGCAGAACTGGATAGTATTTGTATCCCACATATTCCAGAAAGTCTGGCATATGCCGACGCGTTTTATTTGACAGCAGCAGCACAGCGTAATCGGAATCATGTAGAGGATTTGGTAGAATTTCAAGGCGTACCATTTGCGATGGAGGAGCTTCTGTTTGACCCTCAAACTTCAGGCGGATTGTTAGCAAGTTTGCCGAAAGAAGAAGCGCAACAAGCCTTGCAAGAGATACAGGCACTTGGTTTGCCGTGTGGTATCATTGGACGCGTGTTAAAAAAAGAAAAACAAAGTATTTTGGTACGATAGGAGGATATTTATGGAAAGAATTGATGCCAGAGGAAAAACTTGTCCTTTGCCTGTGATTGAAACAAAAAAAGTATTGGATACCATGAAAGAGGGCAGTGTGACAGTATTGGTAGATAATGCGATTGCTGTACAAAATCTGTGCAAAATGGCAGAACAGAAAAAAATGCAGTACAGTAGCGAAAAACAAAGCGAAGATTGTTATACGGTTACCATTACCATATCAGAAGATAGTCAAACAACAGCAAATCAATCCGAAACGGTGTCTTGCATACTAGATAACAGAGAACAAAAAACTGTTGTGGTATTGTCCTCTGATTGTATGGGGAATGGAGATGATGTATTAGGTCGTATCTTAATGAAAGGTTTTGTATATGCTTTGACAGAACAAGAGCATCTTCCCGAAACAATTTTGTTGTATAATGGCGGTGCAAAACTTTCCGTAGAAGGTGCAGAAACAGTAGCAGATTTGAAATTGATGGAAGCGCAGGGCGTTGAAATTTTGACTTGTGGCACATGCTTGAATCACTATGGCTTATCAGAAAAACTTGCAGTTGGAAGTGTGACAAATATGTACCGCATTGCGGAAATTTTGGCAAATGCGGGGAAGGTGATTCGTCCATGAGAGAAGTGTTTCCAATTGTGGTACGTGGTGGTGGAGATTTGGCAACAGGTACGATATATCAATTATATCAGGCGGGCTTTTCAGTGCTGGTATTAGAAACAGAAAAGCCCTCTGCCATACGGCGATATGTTGCGTTTTCTGAAGCAGTATATGAAAAATCTTGGACTGTGGAAGGTGTCACTGCACAGCGCGCCCAAGATTTGACAGAAGCAAAAGAGATATTGCAAGCAGGCAAAATTCCTATATTATGTGATGCAGAAGCACAAATATTACAAAATTGGAAACCATATGTTTTGATTGATGCCATTTTAGCAAAAAAGAATTTAGGTACTACTTTAGATATGGCAGATACTGTCATTGCGTTAGGTCCAGGATTTACAGCTGGCGTAGATGCACATATGGTTATAGAAACAAAACGCGGACACAATTTAGGACGTGTATTCACAGAAAGTTGTGCAGCGAAAAACACAGGGATTCCTGGTGTTATTGCTGGCGTGGGGAAAGAGCGTGTGATGCATGCGCAAGAGGCTGGCATTTTATACAATCAAAGCAAAATTGGCGATATTGTGCAGAAAGGGCAGGTTTTGGCAACCATTGATAATACGCCAGTATACGCCAGCATTGACGGTGTGTTGCGTGGTTTGCTGCGAGATGGTTACCCTGTGACAAAAGGTTTTAAGATTGCAGATATTGACCCAAGAATCAGCGAACAGAAAAATTGTTACACCATTTCAGATAAAGCAAGATGTATTGCAGGCGGTGTATTACAAGCAATTATGATGAGAAATAAAGGGTGTTGGACATGGAAAAAGTGAAGGTAGAAGATGCGGTTGGTATGGTGCTGTGCCATGATATTACAGAAATCGTACCAGGTAAGTACAAGGGCAGAGCGTTTGCCAAAGGACATATCATACAACAAGAAGATATTGAAAAATTATTGGATTTAGGAAAGCGTCATATTTATGTATGGGATACACAAAAAGGATATGTACACGAAAATGATGCAGCATTGCGCATGACAAAAGCGGCAGTTGGAGACAACATTGTTTGCAGTGAAGTCAAAGAGGGCAAAATCGAATTGCGTGCCGCTTGTGATGGTGTGCTGAAAATCAATCTGGAAGCATTATATGCAGTCAATGAGGTAGATGAAATTTGTTTTGCTACTATACATGGAAATAAGCGTATCACAAAAGGAACTTTGTTGGCAGGAACCAGAGTGATTCCGCTTGCAGTAAAAGAAGAAATCTTGCAGCGTTTTGAAAGTATTTGCGCAGCGCAAACAGAACCTTTGATTGCTGTAAAACCATTTTGTCCGGCGAAGATTGGGATTGTGACGACTGGTTCCGAAATTGCGTCCGGTAGAATTGCAGACCAATTTTATCCTGTGTTGGAAGAAAAAGCGAAAGAGGTCGGTGCGTCTATACTAGGTCAAGTATTTCCAGGAGATGAACCAGAAGCCATTACAAAGGCGATTTTGGATTTTTTGGAACAAGGCGCAGATATGGTACAGGTCACTGGTGGTATGTCGGTAGATCCTGATGATATGACACCTTCTGCCATTCGTGCATGTGGCGGAGAAGTCATCACATATGGTACTCCAGTATTGCCTGGCGCCATGTTTTTATTGGCATATGTACAAGGGAAACCGATTGTCGGTTTGCCTGGGTGTGTGATGTACAGCAAACGTACCGTATTTGATTTGGTGGTGCCACGTCTTTTGACAGGAGAACGTCTGCAAAAAAGAGATTTTGTTTTGTTGGCACATGGTGGACAATGCCAAAACTGCAAGGTCTGCACATATCCAAACTGCGGTTTTGGACAGTAAAAGGAGATGAGAATATGCAGGATTTGACGCATTTTGACGAAAAAGGAAATGCGGTAATGGTTGATGTGAGTGAAAAAGAATCCACAGAACGAATTGCAATTGCAAAAGGACGGATTCGTATGCAGCGTGCAGTATTTGAGAAAGTCAAAGCGGGCACTATGGCAAAAGGCGATGTATTAGGAGTTGCCAGAACGGCTGGTATCATGGCTGCAAAACGTACATGGGAATGGATTCCGCTTTGCCATATGCTGGCTTTGACAAAATGTAGTATTGATTTTGATTTGCTGGAAGAAAGTTGTGAAATCGAAGCTTCTTGTTTGGTGAAAACAGTTGGAAAAACTGGTGTAGAAATGGAAGCCTTGACAGGAGTGCAAGTCGCTTTGCTTACCATTTATGATATGTGTAAAGCGATGGATCGCGCTATGGTGATGACAGAAATTCGTTTGTATGAAAAAAGCGGTGGCAAAACAGGAGATTATGTATATGCAAGATAAATTTGGAAGAACGATTGATTATATGCGTATTTCCATTACAGACCGTTGTAATCTGCGTTGTGTGTACTGTATGGCAGAAGAACAGCAGCAATTTTTGCCAGAATCTGAGTTGCTGACCATAGAGGAATGGGAACGCCTTTGTCAAGGTGCGGCACAAGCAGGGATTCGCAAAATCAGAATCACAGGCGGGGAGCCGCTGATGCGTCCAGATGTCGTATCTTTGGTGCATAAAATATCACAAATTCCAAATATAGAAAAAGTTGTCATGACCAGTAATGGAGTTGGTTTGGCAAAGGTTGCAAAAAAATTAAAATTAGCTGGATTGGCGGGTGTCAATATCAGTATAGATAGTTTGGAAAGGGAAAGTTATTGCCGTTTAACTGGAAGAGATGTATTGGCAGAAGCATTAGAAGGTTTGTCTGCATGTGGTAGTGTAGGACTGCCAGTCAAGGTAAATTGTGTTCCTGTTGTGGGAGAAAATGAAGCAGCGCTTTGGCAATTGGCAGAATTGGCAGAACAATATCCCATAGAGGTACGGTTTATTGAGATGATGCCTTTGGGAGAAGGCGCGAAATTTCAGCCAATTGCGAATGATAAGATTTTGCAGCAGTTCCAAGAAAGATACGGCGATTTTGTACAGCAAGAGCCAGACAAAAAAGACGGACCTGCAATCTATTATCAAAATGATGCGTTTTGTGGAAGTATTGGCTTGATTAGTCCGATGAGCCATAGCTTTTGTCACCAATGCAATCGGATTCGTGTTACCGCAGACGGAAAACTGAAGCTGTGTCTGCATCACCCTGCGGATTTGGATTTACGCGCTTTGTTGCGTGCTGGAAATCAAGCAGAACAAATCAAGACCATACTGCAAGAAGCAGTACAGCAGAAACCAAAAGATGGACATAGCACGGATGAAAGCCGCCCCATGTGGCGGATAGGAGGTTGAGTATGGGAAAAATACAAGCGGTTTGTATCAGCGAAAAACGTGGTACACAAAAAAAGGCATTGCCTCAAGTACGAATTTTAGAAAACTTTGGTTTGGAAGGTGATGCACATGCTGGAAATTGGCATAGACAGGTAAGTTTGCTTTCTTATGAACGTGTCAAAGAATTTGAGCAAAAAGGAATCCAAGTGGAAGCTGGTGCTTTTGGAGAAAATTTACTGGTTTCTGGGATTGATTTTAAAATGTTGCCAGTTGGTACAAAACTGCGTTGTCAAAATGTTTTATTGGAGATTACACAAATTGGAAAAGAATGTCATAGCCATTGTGAAATCTTTCATGCGATAGGGGATTGTATCATGCCGCGTGAGGGTGTTTTTGCAAGAGTGCTGCAAGGCGGTATCGTAAAAGTAGGAGATGTGATGGAAATTGTATCGTGTAGCGATTTTAACAGCAAGTGACAAAGGAGCGGCAGGGCTGCGTGAAGATGTCAGCGGCGCAGTTGCAAAGGAAATGATGGAGCAAGCCGGTTATCAAGTAATCATTCAGAAAATACTGCCTGATGAACAAATGCAATTAGCCGAAACAATGCGTAAGATTTGCGATGAAAATTTGGCAGATTTGATTTTAACGACCGGTGGCACGGGATTTGCTCCAAGAGATTGTACGCCAGAAGCAACTTTGGAGATTGCGCAAAAACAGGTACCAGGGCTGAGTGAAGCCATGCGTGCATATTCTATGCAAATTACGCCAAGAGCAATGCTCAGTCGTGGGGTGTCTGTGATTCGTGCGCAAACTTTGATTGTGAATTTGCCTGGAAGTCCAAAGGGTGTCAAAGAAAATTTGAGTTGCATTTTGCCTGCATTACGGCATGGCTTAGATATTTTAACAAATCATACCAGAGAATGTGCAAGTCAGGAGGAAAAAGCATGAAAAAACAGTATTTTATAGGGGTTATCATGGCGGCATTGTTGGCAATAGGCAGCTTGGCAGGTTGTACCACACAGGAAAGCACAGCAGACCAGACAGACAAAGCGGAACAAACAGAACAAACCACACAAACAGAACCGGTTGCATTGACAGTCTCCGCAGCGGCAAGCCTAACAGATGTTATGGAAGAATTAGCCGCGCAATATGAAACAGAACACCCAGAAGTCGATATTTCTTTTACATTTGGTGGTAGTGGTGCACTGCAAGCACAAATTGAAGAAGGCGCGCCTGTGGATTTATTCTTTTCTGCTGCCGAAAGCAATATGGATGCTTTGGAAGAACAAGGGCTGATTGATTCTGCCACCAGAAAAGATATGCTGCAAAATGAAATTGTACTGATTGCGCCGGCAGGTGAAACGAAAGTGACTGGATTTGCAGAAATTTTAGACAGCAATCCTCGTATTGCGTTAGGAGAAGCAGAAAGTGTACCCGCAGGAAAATATGCGATGCAGATTTTTGAAAATCTAGGCATTTGGGACGAAGTACAAAAACAAGCAGTATTTGCAAGTAATGTACGTGAAGTTTTGGCATGGGTAGAAACAGGTGAAGTAGATTGTGGTGTGGTATATGCAACCGATGCCAAGACAAGTGATAAAATACAGGTGATTTGTGCCGCGCCAGAAGACGCACCACAGGTATTATATCCAGCAGCAGTGGTACAATCTAGCACAAATCCAGAACAAGCACAAGCATTTTTAGACTATTTATGCAGTGAGGAAGCAAAAGAAGCCTTTACATCTTATGGCTTTACTTGTATCGCACAATAAACGGAGGGAAATATCATGGATTTATCCCCTCTTTGGATTTCCATACAAGTTGCAGTTTGTGCAACGCTATTTTCTGTATTATTTGGAATTGCGTGTGCATATGGCGCTATGAAATTACATAGATTGCGCCCATTGGTGGATACGGTTTTGACTTTGCCTCTCGTTTTGCCGCCTACGGTAACAGGCTTTTTTCTGTTGATTGTATTTGGAAAAAATAGCCCAATTGGTCGTTTTTGTAATGAAATCGGGCTGCCTTTTCTGTTTTCGGTGCGTGGTGCAATTGCGGCAGCTTTTGTAGTTTCTTTTCCATTGCTGTATCGTGCGGTAAGAGGAGCAATGGCACAGATGGATTTTCGTTTGCTGGACGCGGCGCGTACATTGGGTGCCGGTGAATGGAAAATTTTATTTCGCGTGATATTGCCCAATTGCAAAAGTGGTATTTTGGCAGGTGTGATTTTGGCATTTGCGCGTGCAATGGGGGAATTTGGCGCAACGATTATGCTGGCAGGCAATATTCCGGGTAAAACACAAACAATGGCATTGGCAGTCTATACAGCAGTACAGGCAGGCAACCGCAGCGCAGCATATGCATGGTCGCTGTTGATTGTCGTGTTATCTGCATTGGCTATGATAGGCATTCATTATTTTGAAAGAATGAAACAGGTAGGGGAGGAAGATATATTTTGAAATTACAAGCCCATTTATGCAAAAAAGTAAAGACACAAAATATTGAAATTTCCTTAGACCTGCAAGATGAGGTGCTTGGTATTTTAGGGCGTAGTGGGTGTGGAAAAAGTGTAACATTGCGTATGTTGGCAGGGATTTTACAGCCTGATTGTGGTAGCATTACTTTAGACAATGAAATCTTATATGATAGCCAAAAAAAAGTATGTTTACCAGCAAAAAAACGTGGTATTGGATATTTATTTCAAAACTATGCACTGTTTCCCAATATGACCGTGACACAAAATATTGCTTTTGCACAAGGGAAACGAAAAAATATAAATTGGATTCGAGATATGTTAGAACGATTTTATATAGCAGAAGTAGCAGAACAATATCCTGCAAAAATTTCGGGCGGACAGCAGCAACGCGTTGCAATGATTCGCCTACTGGCAGCAAAACCTAGAGTCATTTTATTAGATGAACCATTTTCTGCTTTGGATAGTTTTTTACGACAAGAATTGGTGGAACAGATGCAAACGGTTTTACAAGATTTTGGGGGCATTGCCATACTAGTATCACATAATAAAGAAGAAATCTATCGTTTGACACAACGCTGTATGGTTATGGAATGTGGGAAAATTGCGGAATTGGGCAATACAAAAGATGTGTTTGCACAACCACAGTCACAAGAAGGCAGGATTTTGATACAAGGATACAAGGAGGGGCAGTATGATTTATTTGGATAGTGCGGCAACAAGTTTCCACAAACCGGAAGCAGTCGCAGATGCAGTATACAATGCCATACGACATATGGGAAACAGTGGACGCGGTGGACATACGGCTTCTTTATCGGCGGCACGTGTGATTTATGGCACAAGAAAGAAAATAGCCAATTTATTTGGTGTATCAGATCCTGCACAAGTTGTGTTTACTGCCAATTCTACACAAAGTCTGAATATGACAATACAAGGGCTATTTCATGCTGGCGACCATGTCATCACGACTGCAATGGAGCATAACAGCGTATTACGTCCGCTTTACCGCAAAGAGCAGCAAGAAGGCGTTTCGCTCTCTATCTTGCCTTGTGATGCATGCGGTACGGTGCGTTATGATTTATTGGAAGAGTACTTGCAGCCCAATACAAAAGGGATTGTCTGTACACACGCTTCTAATGTGACAGGAAATATGGTAGATATTGTGCGTATAGGTGCATTTTGTAAAAAGCACAATCTGTATTTTGTGGTAGATGCTTCCCAAACAGCAGGCGTATTTTCCATAGATATGGAACAAATGGGGATTGATGTACTTTGTTTCACTGGGCATAAATCTTTGATGGGACCGCAAGGAACAGGCGGCTTATGTCTGCAAAAAGAAATCACATTGCCCTGTTTTTGTGTGGGCGGTAGCGGAGTACAAAGCTATCGAAAAATACATCCAGAAGAAATGCCCACGCATTTGGAGGCGGGTACATTAAATGGACATGGCATTGCTGGCTTATCCGCTGCTTTGGATTGGATTACAGAAACAGGTATGGATAATATACGTGCACAGGAACAAAAACATATGCGTATGTTTTATGAAGCAGTACGACAAATTCCACAAATAAAAATATATGGTGATTTTTCACAGTCAGAACGTGCACCAATTGTCACGCTCAATATTGGTGATAATCCAGCAGAGGAAGTTTGTGATGCATTGGCAGAACGATACGATATTGCAACCAGAGGCGGCGCACATTGCGCACCATTGATGCATCAGCATTTTCAAACAGAAACACAAGGCGCGGTACGGTTTAGCTTTAGCTATTTTAACACAGAAGAAGAAATACAGACAGCCATACAAGCGGTGCGCGAAATTGCGGAGGAATGGACATGAGGAAAAAAGAACTTTGTTTTGTAGTGGCATTTCATACGACTACAGAAGCACTGGCGTTAGAGGAAGCGGCACATCAGGCAGGTGTGGTAGGTAGATTGATTCCTATTCCAACACAAATCACCGCTGGCTGTGGTTTGGCATGGAAAATGCCAATCACGGCGCGTGCGGATATGGAACAGTTGTTGCAGCAAAATCATTTGACATATGATGCCTCTTATGAATTGTGGGTGTAGCTATGGGTTTTTGGGTACAAAAATTACAAATACCAGAACAGGCACATTGTATCTGTGCAGTGGGCGCAGGAGGAAAGACCAGTTTATTATATACTTTAGCAAAAGAATATCATGCTATGGGAAAAAAGGTGCTTTTGACCACAACCACAAAAATGTATTTGCCTGAAAATCGCAGCATATGGGCAGAGCAGGCAGCAGACATACAACACAAATTAGAAACAAATGGTTTTGTCGTGGCAGGGACACAAATCAGTACAGAAAAAATGGGCGCATTGCCAGAATCTATATGGATATATGATTGTGCAGATGTGGTACTGGTAGAAGCAGACGGCGCAAAACGTTTGCCTTTGAAATTTCCAAATGATACAGAGCCTGTCTTGCCAAAGGCTTGCGATTTTTTGATAACGGTAGTAGGCTTATCTTGTATTGGGCAAGAATTGCAGAAAGTATGTCATCGTGCAGCCTTGGTAGAGCAAACATTGGGGATATGTGGAAAACATGTATTACGAATGGAAGATGTTGCACAGATTTTGTACAAAGGATATGGTGCGTTTTGGCAGCAAATACAAGGGTGTATTTTGGGCAATCAAGCAGAGTATATGACAGTACAACAGATACAGCAATTTCAAAAATATTTTATGTATCCTTGTATCTGTGGAAGTTTACAAGCGAATCAATAAAAGGAGAAGGAAGATGCAGAAAATATATCAAACATTAAGAGATGCTTTGCAACAATATGATTGGGTTGGTAGTGCATTGGTATATGATGGGGCTTTGCAAGGGGTACAGTTTTTGTGGCAGGAAGATAAAATTTTGTACGCGCCAGAAGGCATGCAGGATTGGGCAAAAGAAGTTTTGCCTTTGGTAGCAAAGCAAGATAGCAAAACCTGTGTTGCTGTACAGGAAAATCAGATTTTTGTAGAACGTTTTTGTAACAGTCCACAATGGGTGATATTAGGCGGCGGACATATTTCTTTATCGCTGGTACGATTGGGTAAATTATTGGGATTTTCTGTGACTGTGGTAGATGACCGACAAGAGTTTGCCAATACAGAACGATTTCCAGAAGCGGACAATGTAGCATGTAGTGATTTTCAAACAGCATTTTCAAAGATTCCAGATGTACCAGGGAGTTATTATATTGTAGTCACAAGAGGACATCAAGCGGATTTGCTCTGTGTACGAGAAATTTTAAACAGAAAATATGCTTATCTTGGTATGATTGGGAGCAAACAAAAGGTTGCCAAAACAAAACAACAACTTTTAGAAGATGGCTTTTCTAAACAAAAAATAGAAGAAATCTACGCCCCCATAGGCTTGAAAATCGGTGCAGTGACACCGGAAGAAATCGCTGTTTGTATTGCGGCGGAAATCATACAAGTGAAAAATAAAAATAAAATAGATACCATAGATGCACAGGTATTAGACGCACTTTGCACCATAGAAGATTGTGGTTTGGCTTTGATTGTACAAAAGGACGGTTCTGCACCAAGAGAGGCAGGCGCGCGTATGGTAGTCAAGAATGGAAAAATTGTAGCGGGCAGCATTGGAGGCGGTGCGGTAGAGTATGCGGCACTTTGTCATTGTGATGCATTGCAAACAGGGCAACAAGATTTACAACATTATGTATTACAAGCTGAAGATAGTGCTGCTTTGGGCATGATTTGCGGTGGAAACAATCTCGTGTATTTTTCTAAAAAATAACTTGACAAACAGAAATAACAAGATTACAATATGTTTCAGTTGCACAGAAGAAAGACGTGGAAAAGAAGAGTAGTATACAGAGTGCCTTTCAGAGAGTTTTCGGTTGGTGGAAGAAAGCAGGAGTATGTATATGAAGATGGTCTCGGAGTCGTATGGTTGAGCCTTCGGGTTAGGTCATAACGGTTGCACCCGTTACAGTGCCGGAGTATCTCCCCAATTGGGACGTACTTGCAGAGGTCTGTTTTGTGAAAAACAGATGAAGTTAGGTGGTATCACGAATTTACGCTTTCGTCCTAATCGGATGAGAGCTTTTTTATTTTTCGGAAAGGAGTCAATGGACATGATTCAGTTAAAACACGTCAGCAAGACATTCCAAAGCGGTGCATCAAGCGTTCATGCAGTGCAAGATGTTTCTTTGGATATTAAAGAAGGCGAGATATTTGGTATCATTGGTTTTTCAGGTGCCGGAAAATCGACATTGGTACGTTGTATCAATCTGTTAGAAAAACCAACGCAAGGTACAGTTACTGTGGACGGTGTAGAATTGACAGGTTTAGATGAAAAGAAATTGCGTCAAATGCGCCTGAAAATAGGAATGATTTTTCAGCATTTCAATCTGCTGCGTTCTCGTACAGTATACCAAAATATTGCATTTCCATTGAAGAAAAGCAATTTATCACAAGAGCAAAAAAATCAGAAAATATTGTCATTGCTGGAATTGGTAGGTTTATCCGATAAAAAAGACGCCTATCCTTCTCAGTTATCTGGTGGGCAGAAACAAAGGGTTGCGATTGCGAGAGCATTGGCAAATGACCCGAAAGTGTTGTTATGCGATGAAGCAACTAGTGCGTTAGACCCCCAGACAACAAAGTCTATCTTGGCATTGCTGAAAAAAGTCAATGAAGAATTGGGCATTACCATTGTCATCATTACACATGAAATGGCAGTTGTCAAAGATATTTGTGATAGAGTGGCAATCATGGAGCTGGGGCATGTGGTAGAGGAAGGCACCACAGAAGATGTTTTTGTACACCCACAAAAACCAGTTACAAAAGATTTTATCAGTACAGCGGGCAATGTAGATAAAATTTATGAATTGATCGCAGAAAAAAATCCTTTGACCATTTTACAGCCGGGTGAAAAAATGGTAATGCTGACCTATTCTGCAAATAATGCCGGGGAGCCTTTGATTTCGTATTTGTCAGAAGCTTTTGATGTAAAAGCAAATATTATTTATGGCAATATTGATATTTTGAAAGGTAAGACGATTGGGAAATTGGTGGTAACACTAAGCGGTGAAAAAGCAAATATGGAAAAGGCGATTGCCTATATTCGTGAACGTCAAGTAGATATGGAGGTGATTCAGGAATGAGCTTTTTATATCAAATTGCGCCAAACCTAGAGCCATTGGGTGCAGAACTGGTCAAATGTATCGGACAAACACTACAAATGCTCTTTGTTTCTGGCATCATATCTTTTATATTGGGTTTATTATTAGGTGTGGTATTGATTGTGACAAAAAAAGACGGTATTATGCGTCAGGTAGCCGTATATAATTTTTTTGACAAAGCAATTGATGTCATTCGTTCCATACCATTTATTATTTTGATGATTTTGTTGATTCCGGTCAGTCGTGCAATTATGGGTACCGGTACAGGGGTACCAGGTGCATATATCGCTTTGATTGCTGGTACAGTACCATTTTTTGCAAGACAAATTGAGTCTGTATTGTCCGATGTGGATTATGGTTTGGTGGAAGCCAGTGCAGCAATGGGGTTTTCTCCAATCGAAATCATTTTTAGCGTATATTTAAAGGAAAGTATTCCAGGGATTACACGTGTCACTATGATAACAATGGTTAGCTTGATTGGTATTACTGCTATGGCTGGCGCGATTGGTGCTGGTGGTCTTGGGGATTTTGCCATTCGTTACGGACATCAAATGGGATATCGAGATATGATTTGGGTAACGGTCATCATTATTTTAGTGATTATCAGTATCATACAAGGAATCGGGAATTTGATTATACGCAGAACAACACATTGAGGATTGTGACGAAATAGAATACTATTTCTATCAATAAAATTTTAATGAATTTAAGCAAAAGGAAAGGATGTAGGAAAGTATGAAAAAGAATTGGAAAAGATGGATTGCGCTGACATTGACAGCAGCAACCGCAGCTGCATTGACTGCTTGCGGCAGCACAGACACAGCAGACACAGCAAACACACAGGAAGGTACAGCAGAAAAAACCATTGTAAAAGTAGGTGTAGTAGGGGAATACAATGCACAATGGGATACTATCAATGAATTGCTTGCACCAGATAATATCGAAGTAGAATTGGTAAAATATACAGACTATGCTATCCCCAATCAGGCTTTGAATGATGGCGATATTGATTTGAATGCTTTCCAGCATAAAGCATATCTGGCAAATGATATCCAACAGAAAGGCTATGATATTACAGCAATTGGCGATACTTTGATTGCGCCTTTGGGTATCTACAACAACAAAGATAAAATTTCTTCCATTGATGAAATCAAAGATGGCGATGTGATTGCAATTCCTAGTGACCTGACAAACGGCGGTCGTGCATTAAAGTTGTTAGAAAAAGCTGGTATCATCGAATGTGATCCTGCAAAAGGTTTCGTACCTACAAAAGCAGATATTACAAAATACAATAAACAAATCGACATCATTGAAGCAGAATCCGCAACATTGGCAAATCTGTTGCCTGATTGCACTGCTGCTATCATCAACGGCGGTAACGCATATACAGCTGGTTTAGATCCTACAGCAGACACTATCTTTGTAGAAGATGTAAACCCTGAAACAAATGAAGCAGTACCTGATTTGATTAATGTCATTGTAGCGCGTACCGCAGACAAAGACAATGAAGTATACCAGAAAGTCGTTGCTGCATACCAGACACCTAAAGTACAAAAAACAATTGAAGAAACATATAAAGGTGCTTTCATTTGTGCATGGGAAGGTGCAGATGCAACAAGCAATACAAACACAGATGAAGTAACAACAGACGAAGCAGCTACAACAGACGAAACAACAGCTACAGATGCTGTAGATGCAACAGTAGCACCAACAGAGTTATCAAATACAGATGAAGCGTCTACAGACGAAACAACAAGCGCAGAATAAGCAATAAAAAAGGGGCAGATTGGCAAAAGCTGGTCTGCTCTTACTGTATTTTGCATGATGTAGAGGGAGTGAAAATATGGAATACAAATCATATGTTTTGGAGCAAAAAGATTATTTGATACAATTACGTAGACATTTTCATGCACACCCAGAAGTTAGTTTACAAGAGTTTCAAACTTGCGCCAAGATCGAACAGGAATTAGATGCAATGGGAATTGTACATCGTCGCATTGGAGAAACAGGCGTATATGCATGGATTGATGGAAAAAAAGAAGGAAAAGGAAATATCATTGCTTTGCGCGCAGATATGGACGCATTGGCAATGCAGGATTTGAAGGAAGTTTCTTATCACTCTCAAAATCCAGGTTGTTGTCATGCCTGTGGACATGATGGACATACTGCGACATTATTGACAGCCGCAAAAATTTTGAAGCAAAAAGAAAATGAGTTTTGTGGACAAATTCGTTTATTTTTCCAACAAGCGGAAGAAATCGGACAGGGTGCAAAGCAGTTTGTAAAAGCTGGATTGATGGAAGGCGTAACACGTGTATATGGTGCACATGTCAGCAGCAATTTAGACAGCGGTAAAATTGCTCTGACAAAAGGTCCACAGAATGCAAGCTGCGATTATTTCAAGATTCATATCAAAGGACGTGGTGCGCATGTATCCACACCACACATGGGGATAGATGCGTTATATATTGCGTCACAAATTGTGGTGCAGTTACAAAGTATTGTAGCGCGTAATACAGCGCCATTAGATACAGTAGTCGTAGGTGTCGGGGTGTTACGTGCTGGCACACAATATAATATTATTGCGGAACATGCAGAATTAGAAGGTACTACAAGATGCTTTACACCTCAAACACGCGCTTTTACAAATCAAAGAGTCAAAGAGATTGCAGAACAAACGGCTGCATTATATGGCGCAGAAGCGAAAGTAGAATTTCAAGATTTTGCAGCGCCGCTTTGTAATGACGCACAGGCAGTGGAAGAAGTGACTGCAATTGCAGAACAAATCATACCAAAAGAACAAATCGTACCTGATTTTGAAAAAGCGTTAGGCGCAGATGATTTTGCGGATTATTTAGCAGAAGCAAAAGGTATGTATACTTTTGTGGGTACCAGAACACCCAAAAATCCCAATACCGCAGTGGCACAGCATCATGGTTTATTTGATATTGATGAAGAAGCTTTGCTTCTGTCTTGCAATATATATGTAGATTATGCGCTTTGGGCATTGGAACATGCCGAGGTATAACACGATATTATATATCAATGAGAACTTGAAAACCCCCAAAAAGACAATTTTTCTTTTTGGGGGTTTTTGTGATGGATTTGTTTTACCCACGTAAAATGGTTGTTTCAAAATGGGTGCCGTTTGCATGTTCTTGCAATAATTCTTGCGCCAAAGAAAGCCAATCTTCTAAGTCTTCGCCGCCATTGAATGTATAGTAAACCAAAAGGATTTCTTTTGTTTGTTCCGTAATCATAGCACGCGTATTGTCGCTGGTAGGATTGCCGAAAGGACCTTCTTCATCGAATAATGCAGGCAAAAATGAAATATTTAATACGTCTTTTCCAATGCCTTGATAAGCAGTGCCTTCTGGTGCGCGTTTCCATGTGATTGCGCCTTTTACGTTTGCCAAATCATAAGTACCCATTGCATAGCCGGAGGAAATGGACAGATAATTATTGATGTCTACCACATTATTGATATAATATAAACCACGTTCTTTGGCAATACGACGGCACATTGCCTCCGCAGAATTGCGGTAGCGGTTTGGCTCTTTTCCTAAGGCTTTATATGCCTGACGTGTGGATTGTATAAAAGGGCGTTTGTTTGCTTGTGAGAGTTCTACTTCTGATAATTCTGCGATTTTTTGATTGAATTTTTCCAGAAAAACAGTATCATCAGAATATACAGAAACTTGACATTGCAACAAACCTAATGTTGCGGCAGGGCAACAAGTGCGGATACTTTCGTCGATTGTAACAGAAATCATAATATGCTCCTTTCTTTGTATCTATGGAAAAATGATATTTCTTATACGATACCGCATTTTTGCTTTCTGTCAAGAAAAAACAAGCGATTCTTGCATTTTTTTGTAAAAACGAGTATCATACAAACAGAATATTAATATTTATCAAAATGTGTTAAGGAGAGAACAAAATGGACGAATTGACAATGTTGGTTTCTTGTGTGGAATACTATAGCCATTTGAAAAATATACCAGGTAATAAGGTTTTTGAGTCTTTTGATAAAAATGGTGTGTTGCAAATGATGGTGGATAGCCGCAATCTGTTTCCAGATATGGATTTGAATTTTTATATTGGTATGATTGATGGTTTATTGGCATTGGAAAGCGACGTCGAAGAAAAGGTATATCTGCATTATACAGAACGTACCGAATTGTTGAAAGAAGTCATTGCAAAGCTTGCGAAAAAGCATCACATGGACGCAGTAGAAGCAAGTCGTCTGTATTATGGTTCCAGAATTGCGGAAGCGGTTGCGGAAGATATGACAGGATACTATCAAAAACCAGCAGAGGAAATTTTTATTGCTGTGGAAAAAGAATAATTTTTATGTAAAGTGGAGCAATTGAAAAGTTGCTCCACGAAAATTTTTAAAAAGAAAAAGACTTGTGAGAATGGGGTTCACAAGTCCTTTTCTTTTGCTGGAATCGGCGTGACAGGATTTGAACCTGCGACTTCTACGTCCCGAACGTAGCGCTCTACCAAGCTGAGCCACACGCCGTCAAGCAACGCTAATATTTTGCCTTATTTTCATAGAAAAGTCAATAGTTTTTCTACAAAAAATAAAAATTCTAAGGGAAGTATGCATGCTGTCAATTTGGTATTTTGACAATCATCGAGAGATTTTATTTTTCAAATAAAGGATATTTTATCGCGTTTTTCGATGCATTTTGGTCATATTCTATCGTATTTTCTACTTCTCTTGTCTGATTTACGAAAGATGACGCAGAAAGTAGCTAGATTTTCCTGCATACATATGGTATACTGTAATGCGAAATCAAATGGAGGTGAGCGGTTGGATACATTTGCAATGTTGTATGAAACGTATTACGATAGAATGTATGCTTTTTTATATCGTCTATGCGCTGACCGTTCTCTGACAGAAGATTTGGCACAGGAAACTTTTTTGCAAGCATATCAGTCGTTTCACCGTTTTCGTGGAGAATGTGCAGTCTTTACATGGTTGGCTTCGATAGGAAAACATGTGTACTTAAAACATCTGAAGCGCAATAAATCATTGCGTTTGGATATTGCGATGACAGATGTAGACGCTTTGGGGATACAGATGGAAGATCCAGCGGATTATATGTATCGTCAAGACGCACAAAAAGCAGTGCGTACCATGATCAAAAAACTTCCGAAAAAATATCAAGATGTTGTCGTATTGCGTATCTATGCACAACTGCCGTTTTCGGAAATTGCGCTTATTTTGAAAATAAGTGAAAATTCTGCGAAAGTAATCTTTTTTCGAGCAAAGAAAAAAATGATGGAGGGATTGCGGCATGAATTTGAATTGTGAGATTGTGATGGACTTGATTGCGCTGTATCAGGACGGCTTGGCAAGCCCATCTACCAAAACTGCGGTTGCTGCACATTTGGCACATTGTCCTTCTTGCAGTCGTGAATATGCGTTATATCGTAAGTACTGCAAGAATCCAACACGATTACGAAATATTCCATCAGAGTATGCACCCAAAGAGAATTTTTTACGATTGGCAAACCGGATACGTCATCGCAGAATGTTATTGCGCATTGGTATGATTTCTTATGTCTGTGCGTCATTTTGCATGATACTTTTGATGGCACGCATGAAAAACCGGTTGATATAATGCTATGGTCTGTAACCAAAATAAAAAAATTTATTTTTTATTTTTATTGTAACCTTTTGGAAAGAAAGGGTACTAATTAACGTAAGCACAAAAGATTGCGAAAAGCAGGAGGAAGAAAAATGAGTTTTTCAATATTGGGAACGGGTATGTATGTACCGCCAAAAGTGGTGACCAATGATGATATATCCAAACTGGTAGATACAAACGATGAATGGATTGTACAACGTGTGGGCGTGAAACAACGTCATATCAGTACAAATGAAACAGCAGCGGATATGGGTACAAAAGCAGCCTTGGCAGCTTTGGAAAATAGTGGTGTCAAAAAAGAAGAAATTGATTTGATATTGGCAGCAAGTGTCAGTGGAGAATCCATTTCTCCTTCTGTATCTTGTATGATACAAAACAAATTGGGTTTGAGCTGTATGACAATGGATATCAATGCGGCATGTTCTGCATTTGTGTTTCTGTTAGAAACGGCAGCTGGATTTTTTGCCCGCAAAAAGGTCAAAAAAGTTCTGGTGATTGGTACAGAAAGATTAAGCCGTATTGTAGACTGGGAAGACAGAGGGACTTGTGTCATTTTTGGTGATGGTGCGGGTGCCGTTGTGTTAGGAGAAGGTGACAATTATTTAGACGCCGTATTTCATGTGCAAGGTGGGGATAATGTCATTGATATTCCACAGTTTATTGGAAAATCTCCATTTTTTGAATTGGAGCAGAAAAAACCATATATCCATATGCGCGGACAAGATACCTTTAAGTTTGCAGTCAACGCAATTTGCAAAGAAAGTAAGTATTTGCTGAAACAAAACAATTTGACATTTGATGACATTAAATATGTCGTACCACATCAAGCAAATCAAAGAATCATTGATTTTGCGAGCGTCATGTTAAAGGTGCCAAAAGAAAAATTTTATGTCAATATTGATCGTTTTGGCAACACATCTTCGGCAAGTATTCCAATTGCTTTAGATGAGTTGAATCGACAAGGAAAATTAGAAAAGGGCGATTTGCTGTTATTGCCGGCATTTGGCGGCGGATTGGCAAGTGCAGCTTGTATTGTAAGGTGGTAATGAGCCGAAGCGGCATCATATACACATCCGCTATGGATGCGGATTTTTGGGGACGAAATTTTCGCCCTGAGGAAATGTTATAATTATATTTTAATTTGAAGTAAAGAAAAGGAGAATGTATTATGGTATTTGAAAAAATTGCTAATCTGTTGGCAGAAAAACTGGAATGTGAAGCATCTGAAATCAAAATGGAAACAAAATTCAGCGATTTGGGTATCGATTCTTTGGACGTTATGGAAATGCTGATGAGCTTGGAAGAAGAACTGGATACTGAAATCGAAATGGGTGACAACAAAGTAGAAACAGTAGAAGATCTGGTTAAAATGATTGAAAGCAAACAGAACTGATTTTTTGGAGGGAAAGAAATGATCGTATCACCGATTTGCTCTATGATAGGCATAGAATACCCTATTTTTCAGGGGGGCATGGCTTGGATTGCAGATGGGAAACTGGCAGCAGCCGTATCCAATGGCGGCGGTCTAGGCATCATCTCTGCAATGAACGCAGGAGGCGACTATCTGCGGGAACAGATTCGGATTGCCAGAGAGCTGACTGACAAACCTTTTGGCGTAAACATCATGCTGATGAGTCCTCATGTGGACGAAGTAGCACAAATTGTTGCGGAAGAAAAGGTAGCTGTAGTTACTACAGGCGCAGGCATGCCCAAAAAATATATGGGAATGTGGAAAGAAGCGAATATTACTGTGATTCCAGTTGTAGCATCTGTTGCGGCAGCGAAAATGATGGAAAAAGCAGGCGCAAGCGCAGTCATTGCAGAAGGCGGAGAATCTGGCGGGCATATCGGAGATATGGCAACCATGCCTCTGGTGCCACAGGTATGTGATGCAGTCAATATTCCTGTATTGGCAGCCGGAGGGATTGGCGATGGACGTGGTATGGCAGCAGCATTTATGTTAGGTGCTGTTGGGGTACAGATGGGTACTCGCTTCCTGTTGGCAGAAGAATGTGGTGTGCATCAAAATTATAAAGATATGATTTTGAAAGCAACTGATATTTCTACTGTTACCACAGGTCGTCGTTTTGGCGGCAATACATGCCGTTGTTTGAAAAATGCCTTTAGCCGTGAATTTTTGAAAGTAGAGTATGCACCTGAAACCACTGCCGAAGATGTGGCAGAACTGGGCGTTGGCGCGTTGCGCAAAGCTGCGGTAGAAGGGGATACCAAAGCAGGTTGTTTCTTGGCTGGGCAGGTGTCTGGTATGGTCAAGAAGGCACAACCAGCAGCGGAAATTGTAAAAGAAATTGCAACAGAAGCAGAACAACTGCTGAAAGGAGCGGCAAAATGGGTAAAATAGCCTTTGTCTTTTCGGGGCAAGGTGCGCAAAAAGCCGGTATGGGCAAAGATTTCTATGACAATCAATCTAGTGTACAAGAATTATTTGCACGGGCGGAGGAAATCCGCCCCGGCACTTTGCAGCAATGCTTTTTCGGAACAGATGCAGAATTAAAACAAACAGAAAATACACAACCTTGCCTGTATTTGACAGATTTGGCAGCAGCTATGACGTTGCAGCAAGAAGGGATTACACCGGACGGTGTAGCGGGTTTTTCTTTAGGAGAAATACCAGCTTTGGCATTCGCTGGGGCATATAGTGCGATAGATGGTTTCCGTTTGGCTTGTGCAAGAGGTGTTGCAATGGGAAAAGCGGCAAACGAAAATCCTGCATCTATGGTAGCAGTTATGAAATTGGAAAATGCACAAGTAGAAGCATTGAGTGAAAATTATCCCAATGTATACCCTGTCAATTATAATGGACCAGGTCAGTTGGTAGTGGCTGGAAAAAAAGAGGAATTGGACTGCTTTGCAAAAGATGTCAAAGAAGCTGGTGGCAGATGTTTGCCAGTCGCAGTGGGCGGCGGTTTCCATTCTCCTTTTATGGATCAGGCATCTGTGGAATTTTCTCAAGCAGTAGAGCAAGTTTCTGTGCAGAAACCATCTATGACGGTATATTCCAATTTTACCACAAAACCATATACAGAAGATGTCAAAAATTTGATGGTACAGCAGATCAACCATTCCTTGCGCTGGCAAGAAAGTATTGAAAATATGGCGGCAGATGGCTTTGATACATTTATCGAAGTGGGTGTAGGTACTACATTGAAAAAATTGATTAGCCGTATTCTTCCTGATAGCAAAACTTATGCAGTATCAAATATGGAAGAAGCACGCCATGTGGCAGAGGAGGTAAAGGGAACATGCTAAAAGGGAAAACAGCCATTGTCACCGGCGGTTCTCGCGGGATTGGCGCGGCAATTTGTAAATTATTTGCACAAAATGGTGCGAATATTGCATTATTATATGCTGGCAATACACAAAAAGCAGAAGAAACCAAAGAAGCACTGCTTGCTTTGGGTGTCAAAGCAGAAGCATATCAATGCAATGTGGCAGATGCAGAACAAGTAGTGCAAGTATGCAAACAAATTATCAAAGACTTTGGCAGCGTAGATATTTTGGTAAATAATGCAGGCATTACAAAAGACAAACTTGTGCCTATGATGAAGATTCCTGACTTTGATAGCGTAGTAGATACAAACTTAAAAGGCGCTTTTTATATGATTAAGCAGATTTATCCTGTGTTTATGAAACAAAAAAGCGGTAAGATTATCAATGTCAGCTCTGTTTCAGGTTTGATAGGCAATCCTGGTCAAACCAATTATTCCGCTTCCAAAGCAGGTTTGGTTGGATTGACAAAATCTGTAGCAAAAGAATTGGCAAGCCGTAATGTGTGTTGCAATGCAATTGCACCTGGTTTTGTTGCCACAGATATGACAGAAAATCTATCAGAAAATAATGCTTTGGTAGATCATATTCCAATGAAGAGATTTGCACAGCCCGAAGATATTGCCAAATTGGCATTATTTTTGGCAAGCGACCAGTCCGACTATATTACGGGTGAAGTGATTCGTATTGATGGTGGTCTGGCCATGTAGGAGGTACTTTATGAGAAGAGTTGTAGTAACAGGTATGGGTGCAGTGACACCAATTGGTAATACTGTTCCAGCATTTTGGGAAGGATTAAAAAATGGTACAAACGGTATTGATAAAATCAGCCGTTTTGATGTATCAGAATCAAAATATAAATTGGCGGCAGAAGTAAAGGGCTTTGATCCTTTATGTTGTATGGATAAGTTGTCCGCAAAGAAATTAGACCGTTTTACACAATATGCATTGGCAGCTGCTACGGAAGCAATGGCAGACAGCGGATTGCAGACAGGAGAAAATATTGCACCAGAAGACTTGGCAGTATATTTTGGTAGTGGTATTGGTGGTTTTGAAACATTTGCAGATTCTTATCAGACTTTATTAGAGAAAGGCGCAAGACGCGTTTCTCCTTTATTCATTCCAAAAATGATTAGCAATATTGCAGCAGGCAATATCGCAATCAAATTTAATGCGCAAGGTGCATGTGTATCTGCCACTACTGCTTGTGCAACAGGCACAACTTGTATTGGTGAAGCATATCGCGCGATATTGCATGGCTATGCAACAGCGGCAATTTGTGGTGGTAGTGAGGCAGCTATTACACCTTTAGCCATTGCTGGATTTGGTGCATGTATGGCATTGAGCCCTTCAGAAGATGTGAATGCAGCATCTTTACCTTTTGACAAACGCAGAGGCGGTTTTGTGATGGGAGAAGGTGCAGGCACATTGATTTTGGAAGAATATGAGCATGCGAAAGCGAGAGGTGCCAAAATCTATGCCGAAATGTGTGGCTATGGCTCTACTTGTGACGCACATCATGTGACAGCACCAGATGAAAAAGCCATTGCAAGCGCAAAGGCAATTCAAGATGCTATGGAAAATGTACAAGATGTTCCATGTGAAAAAATTTATATCAATGCACATGGTACAGGTACAGCTTTGAATGACAAAACAGAAACAAATGCCATTCGTAATGCATTGGGCGAAACCAATGCACAAAAAGTGCATATCAGCTCTACAAAATCTATGACAGGACATATGTTAGGTGCGGCAGGCGCTGCCGAAGCAATTGCAGCAATTTGTGCATTGACACATGATTTGGTACCACCTACCATTAATTTGTTAGAGCAAGACGAAGCATGTGATTTGCATTATACACCAAACGTTGCAGAAGCAGCAGAATTGGAAGCAGTATTATCCACTTCTTTGGGATTTGGTGGACATAATGCTTGTGTAGCATTTAAAAAATATAGAGGGTGATGCAAATGGATACAAAAAAAATCGCAGAATTGGCAAATATCATGAAACAAAATGGTTTGACCAAACTGGATTATAAACAAGATGATTTGCATATCGTATTGGAAGCGGCATCAACCACACCTGTGGCTGTTTTGCCGGCTGCACCAGCAGCACCAGCAGCGTCGCCAATCACCAATACACCACCTGCGCCAGTTGTGGAAGAACCAAGTGTCAATGTGGAAGACGATTTGTATGAACAAAAGACACCATTGGTGGGTACAGTATATCTTGCACCCCAAAGCGATGCGGCACCCTATGTTGCAGTAGGCGACCATGTATCCGCAGGTGATACGATATGTATTGTAGAATCTATGAAAATGTTTAACGAGATTGCAGCAGACTGCAATGGTACTATCGAAGAAATTTGTGTAGGAAATGCGCAAATTGTCGAATATGGTCAGGTATTATTCCGTATTCGTGAGGATTGATTTTGGAAAGAAGGCGATAAACCATGAATCAGGAAGAATTAAAAAAAATATTGCCGCATCGTGACAATATGCTTTTGGTAGATGAAGCCGAACTACGTGATGGTGTGGCATATGGTAAAAAAACCATTCGTCCAGACGAGTGGTTTTTGCAGGGACATTTTCCTGGTAATCCCGTTGTGCCTGGTGTCATTCTCTGTGAAATTTTAGGACAGTCTACCTGTGTGTTGCTGTCTGAAACAGCAGAAGGCGCAACGCCGTATTTTACAGGGTTGGATAAAGTGCGATTTAAAAATAGTGTACGTCCAGGCGATGTTTTGGAAACAGAGTGTACATTGATTAAGCACAAAGGACCATTTTACTGGGCAAGCGGCAAAGGCTATGTAAACGGGAAATTATGTGTGAGTGCAGAATTTTCTTTTGCACTCATGAAGGAGTAAGGGATATGTTTTCAAAAATTCTCATTGCAAATAGAGGGGAAGTAGCAGTACGCATCATTCGCGCATGTAAAGAAATGGGTATCGAAACAGTTGCTGTCTATTCGGAAGCAGACCAAAATTCTTTGCCTGTGGCATTGGCAGATGAACGTATTTGTATTGGTGGAAATGCTGCAACAGAAAGTTATTTGAATCAAAAAAATATCATTAGTGCGGCTTTGGCATCGAATGCAGAAGCCATTCACCCAGGATATGGTTTTTTGTCTGAAAATCCAGAATTTGCAGCATTGTGTGAAGAAAAAGGTATTATATTTATTGGTCCAGATAGTCATGTATTGCGCGCAATGGGTGACAAAGATAATTCCCGCCAATTGATGAAAGAAATCGGCGTGCCTGTGGTTCCAGGGACAGAAATACTCAAAGATGCCGCAGAAGCAAAACGACTGGCAGCAGAAATCGGCTATCCAATCTTGGTAAAGGCAACTGCTGGCGGCGGCGGAAAAGGCATTCGTGTGGTAGAAAAAGAAGCGGATTTGGAAGCGGCATTTTTGGCGGCTTCTGAAGAAGCCAAAAACGCCTTTGGAAATGGCGATGTATTTTTAGAAAAATATTTGACATCTGTACGCCATGTAGAGATGCAGGTCTTGGCAGATGCATTTGGTAATATTGTTTGTTTGGGGGAAAGAGATTGCTCTTTGCAGCTGAATAAACAAAAAGTATTGGAAGAAACGCCTTGCCCTGTTATGACAGAAGAAATTCGTCAAAAAATGATGCAGGCAGCCGTCAAAGCGGCAAAAGCGGCAAATTATGTCAATGCGGGAACGGTGGAATTTTTGCTTGCTCCAGACGGACAATTTTATTTTATCGAAATGAATACACGTTTACAGGTAGAACACCCAATCACAGAAGAAATTAGTGATGTGGATATTGTAAAATGGCAAATCCGTATTGCTTGCCAGATTCCATTGGATTTTACACAAGACGATATTCATTTGCATGGGCATTCTATGGAATGTCGTATCAATGCAAAAAGCACAGGACAAGTAGATTTTCTGCATGTACCAGGTGGTTCTCGTGTACATTTTGATACTGCTTTGGTGCAAGATTGTTTGATTGTACCATTTTATGATTCTATGATTGGGAAATTGATTGTTTATGCAAAAACAAGAGAAGATACAATTCGTAAAATGGAAGCAGCATTATGTGAAATGGTCATTCATGGGATTCAAACCAATATCGAAGACCAGTTGCGTTTGGTCAGAAATGCAAGATTCCAAAAAGGCGAATATGATACATTGATTTTACCCGAATTGTTAGCGGAAGGAGGCACAGAACTTGAATAATATTGTTGGTATGTTCCGAAAATCAAGAAATGTGCTGGAAAGCGGCGGCATTACACCAGAGGTAGAAGAAAAAATACGTTGTCCCATTTGTAAAGCCATTGATACAAAACGTTCTGTAGCAAAAAATAAAATGGTGTGTCCTGTATGTGGCCATCATTATCGTATCAGCGCGCGTACACGTATCAAGACAGTTTGTGATAAAGGCAGTTTTCAGGAAATTCCAATGCATTTGCAGACAGAAAACCCTTTGCATTTTCCAGGATATGCCAATAAAATAGAATCTGCAAGATTGGCTTCTGGACAAGAAGAAGGTGTGATTTGTGGCACAGCAACCATTCGTCAACAACCTTGTGCAATCTTTGTGATGGACCCACAATTCATGATGGGCAGTATGGGTTCCGTGGTAGGAGAAAAAATCACACGCTTGTTTGAATATGCAACAGAGCATGATTTACCAGTAGTAGGTTTTACTGCTTCTGGTGGCGCAAGAATGCAAGAAGGTGTATTATCTTTGATGCAAATGGCAAAAACAAGTGGTGCAGTACATTTCCATAGCCAAAAAGGCGGTTTATATATCACAGTATTGACAGATCCTACCACCGGCGGCGTGACAGCTAGTTTCGCAATGTTGGGCGATATTATATTATCCGAACCAAATGCTTTGATTGGATTTGCAGGACGTCGTGTGATTGAACAGACCACAAAAAAGAAATTGCCTGATGATTTCCAACGTGCAGAATTTTTGCAAGATTGTGGTTTTGTAGATGCGATTGTTTCCAGAACAGAATTGCGTGCAACATTAGAAAGATTGTTGAAACAGCATAGAAAGGGGGCGGGCGTATGATGACAGCATATGAAAAATTGTTGGCAGCCAGAGCGCAAGACCGCCCGACTGCACGCGCATATATCGAAGGCATGTTCACAGAAAGAACAGAGTTACATGGTGACCGTAAATATGCGGACGATGCCGCTATCATAGGCGGTATTGGAGAATTAGACGGAAAACCTGTGACTTTTATCGGTATCGAACGTGGTAGAGATTTGCAAGAAAGAATTCGTTGTAATTTTGGTTGCCCAATGCCAGAAGGCTATCGTAAGGCATTGCGTTTGATGAAGCAGGCAGAGAAATTCCATAGACCGATTGTATGTTTTGTGGATACTTCAGGCGCATATTGTGGCGAAGAAGCAGAAGAACGCGGACAAGGGCAAGCCATTGCAGATAACTTGATGCAAATGATGGGGATGGAAACACCCATTATTACAATTGTCATCGGGGAAGGCGGTAGCGGCGGCGCATTGGGATTATCCGTTGCAAACAGAATTTATATGTTAGAAAATGCGGTATATTCTGTAATCTCTCCAGAAGGCTGTGCAAGCATATTATGGGAAGATGCAAGCAAAGCCGCAGATGCCGCAGAATGCTTGAAAATTACAGCAGATGATATGAAACGTTTCGGCGTTGCGGAAGATGTAATCATAGAAAATTTTGATGCATTTGATGTCATGTGTGAAGATTTGAAAAAACGTTTGTTAAGTGATATACAAGAAATGGAACGTTTTTCAGGAAAAGAATTATCAGAACAAAGATATGCACGGTTTCGTAAATTGGGTGTATATCAAGAAATTTGAATATTTTGAATTAGGAAGTTTTTTCATATATGTGAGAAAACTTCCTTTTTGTTTGCGAAAAACAATTGACATATATAGATTACATATATATGATATAGACATAAGATATATATATAATCTATATATGTTTTTGTATATTGTGAAATTTACAAATCAAAATGAAACAAATTGGTATCAGACGAGGAGGTAAAACCATGCCAAAAGAAAATGCAGGCGTGCAAATTTCGCTTTTATTATTAAAATTATTGGAAGAAAAAGATATGTATGGATATGAAATGATTGCAACTTTGGCAAATCGTTCGGAGGAAGTGTTTCAACTCAAAGCAGGCACATTATATCCTATTTTGCACAATATGGAAAAAGAAAATTGGGTACAAACTTATGAAGCAATGGCAGATGGAAGAATACGAAAATATTATCAGTTGACAAAGCAAGGAAAAATACAATTACAAGAACAAACTGCAAAATGGAAAAAATATGCACAAGCGATACAAAATGTATTAGAAGGAGAAGGGAAGGGTGATTATGAAGCAGACAAAAGATGTACTTTCTGAAATGGGGCAACAATATGTGCATACAGTTTGTGAGCAAATTCAATGTAAATCCGCAAGAAAAGCAGTTGCATGGGAATTGACAGATCATATTTTGTGTCAAAAGCAAGATTTTATGGAGCAAGGTATGCAGGACGAAGAAGCGGAAATATGCGCTGTATTAGAAATGGGAGAGGGGAAAGAAGTTGGAATGGCATTAGACCAGATTCATAGACCAAAATGTCAATGGCAACTCATGATTCCTGTTTTTTTATTGTTTGGTTTTGGATTGGTAAGTCGTTTCTTATTTAGTGATATAGTAGAGTTTGAGTCATTATTTTTATTGACAGGTGTAGGAATTGGCTTGTTTTTCTTGGCGTATTTTTTAGATGTCGCAGTGCTATATAGTATGGGAAAATGGTTTGTTTTGGTGGTATTTCTTGTTTTGGGATTGAGTTTTGTTTTATATCATGAGCATAATGGACAACCTTATTTTGCTATGCGATATGGTATGATACCATATTATGATTTCGCATTGATATTGCCTATAGCACAATTTGCAATATATGGTTTGGGATATCAAAGGCAGAAGAAAGGATTTTTGCTTTGTGTTGTATCTATTGGCTTGTTTTTTCTGTATTTGCTTTGGTGTGATCACATATCATATGTTTTGCTATATGGTGTGGCAGCATGGAGCAGTTTGGGTGTAGCTGTTTTTTGTGATTGGTTTGGTATAGGAAAAAAGGAAGGAAAACGACTCTTTTTTGTTTTGACAGCAATAGGTATGATATTGTTGTGTTTGTATCTGTTTTTCGTTTTGCGCTATCGGTTTGATATGGCAGTAGGTCGCATGACAGGAGAAGAAAATGATAGTGGATATGTTGCGGCATTGGTACAAGAATTATGGAAAAATAGCCAATGGTTGGGAATGGGAGAAGTACCAAAAGGAAAATGGCGTACAACAATATTATATGTGATACAAAGTAAGGAATACGGCGCAGAATTATTTTTGGCAAAGGTGGCATTTGTGAAAGGAAAATTATTTGTATTTTTTATTCTATGTGCATTTGTATTCTTATTTTGTTGGTCATATCATAAAATACGAAACCAAAAAAGTAGTCATGCAAAAATAACTGCCACTTGTATATGGACCATATTATTGTTTCAAACGATAGGCTACATATTTTATAATTTCGGTTTTATGATATTGTCTATGGAATTATTGCCTCTGGTTTCTGATGGTATCGTATGTTTTTGGCTAAACGCTTTTTTGATTGGAATATTGCTTTCTGTGTTTCGCAGAGAAAATATAGCAAATGATGGCTGTATTTTAGAAAAACAAATCAAAAATTTTTGAAATAAAAGCGCACATTGGGACGAGTCCGCATAGTATAGAGCAAAGGAGGTGAAATCATATGTATTGTATTGCAATAGATGATGGGCATGGTATGGAAACGGCAGGGAAACGTACACCAACTTTTCCTGATGGTAGTGTGATGCGGGAAAATGAGTATAATGTGGCTGTGGCACAATTTTTAGAGGAAATGCTACGTCGTTGTGGATTTCGGGTGCTTATGGTGGCACCAGAGAAAGAAGATACTTCATTATCTATACGTGTCAAACGTGCCAATGATGCTAAGGCAGACGCTTATGTTAGTATTCATGCAAATGCCGCAGGAAATGGCTGGAATCAAGCAAATGGCATAGAAAGCTGGGTGTATAGCAAAAGTGATGCAAAAGGCAAAGCGTTTGCAGGTGCAGTGCATCGGGCATTGGTGGCAGCCATTGGACGCAAAGATAGAGGCGTCAAAGAAAGTGATATGCTGTATGTGCTCAAACAAACCAATATGCCAGCCGTTCTGGTGGAAGGCGGATTTATGACCAATTTGGAAGAAGCAAATCTGTTGAGAAATACAAAATATCGTAAATTATGTGCGGAAGGAATTTGCAAAGGAATTTGTGCTTTTTTTGATGTGAAATATATTCCAGAGAGCGAGGAGGAAGAGGAACAAGTGAAACGCTATCAAAAAATCGAAGATTTGCCATATGGAAAAGATGTGATTCAAAAACTCGTAGAAGAAGGCGTATTGTCTGGTGATAAAAGTGGCAATTTGAATTTGTCAGAAGATATGCTGCGCGTATTTGTGATTTTGGCAAGAAAAGCGGTCATCTAAATATATTTGTATAAAGAGATAGTCAGAATTTTGGTTGTGATACAAAGGGCGGCTGTGTGTAGAAGAATCAAATATTTTCGGCTACTTACAGCCGCATAGAAAAAAATTGAAAAAAATTCAAAAAAATGAAAAAAAGTCTTGCATAATTTCATTTTATATGATAGTATATACAAGCAAGTTGATTTGCGGCTGTGGCGGAACTGGCAGACGCACCAGACTCAAAATCTGGCGGTAGTGATACCGTGTGGGTTCGAGTCCCACCAGCCGCATGATATGCTATAAAAGCAAGAAATTACCTGTGATAATTGAGGATTCAATTGTTACAGGTAATTTTATTTTTGCAATAAAAAAGTTCTCCTATTTTTGCGTAATAGGAGAACGGAAAATACGATATGTTTTTATGGATTGTCTTTGATTTCCGATTATACGGCACCATTTTTTTCGTTGTCCTGTAACCAAAAATCATTTTGCTGATTTTGCTGATAAAAAAATATAAATCGTTCTAATTGTAGCTGACATACATTTACTTCTGATGTATTATGACATACCTTTTGCATTTCAATATATGTTTCTGCAAATTTGACACAATTTGTCTTTGTATTGACATCAAATCCACATGCCAGAAGACCTATTGTGTTCATATTACTTCCTGGGATGTTTTCTCCAATTTTACCTAGATGTGCGCTTAAGGCAATCATTTCTGCTGGTGTTGCGTAATAGGGATTTATATCATTTAAATGGACTTTTGATTCATAAGGCTTTCCGTTGGAGTCTTTTCCCCATATATAAACAACAGGATCTTCTTCTGTGGAACTTTCATCATATTTCACATGAACGGATCCGCTAATGCTAACATGAGACGCTATCCTATCTTCTCCAGTATAACATTCATCATCTACCATCTGTTTTTGTGTATCTCCAAAAATAGAGAAATCATAAGAGTTTGTTTGTGGTTTTTGTATTCTGTCAGAATGATTTGTAAAAGAATGAAATGGGTTGTGATGATTCATGCGAATACTATTTATCATTTGGCTCACCTCTTAAAAAACCTTTCATCTCATTGTAAAATAGATACGAATCGTTCTTGTAGTATGTTGTTATAATGCGCTACTTGTGTAGCGAACCAGAACACTACAGTTCACTAAATAAATCTAAGCAGAGTATAGCATTTACTATTTTTATAGTCAATAGTTGGTAATCTATCATAATATGAAAAATACGTGTATTTGTTGTTATGATAAGATTTTTAGAAAAAGTGTTTCAAAAAATTTGAAAAAAATGAAAAAAAGACTTGCATAATTCTATTTGTTGTGATAATATAATTGAGTAAGTTGATTCGCGGCTGTGGCGGAACTGGCAGACGCACCAGACTCAAAATCTGGCGGTAGTGATACCGTGTGGGTTCGAGTCCCACCAGCCGCATTTTCTACTTGAATATGCGGTATAAGCGAGATTTTCCCGTAAATATTGAGAAATCAATGTTTGCGGGATTTTTTTTGTTGTTTTTGATGATAGGAAATTGTATTTGTGCTACGATGGCAATCAAGAAAAATCCAATAAACATAAGGTTTTTTAGTGTGTGACTTTTTTGCAAAAAATTTCATACCATTTCCCACGATTTCCCACCAGTGCAAATTCTTATACAATTTATTTTAGACAACCATTTTCCAGAAAATCCCAATCAGATTGTATGAAAAATGAAAGAATTTTGTATGAAGATTTTAGAAACTGCTTGATAGAATAGTTTTAAGTTTGCATGGAATGAGATGTGTATCTATAAATATGCGCATAAAATATGCAGTGTATGATGTATATTTATTGCATTACCATATTTTTTCTGATATACTAACTATATAGAATATACCAAATGCAATGGATAAAATGGCGGATTTATCATAGAAAAACAAGATATTGTTTTTGATGTGTTGATTTTGAGAATTTGGTATATAGGTCGATGTATGAAAATCGCAATGTATGTATAGAATGATGTATAAAATAGATGGGAGGTTGTGCAATGACAGAAAACAAAACAGCACATGGTCAAATTCAAATTGCAGATGAAGTCATCGCTGTGATTGCTGTTACAGCAGCACTGGAAGTAGAGGGTGTGACAGAAGGCACAGGCAATGGAAAAGGCTTTGTAGACTTGATTGGCAAAAAAGCGCAGACAAAATGTGTGCAGATTACAAATGATGCGAATGAAGTATTGCTGGATATAGATATTATTGTAAATTTTGGTACCAAGGTGCAACAAGTGGCAGAAGAAGTGCAAAAAAGAGTCAAAAATGCAGTGGAAACAATGACAGGTCTTACTGTGCCGGTAGTCAATGTTACAGTCAGTGGTATTGTAAAGGAAAAAGAAGTCACACATGAGGAAGAATAAAATAGAAAAAAGTTCCAGCAAACCCTAATTTTGCTTGGAAAAGAAAAATCAAGAAATCTATGAATCCAAAAAAATTTGGTTTTCCAATATCCTTTTCTTATGTGATATGTGATATATAATATGTAATATGTAATATGTAATATGCACATGCAGTTCCCCATAAGAAAAGCATCAAAAAAATAGGTGGTTTCTTATGGGGAACTTGCATGCAAAAACTGCTGATTGCGAATGTGATACAAAAGTATGGAGGAAAGTTATGAGTCGAAGAAGTGCGAGAAAACATGCCCTAGAATTGTTGTTTCAGATGGGCTTTTTGGAAGCGCAGGAACATATTCAAACCAAAGAAGTTTTTTTTGCGCAGCAAGAGGAACCAATTACAGAAGAAGAAAAAGCCTATATTCTGTCTATGGTGGAAGGTACACAGCAACATTTAGAAGAAATTGATGCATGGATTAACCGATTCGCAAAAGGTTGGGATACACAACGTATGAATCGTGTAGATGTTACTATTTTACGCTTGGCAGTGTATGAACTCAAATATAGTCAAGAAGCACCGGTGGGTGTCATTATCAATGAGGCGGTAGAATTGGCAAAGAAATTTAGCTCAGATGAAGCACCAGCCTTTATCAATGGTGTACTTGGAAAAATCGCCTCTGCATAAAGGATAGATTTATTATGATTGAACCAAAGATTTTTACAGTTGGACAAATCAATCGATATATTAAAAATTTATTGGAAAATGATTTTATACTGAGCAGTCTTTTGGTGCGTGGAGAAATCTCTAATTTTAAGGCGCATCATTCCGGACATTATTATTTTACATTAAAAGATGCTGTGGGTGCGATTGCTTGTGTCATGTTTCGAGAAGATGCAAAACTGATGCCTTTTGTGCCGGAAAATGGTATGCAGGCAATTATATATGGCAGAGTATCTCTTTATGAAAAAACAGGTCAGTATCAATTGTATGCAGAATGCATCGAGCCGGTTGGGTTAGGTGCTTTACAATTGGCATTTGAACAGCGCAAAGAACAATTGGAAGCAGAAGGTCTGTTTGATGCTGATTTTAAGCGTGAGATACCAAATAATCCGTCTTGCATTGCTGTGTTGACTTCCCCAACGGGTGCGGCAGTGCGTGATATTATACAAATTGTAAAAAGACGTGACCCAAGTGTACAGATTGCCGTTTTTCCTACATTGGTACAAGGGGAACAAGCAGCGGAGGATATTGTTCGTTCTTTGAAATTGGCGAATGATTGGGGAAAAGCAGATGTCATCATATTGGGACGTGGCGGCGGTTCTATGGAAGATTTATGGTGTTTTAATGAAGAAAACGTAGCACGTGCTGTGTTTGCATCTGAAATTCCTGTCATTTCCGCTGTGGGACATGAAACAGATTTTACAATTGTAGATTTTGTGGCAGACCTGCGTGCACCTACACCGTCAGCAGCGGCAGAATTGGCAACATCTTCCGCAGCAGACCGGAAAGAATCTGTATTGCGCTTATATCAAAGGCTAGAACGCGAGATGGCTACCATATTGCATACTGCAAGACGACGTTTGGACTTTGCATGCCAAAGTGCCGCAATGCAAAAACCGCTTTTGCGTATGCAGCAAATGCATACCACTTTAAAGCAGTATGACCAAACTATGCAGATGCATATGCAACATATTTTGCAGCAGTCTGTTTCTCGTTTCGACCATTTACAAAAACGATTGGAAGCATCTTCGCCTTTGTCTATGATGCATAGAGGATACCTCTTGGCAGAAAATCAAAAAGGTGGAGTGGTTGCTTCAGTTGCACAGATAGAAAGAGGAGATATTGTGACATTGCGTTTCCAAGATGGACAAGCGCAGGCAGAAATCATAGAAAAGGTGGTAAATTCCTATGGCGAAGAAAAAAGTCACATTTGAAGACGCTATGACGCAATTAGAGCAGATTGTTACACGTCTGGAAACGGAAGAAATCACATTAGAGGAAGCCTTGAAACTCTATCAAGATGGTTTGGCATTGATGGCAGTCTGCAAAGAAAAATTAGCAGCGGCAGAAGGCAGCGTGATGTTGTTGCAAAAACAGGCAGGTATCTGGGAAGAAACACCTTTTATAGAGGAGGAATCTTAAATGGATTGGAAACAAAGCATGCAGGTATGCATTCAGGAAGTGGAAACCGCATTAGAAGAATATATGCCGAAACAAGAAACGTTTCCCCCTGTCATTTTTGACGCGATGCGCTATAGCCTGTTTGCGGGCGGAAAACGCTTGCGTCCTGTTATGGTTTTGGCGGCTTGTGAAGCAGTGGGCGGAGATAGAAAGCAAGCAATGCCGTTTGCGTGTGCAATTGAAATGATACATACCTATTCTTTGATTCATGATGATTTGCCAGCAATGGATAATGATGATATGCGGCGTAATCGTCCTACCAATCACAAAGTATATGGTGAGGATATCGCAATTTTGGCGGGAGATGGCTTATTGCATCATGCCATGCAAACCATGGCACAGGCATGTTTTCAAGAGCCCAACAAACGCACAACAGGTGCAATGCTTGCCATTGCAAAAGGTGCAGGCGTAGATGGTATGTTGACAGGACAGGCAGTAGATGTCTATATGGAAGGCAAACCTTTAGATGCGCAAACATTAGATTTTATCCATGTGCATAAAACAGCAGCTATGATTCGTGGTGCTTTGGAAGCAGGCGCGGCGGTTGGTGGCGCAGATGAAAAAATGATTGCGCTGTTCGGGCTTGCAGGTGAGAAAATTGGTGTAGCATTTCAAATCTTAGATGATATTTTAGATGTGACTGCAACAGAAGCAGAATTGGGGAAACCAATTCATAGTGATGAAAAAAATCAAAAAACCACATATGTCACTTTATATGGTATCGAAAAATCAAGAGAAATTGCAGCACAATTGACACAGCAGGCTGTAGAATTGTTGGAACAATTAGGGGAAAAAGGAGCATTTTTACAAGCATTGACAAAGTATTTATTACAAAGAACATATTAATATTTTTAATATTTTTAATATTTGGGAAAGAAAGTAGATGATTGTATGGTGTTTTCATCGTTATTAGACAATAGACCATTTTGGGCGGCAATCATAGCATGGGCAATTGCACAAGGATTTAAAACCATTCGTCCTATCGTAACACAACGTAAATTTGATGCGACAAGATTGGTTGGTACTGGTGGTATGCCGAGTTCACATTCTTCCTTGGTAATGGCATTGACAGCAAGTATCGGAAAATATTATGGTTTAGATTCTGCATTATTTGCCATTTCGTTGATATTTTCTTGTGTTGTCATGTACGATGCGGCAGGGATTCGACGCGCAGCAGGAAAACAAGCGGAAATCTTGAATTATTTGATTGAACACCATAAACTGCCAAATTTTGATAAGGTAAAAGAATTGTTAGGTCATACGCCATTAGAAGTATTGGTAGGCGCAATCTTAGGGGGAGTTGTTGGTTGGCTGGTATAATGCGATAGAAAAATTTAATTTTGAAGGTAGGTGAATGGTGTGAGTAGTTGGTTAGAGCAGATACAGTCTCCAGATGACTTAAAAAAATTGAATATCTCCCAGATGGAACAATTATGTAAAGAAATCCGTCGTTTTTTGCTGCGTAGTGTTTCCAAAACAGGTGGACATTTGGCATCTAATTTAGGTGTGGTTGAGTTGACTGTGGCATTGGAATATTGTTTCCACTTGCCGCAAGACAAAATTGTTTGGGACGTAGGGCATCAAGCATACATTCACAAAATTTTGACAGGACGAAAAAAAGATTTTTCTTCTTTGCGTCAAATGAATGGATTGAGCGGTTTTCCCAAACCCCATGAAAGCGCATATGATGCTTTTGCAGCAGGTCATAGTTCTACTTCAATTTCTGCTGCCTTAGGTATTGCAAAGGCGCGTGATTTGAAAGGAAAACGAAATCATGTAGTAGCGGTCATTGGCGATGGTTCTATGACGGGTGGTTTGGCGTATGAGGCATTGAATAATGCTGGCAGAGAAAATTCAGATTTGATTGTTGTATTGAATGATAATCAAATGTCGATTGATACAAATGTTGGCGCAATCAGCAAACATTTCAATGCATTGCGTACCAGTAACCGCTATCAGGCTTTGAAAGATAACTTCAAACAATTTCGTGATACAGTGCCCGTTTTGGGTAAACCGGCGTACTTCGTATTGGAAAAAGTGCGTGACAGTGCAAAATTGTTGCTTTTGGAAGGCGCTGTATTTGAAAGCATGGGTTTTAAATATATTGGACCAGTCGATGGGCATGATTTGAACGAATTGATAGACTTGTTCCGCAATGTACAACAAATGCATGGTCCTTTATTGATTCATGTGAAAACAGAAAAAGGCAAAGGCTATCCATATGCAGAAGAACGACCTTGGGATTATCATGGTGTCAGTCCATTCGATTTAAGAACGGGTGAGGCTTTATCCAAAAGCAGAAAACCAACATGGTCTGATGTGTTTGGAAAGAAAATTGTAGAAATTGCAAAGCATAACCCAAAAGTAGTGGCGATTACAGCCGCAATGTGCAGTGGTACAGGCTTAGAAGGTTTTAAACGTGAATTTCCAAAACGCTTTTTTGATGTGGCAATTGCGGAACAACATGGCACTACATTTGCCGCAGGTTTGGCGAGTCAAGGCATGATTCCTGTTTTTGCAGTATATTCTTCCTTTTTGCAAAGGGCATATGACCAAATTGTACATGATGTATGTATGGAAAATCTGCATGTCGTATTTGCCATTGACCGTGCAGGCATAGTAGGGGCAGATGGGGAAACACATCAAGGTGTGTTTGATTTATCCTATTTGCGGCATATTCCCAATATGACAGTATTGTCACCCAAAAATGATTGGGAATTGGCGGAAATGTTGGAATTTGCAGTCAATGGCTGTACTGGTCCAGTGGCAGTGCGTTACCCACGTGGTACTGCTTCGGAAAATTTTGAAATGCATCGTTTGCCAATCACAATGGGAAAAGCAGAATGGATTGCAAAGGGTGAAGAAATTGCGATTTTAGCAGAAGGTCATATGCTAGATGCGGCATATGAAGCTGTGGAACTTTTGCGCAAAGATGGAAAAAATCCGTCTTTGGTAAATATTCGTTTTATTACACCTTTGGATACAGAAATTTTAGAAGATGTTGCAAGGCGTAGTAAGTATATCTTTACAGTGGAAGATAATGTGCGTGCTGGTGGCTTTGGTTCCGCTGTATTAGAATTTTATAGCGACAAAGAAGATTTGGTGCATGTAAAAAATCTTGCATTTCCAACAGAATATATTACACAAGGTACACAAGCGCAATTGTTTGAAAAATATGGATTGTCAGGAAAAGGAATTTACCAAACGATTCGAAACACATTGGGAGAATAAAAAATGGCAGAAAAAGTGGAAAAGGAACGTTTAGATGTTCTTTTGGTGCAGCAGGGGCTAGCATCAGGCAGAGAGCAGGCAAAGGCGTATATTATGGCTGGCGAAGTATATGTAGATGGCGTGAAAGAGGACAAAGCAGGAACAAAAGTGCCTGTGACCGCAGAAATCATTGTCAAAAATGCAAGTATGAAATATGTCAGTCGTGGTGGATATAAATTAGAAAAAGCAATGGAAGTATTCCCGATTACATTACAAGATAAAATCTGTTTAGACATTGGTGCATCTACCGGAGGTTTTACAGATTGTATGCTGCAAAATGGCGCCAAGAAGGTGTATGCAATTGATGTTGGATATGGTCAGTTGGCTTGGAAACTGCGGAATGATGCGCGTGTGGTTTGTTTGGAAAAAACAAATGTGCGTTATGTGACACAGGAACAAGTACCAGAATTGGCGGACTTTGCTTCGATTGATGTATCTTTTATATCTTTGACAAAGGTATTGCCGGCAGTATTGCAAATTATGCAGCCAGCAGGACAGTTAGTATGTTTAATCAAACCACAATTTGAAGCAGGTAGAGAAAAAGTAGGGAAAAATGGTGTGGTACGAGATATAGCCGTACACCAAGAAGTCATTGAAATGATAGTAGATTTTGCAATGCAAAATCATTTGGGTGTAATGGGATTGGATTTTTCTCCAATCAAAGGTCCCAAAGGCAATATAGAATATCTGATTTTTTTAGACAAACAACAAGAAGGCGCAACAAAAGAAGAAGTTCATACATGGATTACAAAGATTGCACAACAATCGCATGAGGTCCTATAAAGTATAGTATGATGGGGGCGAAAGTATGAAAAAAATAGGTATTATTCCCAATCAGGATAAAGATAAAGGATTGGCGGTTACAAAGCGAATGATACAATATTTGCAGCAAAAGGACTGTATTCCAAGATTGACAAAACCAATTGCTGAAAGTTTGAATATGCCCCAATATGCACAAGAGGAAGAAGCGTTATATCGTGAATCTGACTTGTTGATTTCATTAGGCGGCGATGGTACATTGCTTGGCGTGGGCAGAAAATCTGCACCATATGCAACACCTATATTGGGTATCAATTTAGGCACTTTGGGATTTTTGACCGCTGAGGAAAAAAATCATGCAGAAGATGCCATTGACCATGTGTTGGCAGGACAGTATAAACTAGAACGACGTATGATGTTACAAGCCTGCATTGCTACCGAAACCAAAAGGATTGATGGAATCTTAGCATTGAACGATATTTGTATTACAAGAGGTTTGTTGTATAAAATATTGGAATTTAATATCTATGTCAATGATGAATATGTAGATACTTTGCGTGCAGATGGTGTCATCATCTGTACCCCAACAGGTTCTACTGCATACAACCTTTCTGCAGGTGGACCTGTCTTAAAAGCAGATGCCCAGATTATCGCAATTACACCAATTTCGGCACACACATTGACCAGTCGGTCGATTGTGGTGTCAGCAGATGATGTGGTAACAGTGGAAATCAAACCAAGAGAAGACGCAGATTTTACTGTGAGCGCCGATGGACAAGATGCCTGGACATTAACAGGAAAAAAAGTGGTGCAAATCAAAAAAGCCAAGGAATTTACTTCGATTATCAAAATCAATCCACAAAGCTTTTATGATGTTTTGCGCCATAAATTGAGTAGATAGATGAGGAAAGTAGAAAATCTGAATGACCATTTTATAATGGAAATGATAAATACTTTGAATGAGAAAAAGCAGAAAGGTTGTGACGCGCGTGAAAATTGCCAGACATGCAAAAATATTGGAATTGATTGAAAAATACGATATTGAAACGCAGGACGAACTTGCCCAGAAACTCTGTGAAGAAGGTTTTATGGTAACACAAGCAACTGTATCCAGAGATATTCGAGAAATGAAATTGACAAAAATCGCAACAGAACGCGGAAAACAAAAATATTCTGTGATTTCTGGCAATGATACAGAAATCACAGAACGTTTGACACGTGTGTTCAAAGAAGCAGTTGTGAAAATGGATTATGCACAAAATATGATTGTGATAAAAACATTAGAAGGTATGGGTATGGCGGTTGCAGTCGCTTTGGATAATATGCAAAATGCAGAAATATTAGGTACCATTGCGGGGGACGATACTGTATTTTGCGTGGTGCGCTCACACAATCAAGCGGCAATGATTATCGAAAAGCTATATCATATCATTCATAGTGCATAGAAATGGGGAATGATTTGTGCTGGAACATTTGCATATCAAAAATGTTGCATTGATTCAAGAATGTGCCTTGCATTTTGGACGTGGACTCAATATATTGACTGGGGAAACAGGTGCCGGAAAATCTATGGTCATAGATTCTTTGCATTTCGCATTGGGTGGAAAAGAAAGCAAAGATTTTTTAAGAAAAAATGAATCCTCAGCTGTGGTAGAGGCTTTGTTTGTGACAAAAAATGAAAAAGTATCTCTATTTTTAGAGGAACATGGCATTCCTGTGGAAACAGATGGCTCTGTATTGATACAACGCACCATGCAGGCAAGCGGTCGCACAATGGCGCGAATCAATGGTAGTATGACAACTGCTGGTATGTTAAAAGAATTAGCAGAAGAATTATTGGATATTTATGGGCAACATGAACATCAGTCATTGCTCAATCCCGCAAAACATATTACATTATTAGATCGCTTTTGTGGAGATAAGATTACACCGATTTTGCAGGAATATCAACAATGCTATGCAGAAAAGAAACAAATGCAAAAACAATTGCAGATGCTTTGCGGCTCAGAGGGAGATCGTGCGCAGCGTTTGGATATTTTGCGTTTCCAATGCGATGAAATTGCAGAAGCGGCACTTTATGAAGGCGAAGAAGAAGAACTTTTGCAACAAAAAAGACGTTTCAGCAGTGTAGAAAAACGTATGCGTCTGTCTATGCAAGGCGTAAATTTGCTATACGAAGGCAGTATGGAACAGGCATCTATTTGTGATGGCTTAGGCGAAGCAGTGCAGATGTTGCAAGAAGTTGTGGAATTAGATGATACATTGCAGCCCTTGCTAGAACGTATGGATAGTTTGTATATGCAGATAGAAGATGCTGCAAGGGATTGGAAACATTATACACAGGAATTGGAAGCAGATCCAGATGCACTGCAAAATATTGAAGAACGATTGCAAACGATTTATCGCTTAAAGCGAAAATATGGCGGCAGTATTTCTGCAGTATTGGCATTTTATGATAAAGTTTGTGCAGAATTGGAACTGTTGGAAAATAGTGAAGAAAAGGTTGCAGAATTAGAACAAAACATACAGCAGTTATGTTTACAGATGGAAACCTTGGCACAAAAAATATCGAAAATTAGAAAAAGTACAGCAGAACAAGTACAAGCGCAAGTGGAAGAAGCATTGCATGATATGCAAATGCCCCAAGCGAAATTTTTGATTTCAATACAAAACCGAAAACAATTTCATATAGATGGTACGGATCTAGTGGAATTTCTAATTTCACCAAATGCAGGAGAGGATTTAAAACCCTTGTCCAAAATTGCATCTGGTGGGGAAATGTCACGTGTGATGTTAGCATTAAAAACTGTTTTAGTAGACGCAGATGAAATTGGTACTTTTGTGTTTGATGAAATTGATACAGGTGTCAGCGGAAAAACGGCAAGAAAAGTCGGAGAAAAAATGCATGTACTTGCAAAAAAACGACAAATTTTATGTATTACACATTTGCCACAAATTGCGGCAATGGCAGACAATCATTACCGCATCGAAAAGCATGTAGATCATGGTCGAACTGTTACTATGGTGGAAGAATTAGACGAAGAAACATCTTGTATGGAGATTGCTCGTTTAATGGGTGGCGAAAATATTACCGATACAACGTTGGCAGCGGCAAAAGAACTGTGTCTGGAAAAACGAAAATAGAATATGCTTCATAAATGAAACCGTATCAAGCAGACAGGGATATTTCTTTTTGATACGGTTTTATTCTGATAGAAATGTGATAAAATATACAAAATGGAAAGTGTGGGATTGCTATGCGTGAGGAAGAAAAAATATTTGCGGGCAAAATGTTCGATCCAAGATGTCAAGAATTAAAAGAAATCAAACATAAGGCACATATTTTATGTCAAAAATATAATGCAATGGACGAATACGACCCACAACGACAAGATGTTATCCGACAGATGATTGGAAAGATTGGCAACGTATTTTATTTTCAAGGTCCTATTCAATTTAATTATGGTTGCCATACGATGATTGGAGAAAACTTTTTTGCAAACTTTAACTTAACCGTTATGGACGATGCAAGGATTTATATTGGGGATCATGTTTGTTTTGGACCCAATGTTTCTTTGATGGCAACGTCGCATCCGCTCTTGGCACAAGAACGTATGGGCTTGGATGCACAGGGACGCACAACCATGGCAGAATATGCAGAAGAAATACATATTGGGGATTGCGTTTGGATTGCATGTAACACTGTAGTCGTAGGCGGCGTACATATTGGCAGCCATTCTGTGATTGGAGCGGGCAGCGTTGTGACACATGATATTCCTGACCATTGTTTGGCATATGGCAATCCTTGTCGCCCTGTACGTCAAATTACAGAAGCAGATAGCAAAAAACATTTGATTTTGCCAGAAGATTTGGAACATTTTTCTTACAATTTGAAAAAAAGCAACTGATAATTGCGGAAAATGTGAAATAAAGTTGCTGGAAACAGGAAAACTGAAATGATAAAATAGATAAAGTTACGTTGGCGGGGTAAATGTGTAATGTTTGTAGTCGGGTGGGCAATACGCATCATACTTGCGCGCGAATGTAAATCTAAGAGAGGCTTAATGGTAAGGGGGAGCAAAGTTACATGAAAAACTGGAATTTGCGTACAAAATTGTTTAGCTGCTTCGGTTTGATTTTAGCAATGCTATTATTAGTAGGAGTAGCTTCTTTGTCGAGTTTGAATTACTCGAGCAACATCAATGATGAGTATACAAGTAAGGCATTGCCTGTTGTAGACGAAACTTGGAGAGCACGTGGAAATATTATCTCGATACGTAGATATTTATTGAATGCTACCGTGCCAATATCTCAAAGTGAGTACGATACAATCAAAGCTTCTTTGGAAGAAGATCGTGCTGCTTTAAATGATTCACTAGATACTTTGGAAGCGTTTCTGCCAGAAAATCAGGCAGAAATCCAAAAAATTCGCAGTTATATGCAAGAAGCGGATATCTATATGAATCAAATCATGAGTATATCAAAAAATGAAACAGAATTATGGAACAAAGAAGCATATGAAATCTATGCAAATTCCTATGCTCCATTATGTGATCAGGCAGCTGATTTGATTGCAGAGGTATATGGCAATATAGGTGCAAGTATTCAATCGGTTTATGATCAGGCACATCGTACGCAATTGCGTATTATGCTTTTGATTATATTGGCATTTATTATAGCGATTGTAATTTCGGGTTTGGCAATTATGGTTTTGACACGTTCTGTAAGTAAACCTTTAAAAGAAATTGATCAAGCAATGCGTTTGGTTTCACAAGGTGAATTGGATTCTGTAGTCATTACATATGAGTCTAATGACGAAATGGGGTCTTTGGCGAATAATATTCGTCAGACAGTGGAAAAGCTATCTTTTATTATCAAAGACTTGGATTATGGTTTGGCATCTATTGCAAAAGGGGATTTTACTAAAACCAGTGCAAATGATAAAATGTATACAGGGGTATATGCAAGTTTGGCAGAATTGACATATACCATTATGATTGATTTGACCAATACTGTAAAACGAATCAATGCAGCAGCAGAACAAGTTTCTGATGGTTCCGATCAAGTGGCAAAAGGGGCACAGGCATTGAGCCAAGGTGCAACAGAACAAGCAAGCGCAATTCAAGAATTAACAGCAACTATTGACCAAATTTCTGAAAATGTAACACAAAATGCAAATAGTGCGTTACAAGCGAAAGAAAAAATGCAGGCTGCCAATGATGAAGTAGCAAAGAGCAATGAGCAGATGCAACAGATGATTCGTGCGATGGGTGATATTCATACTACATCTCAAAAAATTGACCATATTATCAAAGCGATCGAAGATATTGCCTTCCAAACCAATATATTGGCATTGAATGCAGCTGTTGAGGCGGCGCGTGCAGGTTCCGCAGGGAAAGGCTTTGCTGTGGTTGCCGATGAGGTGCGTAATTTGGCACAAAAATCCGCAGAAGCAGCAAGAAGCACAACGACTTTGATTGAAGAATCTGTGCAGGCGGTAGAACGCGGCGCAATGATCGCAGATGATACCGCAACAACCATGGAACAAGTAGTAGGCAGTGTTGCAGGTGCAGCCCAGCTGGTACAAGAAATTGCCGTTTCTTCTGAAGAGCAAGCGACTTCTTTGGCGCAGGCGACTATTGGGGTAGACCAAATTGCATTGGCGGTACAGGCAACTTCTGCTACAGCAGAAGAAAGTGCAGCAACCAGTGCAGAATTGTCTACACAAGCTGAAATGTTGAAAGAATTGATTAGTACATTCCAATTTGCAGATGATGCCCATGTAAGTAATCGTTTAAAAGTCATTGATAACAATACAGCTGATAGGCGTACAACTGAAAATAATACCGCAACATATCACACAATGCAATCTGATTGGACACCATCAAAAATGGAAACACCAACAAAACAAAATGCACCAGAACAAAACACCACTGCACCAGATACATCATTGTATAGTATGAATCAACCAGTGCAGAATGAAAAAGTTGCAGATTTTGGTGATAAATATTAAAACGACAAAACGGAAAGTAGAAACAACACTGTTTTTCACAATTTCTGTGGAAAACAGTGTTGTTGTATATTGGAATACTTTGTATATGCAATCAAAAGATAGTTATAAAATGGATAAATCATACAGTTTTTTGTATAAACTACATTTGTTGCAATTGGTTGCAAATAGATAAAAGTACGGTTGGGGAGGTAATCATATTATGGAGTTAGCTAATCGAATACGACTTGCACGAAAACAAAAGCATTTATCGCAGGACTTTATGGCGGAGCAATTGGGCGTTAGCCGACAAGCAATTTCTAGATGGGAAAATGGACAAGCACAACCATCTACAAAGAACATTATGAAAATTGCTGCCTTGTTAGATATTACAGTAGATCAATTGACGAGTTCTAATGTTGCAGAATTAAATACAAAATTTATGGAATTGGAACAACAAGACAATATGTACGAAGAATGGCTGGTACTGAGCAGAGAATGGATGCATGTGGATTTGATGCCATACCAACCGACCAGCATTTATCAAGCAATTCGACAATGTATGGAACGAAGTCGATGTTGTACAATGCCGGCATATATGCGCCTGCTTTCTTTCTCTCAAATGGAACGAGAAAAGTTTTTACGCTATTTACAAGTTTCCCCTTCTGCTTTTTTTGATGATATACAATTCTATACTTATTTTTATGAACAAGTGTTGCCAAAATTGATACAATTGAATCAGACATTACGTATTTGGATTATGAATGTCGGAAGCGGAGAAGAAGTATATTCTTTTGCGATATTGATTGCGGAATATTTGGAACAGCATCAAATAGACATTCCAATACGGATTTTTGCTTCTACGATAGAAGAAAAATGGAAAGTAGAAACGGCAGCACAGGGCATCTATACAAAAGAAAGTATTTCCCATTTACCGAAGCATTTACGAAAAAAATATTTTATCGCAACGCCGCAGGGCTGGAAAATTATTCCCAAAATACGCAATATGATTATATTTTCGATTCATAATATTTTTTATGATCCACCATTTACAAATTTGAATTTAATTGTTTGTAGACGCTTGATACCTGTTTTAAGACCAATATATTCAAAAAAATTACTTTCAAAATTTTATTATAGTTTATTGCCAATGGGTGGTTTGATCACACATCCCAATATGGAGAAAGAATATATTTCGCAATTATTTATACAAGATGAAGCCAATGACATCGTTTTTTATAAAAAACCAGATGTCTGTGCAGAACATAATTTGATGGATGTTTTTACAAAAATTGAAGGTGCAACAGGCATAGAGTCATTACCACTTCCAGAAATTATGCAACGTTTTTTTACAGTGCATTGCAAAAATACAATTTTGCTGGATGAGAATATGCATATACTATTTGCAGGAGAACGAATTTTTGATTATTTACATTTGAATAAGTTTTCAAAAGATATACAATTAAATTGCTGCATTGAAAAATCATTGATGCAAATGATACAAACCAAATTGGCACAATTGCGAGAGGAAAAAAAGCCGATTCGTATGGAACAGACCATTTTATCAAAAACAGATCAGAATTTGTTGCGGCAAGTTTGGTTAAGTGCCATTTCGCAAAATGGAAAATGGTATTATGCAGTGAGTTTTTTTGAAACATCTATGCAAATGACTGGATATGGTGGAGAAGATAAAGTGGAATTGTATCGTCAATTACAAGAAGCACAAGAACAAATAGAAGCACAAAAACAGCAGATACAAACGATGGCAGAAGAAAATATTACATTGCGTGAAAAATTGGAAAGTGCAAATTTTGCTTTATCCAGCTTATCAGAACAAGTAGAAAGTTTAACTTATGAGATGAAGATTCTCAATCAAGAATTGAAGCGTTTTTATCAATAAAAGAGCAAGCAGGTTCTCCAAAGAAAACATTGTTTTTCTTATTTCTTGCTTTTTTCATTTTTGAAAAGGGAAACTGCGATGGGTGTCTTTATCAGAAAACAAGTTCAATCCAATAGGGTCGCTGGAATCTATTGTGTTACATGGATTCCAGCGATATTTGTTTTCTGAAGAAGATAGCCCCTTATGATTAGCTTCCTTTTAGATTCGTGACTATGCCCAATTTTATCAGAAAAATAAAACGAAACAACACTTTTTTGTTTGGGGATTGTGTTGTGATTTTGCTTTTTCTGTGAAAGTTGTAAGCAAATAGCATATATTTTCATAATATTCTATGCGGAATAGAAAAAATATCACATAAATAAGAATGATTATTATTTGACTTTTCTTTTACTTTAGTGTAACATATAAAAAACAGTATAAGGAGGTTACCACAAGTATGTTGCATATAGCAAAATCTTCAGATCGCGACAAGTTTTATGATTTATGGCAGATATGTTTTGGTGATAGCGATGCGTTCTGTGATTGGTTTTTCCAGAACCGTTTTGCGCCAGACTATTCTGTTTACTTGGAAATAGAAAATACGTTTGTCGCATGTATGCAAGCATACCCATATCATATTTGGATACGAAATCATGTAGTATCTGGTGCGATGATGTGTGGAGTTTGTACACATCCCAACCATCGCAAAAAAGGTTATATGGGTCAGGTATTTCCTTATGATATGAATCTGTTACGAAAAAAAGAAATTGCGGTTGCAGTGCATACACCAGCAGTCTTAAATAGTTATTTTTCTTTTGGACATTTTCCAGTTGCAGATGCGTGCTATTTGACAGTATCCAATATCCCTTTGTTACAACAAGAAGTGCAAGCTTTTTTGTTATCAGAAGAACAATGGGAAAATGCATATCCATGTTATCAATCTTTTGCGATGGCATACAGCGGGATGGTTGCGCGCAGTAAGCAAGATTTTTTGAGAAAATGCGCAGATTATGCGGCAGATGGCGGCAAATGTATGGCATTGGAGAAAGACCATATTGTGGCATATGTTTGGTATTATCCAACAGAAACACAGATACAATGTGTAGAAGCAGTGGGACCAGATGATAGTGTAAAAATGGTATTGCAAGCAATTATGGCGCAATATCCACAGTTCTCTCTTTCTGCCAAACTTCCGCCAAAAACAAAAATTACTTTTCCTTTTGCACAAAAAGAAGTCAAACAAAAAGGTGTGATGGGATTGGTCAATTTTCCATTATTGTTAAAACAATTGGATTTGCAATCAGATATCGCTTTTTTGGTAACAGATGACGTAGTATCAGAAAATAATGGTTGTTTTCTATTAAATGGAAACAAAAGTCAATCGAAACCAGCCTTTTCCATACCAGCAGGTCGTTTGATGCAGGTATTAGTAGGGTATGTTACATTAGAAGAACAACGTGATTATGTCGAAATTTATGATAAAGTTGGATTTGAAACATTGAATCAGTTACTACCAAAGCAAAATTGTTTTATCATAGATGAATATTAAATAATATTTGGAATATGGAGGCGAAGCATATGCCATGCGCACAATGTTTGATGAAAGAAACAGAAATAAAAAATACAAAAGCATTTCAATTTCAACCGATTACATTAGAAGCAAAAACATTGATTGAAAGTTATACAAAACCATGGGCATTAGATTGTTCTGATTTATCTTTTGCAAATATGATGATATGGGGTACAGAAGGAAAAATCGAATATGCAGAGCGAAACCATGTATTGTATATCAAATTAGACTTTACCGGAGTACCTGTCTTTTTTTGGGCACCCATTCCCAAAAAAGGTCTGCAAGTGGATTATAGAGAAGCAATAGATGCTGCAATCGAATATATGAAACAAATTGGCGTAGAACCTACATTTCGTTCTGTTTGGACACCATTTCGGGATATGATGTTGCAGGCATATCCACAATTGCATGTAATGCCAACGGATATTGCTTGGGACTATGTTTATGAGAGAGAAAGTTTGGCAACATTAAAAGGGAAAAAACTGCATGGAAAACGAAATCATATCAATAAATTCCTTGCAAACCACCCAGATTATGAATATCGCGATTTGACACCAGATATGATAGAAGATTGTATGGCATTATACGAAAAATGGATTGCAGAACGCGAAAATTCCAGAGAATTGATGGACGAGAGAAAATCGGTACAATTGGCATTGCAAAATATGCAGGCTTTGGGCTTGACTGGCGGTGTGATTTATGTAGATGGAAAATTGAGTGCCTTTACCATTGGAGAACGTATTCGCGATGATGTACAACTGGTGCACATTGAAAAAGCAGATACGGATATTGATGGTTTATATCCTATGATCAATCAACAGTATGTATTGCACGCTTGTCAAGATGTAACCTATATCAATCGTGAGGAAGATATGGGGCATGCAGGTATGCGAAAAGCAAAACGTTCTTATTATCCAGCATATATGGTGGAAAAATATTTGCTCAGTTTAAGAGATCTTTCCGAAGATGCAAGTCTATGGGGCAATACAGAAGAATAATTTTGTAATTTTTGAAGATAGAGAAATAGTAACCAATTTGTTTGAGCATTTGGATTGGTTGCATATTTGTGATACTAGATTTTGTAAAGTCAGAAATTTTAGGAAAAAGGATTTCTGACTTTTTTGTTGCGTTTTGTTTGATTTCAGTGATAAACATATAATATATGCGACGATTAGAAAATAAATGAAAATTTTAATCCTACATTTTTCTTATATTTTATTGACAATACCATAAAACTTTCGTATACTAATCTTAACAATTTCGTAATAAATGAAATAAAAATATAAAAAATAGGAAATTTGGAGGACAATTTCATGTTGATATCAAAAACAATGCGTCAGATTTGTGTGACAGCAATGTGTGCAGTAATGGGAAGCAGCGCCGTATTTGCGGCAGATTTGGAACAAGCAACATCTTTGACAGAAGGTAGTACTGTAGCAGTGGTTGCAGATTTTACAGAAAATACAGACCCAAATCTTACAATGGCAGCTTCTGAAACACAATATGCAGTTGTGACTGCACCCAGCGGTTTGAATTTGCGCAAGGAAGCATCTTTGATTTCTCATATCCTGAAAGTATTGCCCTATGGCACTGTTGCAACAGTAGATCGTGTTGGTCCGGAATGGGTAAGAATTATCACAGATGATGGTGTAAAGGGATATGTGAGTGCAGAATATGTTTCTTTACGTAGTGCAGACGAAATGTCTCGTGCTGCTTCTGCTTCCGCAAGCAAGGGCGCAGAAATTGTTTCTTATGCATCACAGTTTATTGGTACACCATATGTTTGGGGTGGGACAAACCTGAGAAGTGGTGTAGATTGTTCTGGTTTTGTATATGCGGTATTACGTGATTTTGGTATCAGTGTCAATAGAAGTTCTGCAAGCATGGCAAGCAATGGCGTAGAAGTTGCAAAAAGCCAATTGCAAGCAGGGGATTTGGTATTCTTCAATAGTGGTGGAAATAGTCGCATTAGTCATGTAGGCATTTATATGGGTGATGGCAATTATATTCATTCCACAGACGGCGCTGCTTATGGTGTTACAGTAACACCTTTGAACAGTGGCTATAGTGCTAATACATATGTAACTGCAAGACGTGTGATTCGCTAAACGATTCTTATAAAAACTATATCAAAAAATAAGAAGTCAGGTGTTTTGGAATTTCCAGAAATGCCTGACTTCTTCGTTGTGGGTTGGTATATGGCAAAAATCAAAAAATCATGCATAAAATAGAAATATAACATTTGCAAAGTAGAGAAACGGTAGAAAGTGAAAATTTTGCTTTACCGCCTGTTGGATTCATGGTATAATGCATTCAATGTTATCTTGCGATAATATGCCTTCTGCGCAGAGTAAAACAGAAAGGAGTCTATAAAAATCAAATTATAAAATCAAAAAGCGCCAGAGCCACAGCGCAGATGTGGTTGACGAGGTGGAAGTGATCGAATTTTTTCGGCGGATGCTTCCCGCCCTTTAGCACAGGGACGCAGGTCTTTTACAAAACAAAGAAGAAATCCTTTGCACAAAAGAAAGATAACGTGCTAATAAAAAATTAATGGAGGAAGAATAAATATGTGTGGTATTGTTGGATATATTGGTCAAAATGAGGCAGCACCTATTTTGATTAAAGGTTTGAAAAAATTAGAGTATAGAGGATATGATTCTGCAGGTATCGCAGTATTTGGAGATGGGATTCATGTTGTCAAAACAAAAGGTCGTTTGGCAGATTTGGATCAAAAAGTACAGCAACAAGGCGGCGTAAAAGGTATGGTTGGGATTGGTCATACCAGATGGGCAACACATGGCGCACCGAGTGATGTCAATTCTCATCCTCATACTAGTATGAATGGAAGAATTTCAGTTGTACATAATGGTATCATTGAAAACTATTTACAGTTGAAAGCAGAATTAGAAGAAAAAGGTTATGTATTCGCTTCTGAAACAGATACAGAAGTCGTTGCACAACTCTTTGATTCTTGCTATAACGGCGATATGGTAGATACTTTGATTCAGGTGATTGGAAAAATCAGAGGTTCTTATGCATTGGGCATTTTGTGCAACGAAAAACCTGATGAAATTGTAGCAGTTAGAAAAGATAGTCCTATGTTGGTTGGTTTAGGCAAAGGCGAAAATTTCATTGCATCTGATATTCCAGCTTTGTTGGAATATACAAAAGATTATTATTTGTTGAACGATAATGAAATTGTAGTTTTGAAAAAAGACAGTGTGACTATATTAGATATGGATAAAAATGAGATTCAAAAAGAAATCTATAATGTCACATGGGATATTTCTGCTGCGGAAAAAGGCGGCTATGATTACTTTATGATGAAAGAAATCATGGAACAGCCCAAAGCATTCCAAGCAACAATCAGCCCTCGTATTGTAGATGGTGACATTCAATTAGACCAAATTCAGTACACAAATGAAGATATTCAAAACATCAATCGTATTCATATCATTGCTTGTGGTAGTGCATGGCATGCAGCGATTGTAGGGAAATATGTCATTGAAGGTTATGCAAGAATTCCTGTGGAAGTGGATTTGGCATCTGAATTCCGCTATCGTAACCCAATCCTAAATCAGAATGATGTATGTATTGTCATCAGCCAATCTGGGGAAACAGCAGATACTTTGGCAGCATTGCGTGAAGCAAAAAGACAAGGCATTCGTATTTTGTCTATCGTCAATGTAGTGGGAAGTTCCATTGCACGTGAAAGCGATGATGTTTTATATACATGGGCTGGTCCTGAAATCGCGGTTGCAACAACAAAGGGATATTCTACACAGGTTGCATTGATGTATTTGTTGGCTTTGAAATTTGGTCAAGTGAGAGGTCATATTTCTAAAGAAGATATGCAAATGCTTGTCAAAGAATTGCAACAAATACCAGATTGCATTGAAAAGCTGTTGTCTTTGCAAGACGAAATGAAAGCTTTGGCAAAAGCGCATGCACATGCAAATGATGTATTTGTGATTGGTCGTGGTATAGATTATGCAGTAGCAATGGAAGGTTCTTTAAAATTAAAAGAAATTTCCTATATCCATAGTGAAGCATATGCTGCTGGCGAATTAAAACATGGTACCATTTCTTTGATTGAAGAAGGTACATTGGTGATTGCGATTGCAACACAAGACCAATTGTATGAAAAATTGGTGAGCAATGTGAAAGAAGTAAAAGCAAGAGGTGCATATGTAGTTGCTTTGGCAAAAGAAGGCAATACAGAAATTGCAGAAGTAGCAGACAAAGTGATTTATATTCCACATGTACATGATACATTTACAGCTTCTTTGAATGTAATTCCAATGCAAATTTTTGCATACTATGTGGCAGTAGAAAGAGGCTGCGATGTGGATATGCCTCGTAATCTGGCAAAATCAGTTACAGTAGAATAATAATCATATTATAAGAATCGAAAAAAGTGTTGTATACAAATATATTTGTCATACAACACTTTTTTTATTTCAAAAATGTTGGACAGGTAAAACTGACGAAAATTTTATCAAAAATGAATGTGTATTTGTATGATGGATAAATGTTTCTATAAAAAAGACAAAAACGGTTGACAACCTACCAAATCGTGGTAAAATCTTCATATCAACGTATCGTATGCGAAATAACGCATAACAGTCTGAACGAAAAGTGTCCGTTTTGTCTGTTGGTATACATAGGTTGATTTTGTATGATGGTTTTTTTGTATTAGACTGTATACAATAGATGGGATTGTATGGTGGTCAGAAAACAAATAAAGGGAAATAGAACCAAAGGATATGCACAAAATGCAGGAGGATCAAGACATGGCAGAATGTATCAAAAAAGTGGCGTTGTTGGGTATGGGTACAGTCGGCAGCGGCGTTTATGAGATTTTACAAAAGCAACGGGATCATATGCCGGATAAAATCGGTTGTGTATTAGAAGTTGCAAAAGTCTTAGTACGCAATAAAGCAAAATATGCAGATCGTATTGCACCAGAACTGTTAACCGATCAATGGCAGGAAGTTCTTTCTGATGACAGTATCGAAATTGTGGTAGAAGTCATGGGTGGTATTGAACCAGCACGCACTTATATCAAAGAAGCTTTAGCAAAAGGAAAACATATTGTAACAGCAAATAAAGATTTGATGGCAACACATGGACATGAGCTGTTAGAAGATGCAAAAAAATATGGCTGTGATTTATTGTTTGAAGCAGCAGTAGCAGGTGGTGTGCCCATTATTCGCCCTATGAAACAATGCTTATTGGGGAATGATATTACAGAAGTAATGGGTATTATCAATGGTACCACCAATTTTATATTGACCAAAATGTCTGAAGAAGGTATGGACTTTGACGAGGCTTTGAAATTGGCGCAAGATTTAGGTTATGCAGAAGCAGACCCCACAGCAGATGTGGAAGGGCATGATGCAGGGCGTAAATTGGCAATTATGGCATCGATTGCTTTCCATACTCCAGTTATTTTCCAAGATGTATATACAGAAGGCATTTCAAAAATTACAGCAAAAGATATTCGCTATGCACATGAATTGGGTTATGAAATAAAATTATTAGGCATTGCCAAACGTACCACAGAAGGTATTGAAGTGCGTGTACATCCCACCATGATTCCAAGTGATCATCCGTTATCTGCAATCAAAGATTCATTTAATGCTGTCTTTTTGCATGGCGATGCAGTAGACGATGTTATGTTTTATGGCAGAGGTGCTGGCTCATTGCCTACTGGTTCAGCTGTTGTAGGGGATTTGATGGATATTGCAAGAAATATGCAGTATCATTGTACAGGGCGTATCGGTTGTTCTTGCTTCCAACAAGTGCCTATCAAACAAATGGCAGATACCAAAACAAGTTATTTTATTCGCATGAAATTAGAAGATCGTGCGGGGACATTGGCTGCATTAGCTGGTGTATTTGGTAGTAATAATGTCAGCATTTCTATGTTGGTACAAAAAGCAAAAGAGGATGATACTGCTGAAGTCGTAATTGTAACATATGACGTGGCAGAAAAACAATTTATGGATTCTATGACTGTCATTTCTACCATGTCTATGGTCAAGAAGGTATCCTCTATCATTCGTGTATATCATAAAGAAGTATAAAGTAAAGTGCATACACCTTATGTGGACAAATCTACATAAGGTGTATTTTTTGTGTGTTATGTTTTTGATATGGCAGATAAAAAATTGTATGTTGTATGCGAAAATAATTGTGGAAATTGTACAGGTGCATGTGGGACAAAAAATGTCTAATATAAATAAATGAATGGGACGCAAAGTGTCCCAAATATGGGTATACTTCCGAAATCAAAAAACTTGCTCCAAAAAGGATGACTTTTCTTTTCAGTGTGTTACAATATAGGCGTCGTAGGAAATCTTTTACAACCAGAAAGGAAGGCATACCATGGCAATTAAAGTAGGCATTAACGGTTTTGGTCGTATCGGTCGTGTGGTATTTCGTGTATTGATGCAAAGAAAAGATCAATTTCAATTGTGCGGCATCAATCTGCGTAATGCAGATTTAGAATACATGGTATATCAACTGAAGTATGACAGTATTTTTGGGCGTTTTCAGGGAGATATTGAAATTGGTGAAAATGAATTGATTATCAATGGAGAACACATTCATGTTTTTAGTGAAAGTGATGCTGGATTGATTCGTTGGGCGGACTGTGGCGCAGAATATATCATAGAATCTACTGGCGCATTTAATACCATGGAAAAAGCGGCATTACATAAAATTGGCGGTGCCAAAAAAGTGATTTTGACAGCACCCTCAAAAGATGATATTATGCCCACATTTGTTATGGGGGTTAACCATACCACATATCAACCAGATATGGACATTGTATCAAATGCATCTTGTACTACAAATTGCTTGGCACCTTTGGCAAAAATTATCCATCAAAACTTTGGTATTGAACAAGCTTTGATGTCTACCATTCATTCTGCAACAGCAAAACAAAAAGCGGTAGATGCCAGAGCAGGACGCGACTGGAGAACAGGTCGTTCTGTGTTCAACAATATCATTCCTTCTACGACTGGCGCAGCAAAAGCAGTTGGTAGAGTCATTCCAGAATTAAAAGGGAAAATGACAGGTATGTCTTTCCGCGTACCGACAAATGATGTTTCTGTTGTGGATTTGACAGCCAGATTAAAAACAAAAACTACATACGAAGAAATTTGTAAAAAAATCGAAGAAGCTTCTCGAGGCGAAATGAAAGGCATTGTAAGCTATATTCAAGATGAAGTGGTTTCTTCCGATATGCTGGGCGATTCTCATACTTGTATATTTGATGAAAAAGCAGGGATTATGTTAGATGATAATTTTGTCAAACTGATTGCATGGTATGACAATGAATGGGGCTATAGCAACAAAGTAGTTGATTTGGTTGCACATATGTATGAAGTAGATCATAAGGCATAAGCCATAAAGCATAAATCATAAATCATGTAAAATCATATCAAAATACATAAAAATATATAAAAATAAAAAAGAGCCAGAAATCTGATATTGTGATTTCTGGCTCTTTTAGACTGTAAAAAAATACATTTTTTACTTTTTTCAAGAACGCGGAAGGGTTTGGGGAACAATTGTCAACACGTCTGCTGCGCAAACGCCAGCCATAAATGGCTGTCCGCACTTCTTTGCGGTGTGTAGTTCCCAAATTTAATCCGCAGTCGGAATTTATTTCCGACGAGGAAAAGCCGAAGTTTCAAGGCTTTTTAGCCGATGGAACTTTGGCTTTATTCTTCTGCCATACGGTACCCTACACCAACTTCTGTAAAAATATATTGCGGTTGTGCAGGGTTCTTTTCCAGCTTGCGACGGATATTTGCCATATTTACACGCAAAATCTGATTGTCTTTCACAGCATATGGTCCCCAAAGTTCTGTGATAATGGAATCATAAGTCAGAACACGACCAGCGCTTTTTGCCAAAAGCGATACCAATTTAAATTCAATTTGCGTCAAATGTACATCTTTTCCGTCTACCGTCACTTGCCGTTTATCAAAATTGATTTTTAATCCGCGTAGTTCAAAAACATCTTGTGCGGCATTTGGTAGCCCTTTGATACTATGACGCAAAGCAGTACGAATGCGCGCCAATAACTCAGATGTGCCAAAAGGTTTTGCAATATAATCATCAGCACCAAGGTCCAAAGCTGATACCTTATCCGCTTCTTCAGTACGCGCAGATACTACCACAATAGGAATATTAGACCATTCGCGAATCTTTTGTAAAACCTCTATACCGTCTAAATCTGGCAAACCTAAGTCCAAAAGTATCACATCTGGACAATGCGAAGGAATCATGGATAATGCTTCTTTTCCTGTTCGTGCAGTCACTACAATATATTCATTTGCTTTCAAAGTAGTAGAAATAAAATTGCTAATGCTTTCTTCATCTTCTACAACAAGGATTTTTACTTTATTGTTCATATGATTCGACTCCTTCCTCAGGCAGTACAAATGTAAAATTTGCACCCCCATTTTCGTTATTTTTTGCATATATTGTGCCACCATGTGCGGTGATGATAGATTTACAAATGGGCAGACCAATACCCAATCCGCGCGAAGAATCGGAAGATTTTCCACTGGTCGTACCGTCAAAAATATAAGGTAGGCGTTCTTCTTCTATGCCCACACCTTGATCTAATACAGAAAAATACACATGATGCCAAAGATGTTTTACCGTAAGATAGATCGGTTTTTGACTGTCAGAATGACGAATGGCATTTTCCATGAGATTAATTAAAACCTGTTCAATCAACATAGCGTCCATAGGCAAAAGCAACAATTCATCCGGTACACGCACACGAATTTCGGCAGTAGGAAACCGCTTTTGTATTTTGCTGACAGATTCTGCAACAACTTCTTCGACAACTTCCTCTTGTTTTTTCAATTGTGTGCCTTCTCCGCTGATTTTTGTAACAGATAACAAATTTTCTACCATTTGTATGAGCCATTCGGCATCGTGATAAATATCATTTAATAAACGGATTCTGGTATCATTTTCTAACTTTTGGTGATTGTCCCGCAGGGTAGCAGTAGAACCTAAAATACAAGTTAAAGGTGTACGCAAATCATGCGAAATGGCACGCAATAAATTACTGCGCATTTTTTCTTTTTCCTTTTCCAATAATATTTTTTGAGATTGTTCTACGAGTTCTTGTCGGTCAAGCGCAAGTATGGTTTGGGTTGCCATAACATTACAAAATCCTAAAGTTGCACTTTCAATATACGTATTTTTGGAAAAAAGCAATCCCATAACACCATAAATTTTATTTTGCTTAGAAAATGGAATATAAGTTCCTAAACAATTTTGTGTTGCATCTTCTGTACGTTGTCCTGTTGTATTGCCAGTGTCATATGCTTGTTGTGCAACTTGTTTTTCCAACATACTATCCAGTATCAATTCATCTTTTTCTGAAACATATTTTGCAACTTTTTTATCAGGGGCAGTGGGAGCGCCCATATAAACTACAATGCTGCATTGATTGACCAAATAGAGATTTTCGAGTGTAATTTCTAAAATTTCATCTAAACTGTTCGCGCTTAGTAAAGACTGACTCATATCATTTAAGCTTTGTGCGCGTCTTTGTCCAATCGAAGAAAGCAATGCAGCTTTTTTTACTTTTGCAGTCAGTGCACTGGTTAAAATGGATAAAAGCAACAAAATGGCAAATGTAATCGGATAACCAGAAAGTGTAAAATTCAGCGCAAAATATGGAAATGTAAAAAAGTAATTTACGCCAAAGACACCACATACGGAACCGATAATGCCCCAAGCATATCCATTTGTGACAGAAGATGTAATGGCAACAGCCAACATATATACACCAAAAATATTATCATTCATGACCTCGGCTTCTTGCAAACAAAGTGCAAAAGTAGTCGCAATCAAAAATACTAAAATCGTTTTGCATAAATCATATAATATGGTAGAAATATGATGTTCTGAATTTTTGAATATAGATTTCATTTTGTTAAGCCCCAATTCTTACAAAGATGTTATTATTTGTTTTTCAATTATACACAGAAACCCAAAAAAAAGAAAGGCATTTCCGAAAGAAACCAGTCGAAAGAAAGAGAAAAGAGAATCTCCATTGAAAATAAAATACAAGTTTGGTATAATAATACCAAATTTTGCAGAAATGGAGAGCAGACAAATGAAAAAACCTTTTGTTTCTTTGGAACAGATTCAGGAAATTATGAAAACATATCCCACACCATTTCATATTTATGATGAAAAGGGGATACGAGAAAATGCAAGAATGGTGAATCAAGCCTTTGCTTGGAACAAGGGCTTTCGAGAATATTTTGCAGTAAAGGCAACACCTACACCAGGTATTTTGCAGATTTTGAAAGAGGAAGGCTGCGGCGCGGATTGTTCCTCTTATACAGAATTGCAGATTGCCAAAGCAGTAGGTTTGACAGGACATGATATTATGTTTTCTTCTAATGTAACGCCAGCAGAAGATTTTGCATTGGCGGCAGAATTGGGGGCAATCATCAATTTTGATGATATTACACATATTCCATTTTTTGAAAAAATTGCACCAATTCCAGAAACCGTTTGTTGTCGATATAATCCAGGCGGCGTATTTCAGGTGAGCAATGAAATTATGGATAACCCTGGTGACGCAAAATATGGTATGACAAAAGAGCAAATCAAAGAAGCATTTCGTATGCTGAAAGAAAAGGGCGCAAAACATTTTGGGATACATTCTTTCTTGGCAAGCAGCACAAGTTCTAATACATATTACCCAATGTTGGCAAAAATTTTATTTACATTGGCTGTGGAATTAAAAGAAGAATTAGATATTCATATCGCATTCATCAATCTGTCTGGTGGGGTAGGGGTTCCTTATCGCCCAGAAGAAGAAGGCTGCGACATTATGGCAATTGGAGAAGGCGTCCGCAAAGTGTATATGGAAGTTTTGGAACCAGCAGGCATGACAGATGTGGCGATTTATACCGAAATGGGTAGATATATGCTGGCACCTTATGGCGCATTGGTTGCACAGGCAATTCATGAAAAACATATTTACAAAGAATATATTGGTTTGGACGCATGCGCGGCAAATTTGATGCGTCCTGCTATGTATGGCGCATATCATCATATTACTGTTTTGGGCAAAGAAAATGCGCCATGTGACCATAAGTATGATATTACAGGCGGTTTGTGTGAAAACAATGATAAGTTTGCAATAGATAGAATGCTGCCTCAAATTGATATTGGAGATATTATTTATATTCATGATACAGGCGCACATGGACATTCTATGGGATATAATTATAATGGTAAATTGCGTTCCGCAGAATTGCTGTTAAAAGAAGATGGCAGTGTATCTTTGCTGCGTCGCGCAGAAACACCAAAAGATTATTTTGCAACATTTGATTTTACAGGATTGTTTGCAGATAAATAAAATTTAGAGAATGAAAAAAGCAAGAGAAATTTGTATTTTCATACAATTCTCTTGCTTTTTTGATTTATACTTTTATTTCAAATGTGTATGCATGTATTCTTCGCGAATTTCCGCAGGAACCAAACTACCACCAGTTGCCCAAGGAATATGCACTGCCTGTGCCATTTTTTCAGATAATCCATGTTGTTTGATGTATTGCTGCATTTCAGGGCTTTTCAATTGAATAGGTCCCCAGAAAGAAGCACATGCAGAAGGTTCTAAGAAAATGTCTTCTGTATGAACAATATCACGCATCAAATCATAAATATGATAGTCTTCTAAAGACATAATACCAGAAAGCAGATTTTTCATAACACCACCGACAAAACCAGAAGCACGTCCTACAGCAAGACCATCTGCATGGGTTTGTCCACTCAAACCAAAATCTTGTACACAAACTTCGTTTTGCAAGCCCGATGCCATACCAACTAGCATACAAGGCGCTTGTGTGGGTTCAATGAAAAAGATATGTACATGGTCACCGAATAACTGTTTGAAGCCAAAAGCAACACCACCAGGCGCGCCGCCTACACCACAAGGAATGTATACAAAAAGTGGGTGTTCTGCATCTACGACAATATTTTTTTCTGCGAATTGTTTCTGTATGCGTTTTGCGGCAACAGCATACCCTAAGAATAATGTCACAGAATTTTCGTCATCTACAAAGTAGCTGCTAGGGTCAGCATCAGAATTTTTTCTGCCAACTTCGACCGCTTTGCTATAATCATCATTATATTCTATGACTTCTGCACCTCTTTGACGCAATAAGTCTTTTTTCCATTGTTTGGCGTCAGCTGACATATGCACAATGACATGAAAGCCCAATGCAGCACTCATGATGCCAATACTCATACCAAGATTGCCAGTAGAGCCTACCTGTATTTTAAATTGACTGAAAAAGTCATGCATTTCAGGAGAAGCAAAAATGGAATAATCATCTGTGATTTTAATTTTGCCGTGTTCCAGTGCCAAATCTTCCGCATGTTTCAGCACTTCGTAAATACCACCTCTTGCTTTGACGGAACCAGAAATTGCCAAATGACTATCTTGTTTGAGAAACAGACGACCGGGAATGGTTGTTTGATAAGTTTCCTCTAGCTTGTGTTTCATTTGTGATATTTCAGTTAAAGGAGATTCAATCAAGCCGTGTTGCGGTGCTGTTTCTGGGAATACTTTTTCGATAAAAGGAGCAAAACGCGCCAATCTGGCTTCTGCATCATCTATATCTTTCATGGTAATACTGATTTTAGAAAGTGCATCGGCTGTATTTTCCAGATTTTCATTGATCCAAATGACTTCTTTTCCTTGGCTTACGGATTCTAATAATGCTTTGTTGTTTACACGATTCCATAATGATTGTTCCATATCTACTTTCCTCCTTAAAAAAGATATTTCAGCCTGTCAAAAAACTACATTTTTACTTTTTTCAAGAACGCGGAAGGGATTGGGAAACGATGTTCAACACATTTGCTACGCAAATGCCAGCCATAAATGGCTGTCCGCACTTCTTTGCGGTGTGTCATTTCCCAAATGAAATCCGCAGTCGGAATTTATTTCCGACGAGGAAAAGCTGAAGTTTCAAGGCTTTTAGCCGGTGGAACTTCGCGCTTTATACCTCTGTCTACTCGTCAAAGGCTTGAATGAAATGAGCCTTTGACGACAGGGTGTCGACTTTTTCGACACCCTGAAATATATTTGCATATTTTTATTGTATCATAAAAAATGCAAAATAGCAAAATGAAATGTATTGTGGAAAGTGTACTTTGTATTGTGTATCTGTTGACTTTTCGACACAATATGCAGTATACTGAAAAAGGTAAGATATACCAGATAGAGGAAGTAGAAAAAAGGAGAGAATGCAAATGGAAAGGGCAAGACAATTTATTTCTGCAATCATTGCGGGTGGTCTGATTGGTATGGGTGGCACGGTATATCTGTCACAGCAAAATCCTGTGGTAGGCAGTTTTTTGTTTGCGATTGGGTTATTTACGATTGTTGTGTTTCAATTGCAGCTCTTTACTGGAAAAATAGGTTATTTGCCCTTACAAAAGCCCATTTATTTGATTGAATTAGGGATTACATGGATTGGTAATCTGATAGGTACTTATATTGTTGCTTTCATGGTAAAAAATAGTCGCATTTATGAAGGTATGGCGGAAAAAGTGCAAACCATAGCTGCAACAAAGTTGAATGATGATTTTTTGAGTATTTTTTTACTAGCTATTTTCTGTGGTATTCTGATGTTTATTGCTGTGGATATTTTCCGCAATCAGACAGCCTCTACCATTCGTGTCATTGGTGTATTTGTACCAGTTATGGTGTTTATTTTAAGTGGTTTTGAACATGTCATTGCAAATATGTATTATTTCTCTTTGGCAGGTGTTTGGAGTGGACATTGTTTCTTATCCATTCTGGTGATGACATTGGGAAATAGTGTGGGTGGTATGGTGATTCCGCTATATTTGAAAATTTTTCGCTTGCGTACATAAGCATATATAAAATTTATTTAAAAGGAAGAAACACATGTCTGAATTTGAACTGAAAGAAATATTTGATTTGCTTTGTGTATGGTATCGTCAGGCAAAGCGGGATTTGCCTTGGCGCAATACAAAAAATCCGTATCATATTTGGGTATCTGAAATTATGTTGCAACAAACAAGAGTGGAAGCTGTCAAACCATACTATGCACGTTTTTTGGAAGCATTGCCCACAATACAAGATTTGGCGGAGGCAGAAGAAGAAAAAATATTGAAATTATGGGAAGGTTTGGGCTATTACAGCCGTGTGCGCAATATGCAAACAGCTGCACAAACCATTATGACAGAATATCATGGCAAAATGCCAGCCGACCATAAAGCATTATTGGGTTTGAAAGGGATTGGAAGCTATACGGCGGGAGCAGTGGCTTCTATTGCATTTGATTTGCCATATCCTGCGGTAGACGGCAATGTATTGCGTGTGATGTCGCGTGTGTTTGCTGATGGGCAGGATATTATGCAGCAACAAACAAAACGTTTCTGGGAACAAAAAATACAAACGGCACTGACACCACAGAATGCGGGAGAAGTCAATCAGGCGTTAATGGAATTGGGTGCTACCATTTGTTTGCCGAATGGTACGCCAAAATGTGAGGATTGTCCTTTGCGTGTTGTTTGTATGGCATATCAACAAGGGCGTATGCTGGGTTTTCCGGTCAAAAGCGAGAAAAAAACACGTACACAGGAATTTCTTTCGGTTTGCTTTTTGACAGATGGTACACATATCGCGCTGCATAAACGAGAAAGTGGCGGATTATTGGCGAATTTATGGGAATTGCCCAATATAGAAAAAGAAAAGCCTTTACCAGAAGTATTGGCAGAGTGGGGGATTTGGGAAGCCGAAATACAGCCTATGCGACAAAGAAAACATATCTTTACGCATATCGAATGGCATATGGAGGGATATTTTGTTTTTGTCAAACAGATGACAAAAGAAGATACCCCTTTTGTATGGGTGACACAAGCAGAACAAGAAACGAACTATGCATTGCCGTCCGCATTTCAAAAAATATGGAAAGATGGTCTGTCAGAAATGCAAAATATGCAAATGTCTATTTTTGAAAAATAAATTTAGAAAAAAAATCGTGTATTCCAAATCAAATATTTTTGGGATACACGATTTTTTTATTGTTCTGGTTTATGATTTTGACAAAGTCGTATACATTCTTCTAACCATGCACAGGCATTTTCTTCTCGCATCACACCACCCAACCATACGAGATAATCGCAAAAAGCGGCATCGTTTTTTGGCGGTATAGGTGTAAACTTTTGCCCTGATAAACGCAAATCAGCCAAACGTTGTTGTCTTTGCGTCAGTTGGTTTTGCAAAAGCGAAATCCGTTGTTGTGTAGAAAGAACAGAAGAAAAAAAGAGCTGTAATCGAAATTCTTCTTTTGGCATAGGCGCAAGCATATGTGGTGTAGAAATCCAATCTAATAATTCTGATTTGCCAGTTTCTGTAATGGTATAAACTTTTTTTTCTAAAACAGTGCCAGAAATTGCGATTTCGTATTCTACAAGCCCTGCTTGTGTCAATTGCTTCAATTCGGGATAAATCTGGCTGTGTTTGGCACGCCAAGACTCTAATAAAACACTTGCAAATGCTTTGGTCAATTCATAACCAGTCATGTTTTTTTGGTATAGTAAGCCTAAGATTGCATATTTCAATGTTCCCATACTTGTGGTTCTCCTTTTTTGCGAAATTGTTTGTAGTATAGCACAGAATCAAGAAAAAATCCATACTATATCATATATGATAAACATGTATATATTGACATGTTTATAGAAAGGTGATATCATAAAACAATAGGCTGTACATTTGGACAGCCGGAACAAAATGGCAAATAAAAAATAGAAAGAAAGTGTGGGACATCATGATAGAGAAAGTAAAACGGTATGTAGTATTTTTGGTTGGATTGTTTATCAATGCAATGGGAGTAAGTTTGATTACAAAAGCAAGTTTAGGCACTTCGTCTATTTCTGCGATTCCTTATGTGCTCAGTTTGCAGTTTCCGTTGTCATTGGGCGGTTTTACGGTGGTATTTAGTCTGTTATTGATTGCTTTGCAGCTGATAATTTTAGGACGTAATTTTCGATTGGAACATGCCTTACAGCTTCCTGTATCCTTTGCGTTTGGTTATTTTATTGACGTTTGTATGGAACTATTATTTTTTGTATCTCCACAAAGTTATATGGCGCAGATTGCATATCTTGTACTCGGTTGTATGATATTGGGAATTGGCGTGTATACCGAAGTGCTTGCAGATGTTGTCATGCTGCCTGGAGAATCTTTGGTGCGTGCAGTGGTATTTCGTTGGAAGACAGAATTTGGTATTTCTAAAATTGTATTTGATGTGACGATGTCTGTGACAGCAGCAATATTATCTTTCGTATTTGTAAGAGAATTGCAGGGGGTACGCGAAGAAACCATTGTGGCGGCATTATTGGTAGGCTTTGTTGCCCGTTGGATTGGCAGAAAATTGCCGCATATGCCGCATTTGCTTTTTGGACATAAAATAGAACCACAACAAAAAGCAGTCAATACTTCTGCTGCAAAATCAATTTAAAAATATCATGCGCTTTTTTTCCAAAAAAACCATAGCACTGTCGTTTCTTTGTAAAAAACGATGAATTTCAAAAAACACTTACACGGTATATTTTTTTTCGATACAATGATAAATAGATAATCAGCCTGTAAAAAAACTACATTTTTTACTTTTTTCAAGAACGCGGAAGGGATTGGGAAACGAAGCGTTTCCCAAATGAAATCCGCAGTCGGAATTTATTTCCGACGAGGAAAAGCCGAAGTTTCAAGGCTTTTAGCCGATGGAACTTCGTGCTTTATACTTCTGTCTACTCGTCAAAGGCTTGAATGAAATGAGCCTTTGACGACAGGGTGTCGACTTTTTCGACACCCTGAGATAATATTATTGTTTGCCCCTTTCAGAAAAAGGGTGTATAGAGGAGGAAAAATAAATGCCGCAAAATAAAAGAGAAAGTTTGATTTTTACTGTATTGATGTGTTTTACAATGGTACTTTGGATGAGTCTATATAATGTGACGATATTGCATGGGGGTTTTTCGATAGATGTGCTGAAAGAGGCATGGCTGGGATTTCCGTTTGCTTATGTTGTTGCAATGTGTTTGGATTGGTTTTTGGTTTCCAAACTTGCAAAAGGCTTTGCATTTCGTTTCCTAGTAAAACCAGAAAGCAGCATGATACGAAAAGCAATCAGTGTTTCAGTATGTATGGTGGTGCCTATGGTGCTTGCGATGTCCTTATATGGCGCAATCGAAGCTTGTGTGCATACAGGGGCATGGAATACAGTGCCTAAGATTTGGCTGTACAACATTCCGAAAAATTTTGTGATGGCATTGCCATTTCAATTATTGATTGCGGGTCCATTGGTGCGTAAAGTATTTCGTACTGCATTTCCAGTGGGGTGTATTTTAGCAGAATAAAAAGATCATCGAGGAACGTGTTCCCCTAAATAAAACCGTTTCTTTTTGATAAATTGCGGGCATTGGATTGATTCTCCCCCCCTTAAACCATCCTTCTCCAATGCTGCGCAACAGAAAAACAGCCGTTTTCCGATACCAGAAAGAAAAACGGCTGTTTTTTTATGGATTGGCTGCCACAGAAGACGCTTTTTGCTGACGTTTATGCATATTGCGCCATTGGTAATAGCCATAAATATCATTCAATAAAAACATGATAAAGCAGATGCTCATAGAGAAATAAGAACTATCCAGACTTGCTGCCAAAAGCCACATCACAATCAAAACCAAATCATTGCAGGCGTATGCCAAAGCATAGTAAGGACTGCGCAAGAATGTCAAAGACGCCGCAAAAAAACTGGTGGTAACAGATAATGTGCTGATGGGCAGGCGTGCAGTATGGAGCGCGCGCAGTATGAAATAAAACGCAAATGTGACCAAAGCGGTCAGGATACATAATAAAAGGATTTGTTTGGGGCGTATGGCATTGACAGCGACTTCTTGCGCGTCTGCGTAAGGGTGACGCAACCAAGCAATCATAGAAACCAAAGCCATTGGTGCGGTCATGCCAAGATAAGTAATCATTTCGCCGTAATAGCGCAAATGCCAAGAAATCAAACCATAAAATACAGAAAACACAATGGTCAGGAATTGTCCAAATACCATGCCTTTTGCAATAAAAATGAGTGCTGTGACACCAATACAAGACGCTGACAACGAAAGCATGTCTTTTTGTGGTGCAAGTAGGAATGAGGCACTCACGCCGAATAAAGATATAAGCCATAAAAGCCATTCCAAACGGGTGAGGGCGGAAAAAGGATTTTTGATTTTCATATCATAACCTCCTGTTCAAAATAAAAAAGCATTCGCTTGGCACATCTGCAAAGACCTAACGATGTACCTGCGAATGCAATGCATTCTACTACCCGGTGGCAGTTTTTTATATTATAGAAAAGAAATACAATATTGTCAATTCTAGTATGGTATGAAAATGCAATATCTTCCAAAAATACGCATATCAGATACAAATGTATGCTGTTCTCTAAATGCGCAAAAAGGCGACAACCACACAAAAGTATATCGTACAAGTCTTTGTTTTATCAGAAAAGAAAAGTAAAAATTTCTATTACAATTTTGTATCAAATTGTAAGAAACACTTGTATTTTTTTTAGAGATGTGGTAATCTTCTAAACAGATATAGGTATGCCTATACAGATATCGTGCAATATAAAAAACGGTAACCCCATTCTATCCGTTTACATAGCATGTGTTCTATGGGCTATCTGTACAGAATAACCATCACAAAGTGAGAGGATTTTTTGTAGGAGGGAAGTTCCGATGAACAAGAAAACAAAGAAAAGAACCTTGTCCATGGCACTGGCAGCAGCACTGGCATTTTCACCTGTGCAGGCATTCGCAGCTTCTAGCGATATCGCTGGTCACTGGGCAGAAGATGTGATTACACAATGGGAAAATGCTGGCATGATCAGCGGCTATGAAGATGGCACATTCAGACCCAACAACTCTGTAACAAGAGCTGAATTTGTAATCATGATGAATAACGCTTTGGGTCTGACAGAAACAGGCGAAGTTTCTTTCAGCGATGTACAGCCTGGCAACTGGTTCTATAATGCAGTTGCAATCGCAGTTGCAGCAGGTTACTGCAGTGGCTACGAAGATGGCACATTCAAACCTAGCGCAACTATCACAAGAGCAGAAGCTGCAGTTATGATCGCAAACGCAGCAGGTCTGGAACAGGATGCAACTGGTGCAGCAGGCTTCACAGACAGCATTCCTGCATGGGCACAGGGCAGCGTAGGCGCAGTAGTAAACGCTGGTTTCATGAGCGGCTATCCTGATGGCACATTTGCAGCAAATCAGTCCATTACAAGAGCAGAAGCAGTTTCTTCTTTGAACCGTGTAATCGGTGGCGTAACTGCAAATGATGTAGTGGTAACAGAAGCTACTGAAATCGCAGATCAGACAATCGATGGCAACCTGATCATTGATGCAGCTCTGACAGACGGTAAAGTAACTGTGAAAAACACAACCGTAAAAGGTAATATCGTAGTACGCGGTGGTGCAGCTGATGCGTTGACACTGGACGGCGTAACTCTGAACGGTAAACTGATTGTAGAAAAAGAAGGCGCTGAAGTTGTATTGACTGGCGAAACAAAAATTCCTTCTGTTGAAATCAGTGCATTGTCCACATTGAGCGAAGACAACTTCAAAGGCTCTGTAGGCACAATCACAATCACAAAGAATCTGGATACAGACAAAACTGTAAAACTGTCTGTAGCAGCTGATAAACTGGTATTGGACGGTACAGCAGCTGTAGATGTAAATAAAGACATCAAAACAGTAGAAATCACAAAAGACGCTGAAGGCTCCAAAGTATACGTAAACAAAGGCGCAACTGTAGATACTGTTATTGCTGATGCAAAAGCAAACGTAAGCGGTTCTGGTACTGTAAAAGTTCTGGAAGCAAATGCAAATGGTATCACAGTAGGCAGCAGCTTGACAGTAAACAAAACAGAAGTAGCTGAAGGTATCGAAAAACCTACAACATCCACCAGCGGCGGCGGTGGCGGTGGCGGCGGTAGCAGCTCCAGCTCCGATGACGATGATGTTGTTGTAACACCTACATTCGTAGTAGACGGTACAACTAATAAAACATGGGAAAAGGCTGTAGAAGCAGCAGAAACAACAAAATCTGCAAACTATAAGATTTTGGTAAAAGATAAAAATGCAGTTACAACCTCTACTAAAAATACTATTACATTCGCTGGTAAAGGTACATTGACTGTTCAGTTTGAAGATGGTACCTCAATCGCTGCTGGCCAGAGCTTGATCATCAATGCAGATAATGCAGCAAAAATCGAATTGATGGATGCTGGTGCAGATACAAATGGTGTTGCATTGGATACTTTGACTGTGAAAGCACCAAAAGCAACTGTAAACAATAACTTCAAAACAACTACTACAAATGTTGAAGCAGTTTCTGACGCAACATTCAATGTAAAAGATACAGCAACTACAATCAACATTAAACAAGGTACTGTAAATGTAACTGGTGCTGCAACAGCAAATGTTAATGTAAACGGCGCAGGTCCTGTGACAGTAAAAGGTACAGCAGCTAAAGTAGATGTAATAGCTGGAGGCGAAAATGCAGTAGTAAACATTGCAGGTACTGTAACAGGTACTGTGAACAACACTGGTACAGCAGCTACAATCAATGTTGTAGATGGTGCAAATATTACCAACTTAGCAACAAAAGCAAGCGCTACATACAATGTAAAGGGTGGTAAAGTAGGTACATTAGATCTTACAGCAGCACCCGCTGGTGTAACAGCAACAGGTGGCACAATTGATACATTGAAATTAGATGCTAGCAACTTGACAGTTGCAGGTGCTACAGTAAATAACGCAACTGTATCCATAGGCACACTGACAGTAGATAGCGGTAGTGTTGCTAAAGCAACTGTAACTGGTGCAGCTACAATTACAGGTAAAGGTACAGTAGGTACTGTAACATTAGATAGTGGTGTAACAGCAGTAACTATCGGCTCTAAAGTTAATATGTTAGAAGCAAAAAATTCTGCTAAAGCTACAGTAAAATTCACACAGGGTGCAACAGTAGGTACATTGGTTGCAAATACTGCTGAAGTTGAAATCGCAGACACCAATGGTACAATCAAAGACGTTGTTACTACACAGAAAGTAACTGTACAGGATAAATCTCAAGTAACAGGTAGTGTTACAACAGGTGGTACTGGTCAGGTAGTAGATAAATCTGGCAAACCAGTAGACAATGTTGCTACTACAAAGATTACAAAAGTTGTAAAGAATGAATCCAGCAAATACAAAACAGAATACTACAAAGGCGAAGCACTGGATCTGACTGGTCTGGTATTGGATGTAACTCAGACAGTAACACCAGCAGGTGCTACAGCAGGTACAGAAGAAACCAAACAGGTAGCTTATGCAGATATTGCAACTTTGGTAACTACAGATTTCGATAGCTCTGTACTGGGCAAAAAGAACGTAACATTGACTTATGCAGGTCAGACTGTAGACTTGGGCGAATTTACTGTAAAACTGTCTCAGGCACAGTTTGAAGAAGAAGCAAAAGCAGCTTTGGCAGCTGATAGCAAAATTACAGCTCTCTTCACAGAAGAAGAAGGTACAGTTGCAGTTGTAGATAAAGGCGATGCAGAATTATTGCCTGCTACTGTAACTTTGGCTTCTGGCGGTACTGCACAAGTATCTTGGGCAAGTGGTGATGCAACATATGTAAAAGCTGATAAATATGGTGCAGATTATCGAGCAGAAGTTTTAGAATCTGCTAGAGATGAACAGAAAGCTGTAACATTAACCGCAACTGTAACAAGTGGCGATGGTTACACAACAACAGTTACTTATACATTCAAAATCAATGCAGTGAACCAGGGCGCAATGGATGCTTGGGAAACAAATATTGCAAGCGAATTGACTGGTACAGTAACTGTTAAAGTAGATACTACAGCAATAGATGTAACAAATCCTGCTAAAGTAAAAGAAGCAATTGAAGGTTATCTGACAGACAATAGTATCGAAGCGGCAAGCTATGATTTGACAGTAGTAAAAGTAGAACAATCTGGTGATAACTGGAATGCAACTTTGAAACTGGCAGCACAGTCTGGTGGAGATACAGATTATGTAGAAAAAGTTGTAACATTCTCTTTGGTAGACCAGACAGCTGGTGCAAAAGCAGAATTGGCAAAATTGGCTGGTTTGACAAGTGTAGCTCTGCCTTCTGGTACAATTGCTGGTGGCAGTATGCAAGATGGCGTTGAAGCAGTAATCAAAGCAGACGCAACAAAACTGATTGATTCTGAAAAATATGAAGTAACAGTAGCTACAACAAGTTGTGACGAAGCTGAAGGTACTGTAACATGGAAAGGTAAAATTACTGTAACATCTAAAGGTGCGGACTCTGCTACAAACAAAGCAACTGATGCAGAAGATCGTACCATCACAGCAACCGAAGGTCAGGATATTACATTTGGAGCAAAAGCTATCTCTGGTAAAACAAATGCATTTAGCGATGCAGAGGTAACTCTGACAGCTGGTAACACAGCATTTGTTGGACTGAAAGCAGACGATGATGTAACTTCTTGGTTCGTTTCTCCTAATGGCAATCTGCCTTCTGGCTTAAAAGCAAAAGTAAAATCTGTAACAACAACAACAGTAGAAAATGATACATTGACAGTTACAATCTATCTGCCAAAAGATACAACATGTGCAGCAACAGAAGGCGCAATTGCATTGACAGCAACTGTTCCTCAGGAAAATCTGAAAAATGCAAAATCTGATTTGGTAGCAACTGGTTCTAACACAACAATTGAAATCAAACATGCTAATGAAGATATTAAAGTACAGAATGTAACAGCAGCAGAAGGCAGCACTACATTTAAAATCACATTGACAAATGGTACATTTGATCAAACAGAAGGTGCAAAAGCAGCTAACTATCTGTGGAATGGTACAAAATTCACAGGCACTGCGAAAGTATCTGATGATAAAAAGAGTGTAAGCATTGCATTGTCTAAAGATGACAAAAAAGCGCTTGGTTTGACAGGTATTGGTATTACAATCAAAGGCGCTGTATTTGGTGAAAGTGTAGTGACAGCAGAAAATGTAACAGTAGAATACATGCTGACACAATTGACAAAAGATAATTTGGTGAAAGCAAATATTGATGATCCTAAGGCAGAAGCTAATGTGCCAGAAGGAAAGTTATTTACTGAACATAAAATTGAATTAGATGGTACCTTATCTGCTGACACTATAAATGTTGTAAAAGTGACAACAACTGGCTTAGTACAGCATAAGAACAATACTGGTCTAGGTACTGCTGGTTACTGGACTGGTTTTGCAGTGATTGCTCCTGCAGGTGCAGAAAAGATGAATTACACATTTAGTGATGATAAGGCTGATTTGGATGGAGAACCCGCTCATAAAAATGAGAATCTGGAAGTTGCAGTAGATGGTGGCACAAAGGAAGGTATTGGCTTCTTTGTAAATGTTACAGATCCTGGTCCAGATGTGAAAAAATATGGCGCAGTACAGTTCTGTGATGCTAGTGGCAACGCAATTACACCTGTTTACAAATTTGAAATTGATTTGAGTGGTGTAAAACATGCAAACAAAGGCGTTGTGATTGCAACAGCAGGTGCTTATGAAGTAGCAAACGCCGAAACAGCGGCTTTGCCTGACGGTGCTGGTACTATTACCATTACTGGTGCTGCTCCAACAGCTACTGCATTGGTAGATGCTCTGAAAGTAACATTGGATGAAGATAGCACAGGCGCAACATTGAAAGTAGTTGCTAGTACTGGTGTAGGCGATGTTCAAGATGCATATAAGTTTGATGATGCAACAGCAGAAAGTGATGATGTAGAAACAGGCGATGTATTATTTGTACTTTCCGCAGATCGTTCTGTAGTAGGTAAATACACAATCACTGTTAATCCTGGCGCATAAGCCAACATGGTTTTTCACAGAGTGAAACAGTAAATACAGGTATCTTACCTGTCATACAGAGCGCGTAATACGCGTCTGAAACAGCAATAACAAATAACAAAAGAAGTCAGAAACAAAATTTGTTTCTGACTTCTTTCTTTTTGTATTTTTATTTTTTTCTCAGCCTTCTGGTTCCAATAAATACCCATATACCCCAAAATCCTCCCGCAGCAGCACTTTTCCCTGTTTGCCCAGTGTGCTTTGCAGTGCTTGCAGCAGTATCTGCATGTCAACGGCTTTTTCTGTACCTGCGGCAAGAAATGCGGCATGTAATGCAATATTTTTGATTTCGCCGCCTGAAAGCGGAAATTGCTTTGCCAAAAACGCAAAATCCACATTGTCCGCAACTGGCAGGGCAGGGGGGAACATCAAGTGCCAAAGCCGCAAACGCTCCGCCTCTGTGGGCAGTGAAAAATGTACCACAAACTGTATACGGCGTAAAAATGCCTCGTCTACATTTGTCAGAAAATTTGTGGTTAAAAGCAGTATGCCACGAAAACTTTCTATCTGCTGTAACAAAAAAGAGGTCTGCATATTAGCGTATTTGTCGTGCGCGTCCTTGATTTGCGCGCGTTTGCCGAAAAGTACGTCCATTTCATCAATCAATAAAATTGCGTTTGCTTGTTCCGCTAATGTAAAAACTTGCTTTAATTGTTTTTCAGTTTCCCCAATATATCGGGAAAGCACTTGCGCGGTATTCAGATGCAGTAAAGGCAGCCCCAAGTCATTTGCCAGTATCCCTGCTGCCATGGTTTTGCCTGTACCGGGTGGACCTTCCATCAGTACGCTCAAATTCCTGCCATAAGGCAGCTTTTCACCAAAGCCCCAATCTTCATATACCGTTGCGCTGTGGTGGATATAATCGCAGGCGTGGCGTAATATGTCCTTTTCTCGTTTCGCTAATATCAAATCGTCCCATGTGCCTTGAGGTTCCAAAAAACGTACGCCAGTCAAAGGTATGGTATGCGCATGTTCCCGACATGCCTGTAAGTATGTTTCTGTAGTGCATGGCGTTGTTTGTCGTACAATTTGACGTATTTGTCCAGGTAAAAAATGGAATCTTTCTGCCAAAGCTGTACCGTCTATATCTTTTCCTTGTGCTTCCCATAGTGCTTTTGATTCGGAAAATGTGAGCGCAGGGGGTGTATGAGAAATCATCAAAAACCGACGGCATAATAAATGCGCGGGCGGTAGGGGTTCCTCTCCAAACAATATGATTTTCGCATCAACTTCATGCAATTCTGTAAAAAGCCGGCATAGCCAAAGTATGTCCTGCTGTTTGATTTGCTCTAGGACACAGTCGGAAAAACAGAGTGGTTTTTGCTCCAAGATTGTCAAACGCAGCAATAAAAGACCGGCATATTGTCTTTTTGCTAGTTCCAGAGCCAGCAAGGCAGAAAGCGAACATAGCCAGATGTCACTTTGTGGCATCAAACAGGTACGAACAAAGTGTAACCTGCCACTTCCAGACGCACCATATAGATATAATATCGTATGTGGCGGAAGGGTGTACCTAGATGTTTGTGCACAAGCAAGCGGTTGTATATTGCATAGATATGGTGGAGATACAAAAGCAGTATCTTCCAAAAAATACACCAGTTCCGGCGGCAAAATCAAATGATATTCCGCAAGAGAAGGCATGTCATACGATGGCGGCAGAAAGCAAAGCCGCAGAAAATCGGGAGAAAAAGAGCAAAACCAATCACGCGGCAGATGGGGTGCAAAAGATGCCGTACAATGTCCCACAGTAGGCAAAATACTGTTTTGCGATACTGTCGAATAATTTCGTCCACTGGTTGGCGCATGATACAAAGCATAAGATACTAATATTGCATAAAGCTGCAATGGAGACAATCCAAAAGCGCGTTGCAGTCGTACAGGTGATGCATCTGGATATTTTGCGCCTAAATCCGCAAGCATAGGCGTTACGGAAATAGGTTGTCCATTTTGTGCAGCCGATAATGCGCGATATGTCAATGTCAGATAATCAGTCAATGGCGTTTGTTGTGTCATTTTCATATTCCCCCAAAAAATCTAAGATATGCTGATATTTTCCAAATTCTTGCCGCACAAAAGTATGATTTTGTTTTTGTAAATCAATGATAAGCGCACGTAAGATACAGTACATATCAATGCTGCATGGTTTAGCGGCGGCAAATACAGCGGCAGACAATGCAATTTGTTTGATGCGTGCGCCACTCAGCATGAATTGTGTACTCAAAAAATCAAAATCAACATCAGCCGCGAGCGGCGCAGCGGCAGGAAATGCCTTTTTCCAAAGTTCTCGACGTTGTACTGCATCAGGAAAAGGAATATGAAATACAAAATGAATCCGGCGTAAAAATGCTTCGTCAATATTGGAAAAGTAATTGGTCGCCATCAATACAACACCATCATACTGTTCCAATCTCTGCAACAAATATGCTGTTTCCAGATTGGCGTATTTGTCATGTGCGTCTTTGGTTTCGGAGCGTTTGCCAAAAAGCGCGTCCATCTCATCAAAAAATAAAATACAGCTTCCTTTTTGTGCCTCATCGAATATTTTTTCTAAATTTTTTTCTGTTTCTCCAATGTATTTGGATACTACAGAAGATAAGTCAATACGATACAATTCTAACTGCAATTCGTTTGCGATGACCTGCGCCAGCATAGTTTTACCTGTGCCGGGCGGTCCGCTGAACAATATATTCAGCCCACGCCCATAGGTGATTCGTTTTTCAAATTCCCAAGTATGATAGACCTGTTGACGATACTTCACAAAAAAACAGCTTTGGCGAATCTGTTCACATAAATCTTTTGGAAGGACTAAGTCTGCCCATGTAAAGTGTGCTGGAATCTGTTCTGCTAATGTATGCAGATTTGCGCCGCATTGTGTAAAACAAAGGCGCATTTTTTCTTTTTGGTTTTGCGGACGAAAGAAATCTAATGTTTTTGCGGCTGCGATAGTTTGCGCAGGCGAGAGTGTAAATAATTCGGATATGGCTTTGCTCTCTGCTTGCGAAATGGTTGGAGCATGGTGACATAAAAGTTTTTGCTGGGCTTCTGCTGAAAATGCAGGTGGTGTTTGTATTTTATAATGCAATGATTGCGCCAAAAGGGGCGGTAAGTGTTGATAGATGGTAAGCAAAACAAGTGTTTGTTGTGCGTGAAGTGCTTGACAAAGCTGCAAAAGGCGGCTATGCTCCGAAATGTCATCTGCATCAAAAAAACAAACACGACAACGATATACCAATGCTGTCAGGCAAATTTCCTGCATTGCTTGTGCAAAACGTGTACCAGAAAGGACATGTAGCATATGACAGTCACAAAATAATACATTGGAAGGCGCTTGCGCAATTTGATATTTTTTTCCACTGCCTGATACACCTTGCCATACATAGACCGTCGAAGAAAATACGGGGTCAGGTGCTTGTGATGCAATACGATAGGTGAAAAATTCACTTTTGGGTGGTCGATGTCCCAATAAAAACGCCAGCAAAACGGGGTGTAAACGCAAATGGTCCAAAAGGTGTGGCTGTTTTTGGGGCATACAATAGGGTTGTAACTCTTCCCATCTGGGAGGTGTTGGCATATCCGCAGTGCAAACCATTTGCAAGGCACAAACCAATTCTAAAGTCAAAAATTTGGTTTGTCCAAAGGAAGGCATACTGCGTATATGCTGACGAAATGTTGCATCCAATTCCCATGCAATGCAGCAGATACAGGTATGCACCACAGCAGGAGGAAGCTGTTTTTTGGCAATCAGTTGATATAGCGGCATAAAAACTGGTGTTTGTGCCGTAATATAACAGCGGTAAGCAAATGCCTGCATGTTTTGTTGTATTTGCTGATATGCAGCGGTATCAGACATAGGGTGTGTGGGAAAGGTATGATTTTTCTTGACAAAATCTGCCAATGCCACAGCATAGCTACAGGCAATCTCACAAATTGCGGTCAGATAAGAAGCGGTATTCACAAAGCCAAAATGTTTTTGCTGCATAATGTCCTCCTGTAAAAAACAGGCGTTTTTGTAAGAACAGCCAAAAACGCCTGAGATAAAATACAAATATCAATAAATAGATGTGTTATACATGAAATACTGTATCAAAGAGTTCTTGCATTTGTGGAAAATGTGTCGCAATCGCATCAGAAGCAGAAAGTGTACCCAATGCAATTTGCTGTAAAGGCTCTGCATATTGTATTGCAGTCAAGCCAAATAGGGATACAGTTTCCATAACAGGAGTCAGATTTTCTGCATCTGTGACAGACAAAGCATAACGATACCACACTTCTTGTCCAGTGACAACAAAATGCCCAATCGGCAAGCCGAAATTTGCAACATTTGCGAATTGCAACAATGCTTCTCGATTTCTTTCGTCTATGGAAAAATCATATACAAAAGAAAGTTGCAATAATTTGTTTTGCTCGAGCTGTTCGCTGGAGATCGGAGAAAAGGCAAGCTGTATCGGCATTAATTCGCCTTGTGCATTTTGATAAATCGCAATACGCAACAATGGTACTGGTGATAGGTCAACAGCAGAAAGCAATGTGGTTTGTAATTGCATTTCATCGCAAAGCTGACGAATACGCTGCAATAACTCCATATCTTCTAACGCGGTGAGTGGTATGGAATCCAAATTTGACATCGTCCAAACATCCTTTCTATTCAAAAATCGAAAATGAAACTAAAAATTGGATATTATGCGGAACTTGGTTGTATGCCGAAAGCCGCTGCAAACATGTTCTTTTGTGCCTCCTGAGAAGGTGCGTTCATCAATTCTTTATGCCCGATATTTAAGATATACAATAAATCTTTGACGTTGTTATATTGCTGTAGGGCGTCAAGATACCATTGATTTTGGTCATGTGCATTTGCGTCTGGCTGCTGTGGCTGGGTTTTGGTACCCAAAAAGAATGCAGGTGTGGTCAGTGCAAGCAGTGTGTTGTATTGTGCAGTGATTTTTTCATTTGCCTCTGCTGTGTCCCCCATAGACTCCTTTAATTTAGCTTGTGATTTTTTTTGCAAAGAAGGAATCAATGTAAAATCGGTTGCCGCTTTTACAGAAGAAATACCCGAAGAAAGTGCGCCAATCATACTGCTGGCTTTTGACAAACGGATTGCTTTTTCAGATTTTTGATCTGTTACTGTAGCGGACATCGTGCTGACAATTGCGTTAGCAAGTTTTAATCCGGTTTGTGTGGTGTTTGCGGCAACATTGTATCCATCCCGTGTCAATCCAGAAATGAGAAAAGAACGATATCCTCCCATTTTTTCCTGTGCGATGGTGGAGCCAGATTTTTGTAAGGATTTGAGTTTGCTCAAACGTATCATTTTCAAAACAATTTCATAGATGCCTTCAAAAGAAAGCAATGAAAAATTAAAGAAATCAATCCAATTGCTGGATACTTTGAGCCAAGTTTTTGCAGTTGTACTGATACCATTTTTCATATCTGTTAGAAAAGGCATCGCTGCTTGCAGATAAGCAAACGCAGTACGGATAGAAGCGGATAAATTCAATGCACTGTTACGAGAAAAGAAACCATATTTTTTGATGTCACCCAATGTTTTTAATATGGTAGAACCAGTTGTGAGCAATACAGATAAACCTTTCAAAACATAGCCACCATAAGTAGTCATACCATTTAACACTTTTGTGTCATCGGTCGATATATTTTTATTTCCATTTAAAGTTGCATAGCCCATCCCTGCTTTTACGCTTGCAGCACCGGTTACGATTGCGGTGCTGACCAATGTTGTTTTGCCAAGCACTTTCATGCTGGTTTGTATACCGCTGCCGATGGCTTTTTTAACTTTGTCTGTGCGTGTGGGTTGTACGGGAGGCAGCGTAGAAGGCAAATTTTTTGTTTTGGCTACCATTTGTCCAAATGTGCTGGCACGCATTTTTTCCACGCGCTGTAATACTGTGTCCGAAACGGGCTGTTCTTGGTCAGGTTGTTGTGCTGCTTCTGCCACTGTGGGAGGCGCAGGCTGTTGTGCTGTTTCGGCTGTATGTGCTGCTTCCGATTGCTGTGCATGTGTGGTTGTTCTGGATTCTTCCGGTTCGCGAGATTCTGTGTCGGATGTTTCAGATGTATCAGATGTGTTTGAGTCTGATGTAGGGGAGGTATTTGCTTGGTCTTGCTGTGTTTGGGTATCTTCAGATAAATTTTGTTCCAATTCTGTAGCAGCCTGTAAGTTATTCTGCACTGTTTGCTGAAATTCCCCAATATCCCCTTGGTCAGAATCAGATGATTCCAAAACATCAGATTCTTCGGAAAAATCATTTGTATCCTGTTGCAGCATTTGTTCTTCTTCTGGCAATGGTATGACCTCCTTTCCTGATTTGTACAATTTATGCAAAAAAATGATTTTTTATGTCATGATTACAAATATTATATCGAAAAGACGATAAAAAGAAAAGTCAAATCATGGAAAAATGTGACGAATAAGATATTTTTTATTTACAGAAAGTGGAAATTTGTTGTACAATAACACTATGAGTAAATCTGAATTTATTTACCTGGATCGTTACCGTGAAAGTGTATGCAGGAGAGGAGGGACCGGAGATATTAGAATATAGAATATCAACCGGGAAAACATGGCAGAATATTTATCACCTGGCGTTTATGTAGAAGAATTTGATTCTGGTGCAGTCCCTATGGAGGGCGTTGGTACCAGTACAGCAGGCTTCATCGGTGTAGCACAGAAGGGACCTCATCAAGGTGCGCCTGTGTTGATTACAAGCTATGCAAATTTCCGTCGTGTGTTTGGTGGAAATTTATCTGAAACAGAGTTTGGCGAGTATCGATATTTGGCTTATGCAGTCAATCAGTTTTTTGTCAATGGCGGTGCGCGTTGCTACATCAAAAGAGTTGTGCCCGCAGATGCAGCTTTTGCGCATAATGTAGAAGATGATGCCGCAGCTCCTTTGGTATTGTATGCAAAAAATCCAGGCGCATGGGGAAATAAAATTACGGTACGTGTACAATCTGCAAGCCGTGCGAAAACACAGATTTTAGAATTGATTGAAGCAGGAAATATCAAAAAATATCGACTCAAAAACGCTTCTGGCTTCCAGACAGGAGATATTGTCGTTTTGGACGACCAAAAGACAAAGATATATAACAAAATCACAAGCATAGATGGCAATTTGTTGACATTTGCCAAAGATTTTGACACAAAAGCGGTGGATACTGATTTGGTGCCGAAAACAGTGCTGTATAGCTGTGAAGTAAATCTGGAAATTAGTTGTGAAGATGTTGTGGAAAATTATGAATATTGCTCGTTTAATACACAATCGGCTGATTTTATCAATGAGAAATTGTCAAAATCTGAATTGGTATTGGTAGAAGCAAAGCCGACTGAGGAATTGATTGCACCATTCCAATTGATTTCTGGTAAGGAAAGCGGAGAATTTCTCATAAGTCTGTTTGGTGGTACCAATGGCAGCAAAGACGCTTTGTCCGCCGGTGATTTCATAGGGGAAGACAATGGTCCTGGGGCGCGTACTGGTATTCAGGCATTTATTGATAATAACGAAGTGAGTATTATGGCGGTACCCGGTATCACTGACCCACAAGTACAATTGACTTTGGTGGCACATTGTGAGAATATGGCAAATCGTTTTGCGATTTTGGATATTCCAAAAGATAAAAAAACAGTAGAAGATGTATTGACACATAGAAATTATTTTGATAGCGAATATGCCGCAATGTATCATCCTTGGGTCAGAGTGTTCGATCCTTTGACAAAGAATACCACTTCTATTCCACCTTCTGGCTCTGTGGCTGGTATTTATGCAAGAACAGATACCTCCAGAGGGGTACATAAAGCACCAGCAAATGAAATTGTCAGTGCATGTGTTGGTTTGGAATGTAATTATACTGCTGGAGAACAGGATATTCTCAATCCCAAAGGTGTGAACCTGATTCGCAGTTTCCCAGGACAAGGGATTCGTGTATGGGGTGCAAGAACGGTAAGTTCCAATGCTTTATGGCGTTATGTCAATGTACGTAGATTGTTTATCTTTATTGAGGAATCCATTCGCGCCAATACCAATTGGGTTGTGTTTGAACCAAATGATCAGGTATTATGGTTGAGAGTCAGAAGAACGATAGAAATTTTCTTAGGCGATGTATGGAGAACAGGCGCATTGGCAGGTGCAACAGAGGGCGAAGCGTTCTTTGTTGAAATTGGACCAAGCACCATGACACAAGGCGATATTGATGCAGGGCGTTTGATTTGTGTGATTGGTGTAGCACCTGTAAAACCTGCTGAATTTGTGGTATTTCGTATTACACAAAAAACAGAATCGGCTGGAGAATAATCAAAATATCTGAAATAAGGAGGAACCAGCATGGCGTTAGAAGCATATCCCTATAAGAGTTATCGATTTAAGGTAGAGATTGGCGGTGTTATGGTAGCAGGCTTCAGTGAAGTCAGTGGATTTGATGCAACTTTTGATATAGTAGAATACAGAGAAGGCGACGCAGCAGATAACACGCCAAGAAAACAGCCCGGTCTTGTAAAATATAGCAATATTGTATTCAAACGTGGTGTGATTGATGCGGTAGAGTTTTTTACTTGGATCAACGAAATCGACCAAGGGCAAATCACACAAGATAGAAAAACTGTAACCGTGCAATTGTTTAATGATGAAGATACGGTAGTGGCAGCTTGGCAGATTTTACGCGCATGGCCTTGCAAATATACAGGTCCAGAATTAAAAGGGAATAGTTCTGAAGTTGCAATGGAAAGCATTGAATTTGCCCATGAAGGTTTGGTAAGATTGGAAATCTAAACAATCTATAATCAATCTCATTCAGAAACAAAGAAACAAAGAAAATGGTAAGCATTATCCCTATATGGTTGGGATAACAGTAAGACAAAGAAACAGCGTTTTTATCATTCGTAATCGACAGGCGGGATATGGAGCGTTGACTCTATATCCCACTTGTTATACACAAAGAAATTTGACAAATCATGTAGGAGGCAGAAAACATGAGTGAATTTCAAACAGAGTATCCGTTTGAACTACCAAGAGGGTATGTGGATGGAGATGGCGTAGTGCATAAAAGAGGCATCATGCGTCTGGCAACCGCAGCAGATGAAATTTTGCCTATGAAAGACCCGCGCGTGCAGCAAAATCCAAGTTACCTTAGTATTATATTGTTGGCAAGAGTGGTGACAAGCCTTGGTTCTTTGCCTGCAATTGATACACGTATCATAGAACGTTTATTTACAGCGGATTTGGCATTTTTACAGGATATGTATCAAAGAATCAATCAAATTGAACCACCTATGCTCAAAACAATCTGTCCACATTGTGGTGAAAATATAGAAGTTCCTTGGCCGTTCTTGGGGGAGTGAAAAAAGGCTATCCGATTGACAAACTTTATGAGGAAATGGCATTTATTGCATATTATTTCCATTGGTCACATGAAAAAATTATGCATTTGGAACATAAAGAACGACAACGATGGTGTCAGGAAATTTCTCAAATCAATCAAAAATTGAATGGTGAGGAAGCCAAGAAAAATATATTTGATGTGTATTAGGGTGAGTAATCTTTTGTGATTTTGATACCAAGATAAAGGAGGTGGGCGGAAATGGTGAATAAACTGCTCTCAACTATGGGAATCCATTTGGGTAATTTAGAAGAATATCCCGTTTTGGGTATGAATTATTTTATTGTGTTGGGTAGTTCGATTCTGAGTTTTTCTAAGATTTCCGGTCTGCATCTGTATGGCGCAAATATCAAACCTGTATTAGAAGGTGGACGCTTTGAACCTTATATGGTAGAAGAATCTATGGAAGAACTGCATACGATGACATTGGAAAAAGGAGTCGGTACTATTGATATGCTCAATGTCATCAAGCGTGCGAACTTTATGATATTGATTATTAAAAATGCGGATAATTCCTTAAGAACTGCCTATTATACCAATACCATCATGGTAAAAGATATCAAATTGACGGACTTAGAAGCACAAAGTTCCCGTGTTTTGATACAAAGTATGTCGATTGCTTATACACATTTGAAACGCTTTGAATTGCTCAATCGTATGGGGAAATTCGATGCGACATCTGAATTTTTAGGCGAAATTACGAGTTATAACAATAATCAAGCGGATTTAGAAGCCATTCAGACGTATACTGCAAAATTAAAACAGCAGAAAGAAACCAATGCTGCTGCAAAGCAAGCGCAAAGACAAACGCAAGCTGCTACCAGTCAGTCAGCAGTCAGTTTTGCTTCGGAACAGAATCAATCTATTGCGCAGGAAGAAGCCGAAAAACAGAAGCAACAAGAAGATATGCAGCAAAAAGTACAGCAAGAAATTTTCAATCGGTTGGAACTATAACAGAAATAAAAATCGGTAGAAAAGCAGGTGACAAAAATATGCGTACCACAAAAGATATGATGCTGCAATCTCAGAAAAACGCCATTCGTTTGGCAACAGATAGTTTGCATTTTGGCGAAGAAATCCGTAATAAAAATTTGTATGGACAAGAAGTACAAAACCAGTCTGCACGTATGGTGTTGAAACGAGAGAATCCAGATACTATCTCTATATTATTGGAAACATTGATACAGTTATTGGAAAATTTGCGCTTTCATCAAAGTGGTGCAAATATTTCCATACAGCAAAAAGTATGGCAGCAAGAAATTGTACGCCAAATCAAAAACCAAATTAATATTTATCAACAATACCATGTGCAAGGAAATCTGCAACAAACTTTTCGACAGCTGCAAAATGAACAGGCATTTGAGAATACAGAGGTTTTAGAACAAACCATAGCAAATATCCGACAGGAGCTAAAAAAAAACGCTGATGCCATAATACAGGAGCGTACGCCCATTTTCAATCGCATCGGGCATACGCTTTTCTCTGTTTCTGTGCAGAATATGACGCAAGATTATCAGAAAATAGATTTTCATACAAATCAAACACAGTCCAAGCATCGTTGGGAAAATAGGTCTGTTTGGGAAAATCAATTGCAAAATAGCAATATTTTTTCTCAAAAAATAATTTGGCATCATAATCAAAACACATGGTTTGCAACCAATCAAGAGCATCCATTTCGTTCTATATATTATGGGTATCATATGACTGCAAAGAATATGGTACAAAGAAATATAACAATAGGAGATATACAAAACATAGAAAAAAAGATACAATTTGATATCAAAAATGCTTTGGCTCTATCTTATGTATCAGAAAGAAAACAAGAAATCGCATTTGATGTAACACATCAAACAAATGTGAGGAATCATACAATGTTGCACCAGAGTTGGCGGCAAAAATGGAAACAGCCACTCTCTAATTATTTGTCTGCATTTTCCCTTACATCAATTGATACAAAAATGATGAATAGAATACAGCAAAATAGCCTTTTTTTTCAGAAAAAATGGTTTTTTAATAATCAAAATTTTGTAAAAATAGATTTGCCCCAATATACACAAATGTTACAATTTTGGTATCATACTGCTGTGATAAAGCAAATACAACATCAAAAACAAAAATTAGATGCAGCATTTGAGATAACATATCCTTTGCAGATGGTGCAGACACAAAATATCGTTTTACAAGAGATACAAAAGAAAACGTTCCACAAAGATAATCTGTTTTTCTATCATAGACAACAATATGAATATGATGCAGAATCAGGGAATGGGAAACAACAAACACAGCAAAATTTGATACAAAATCAATGGATACAGCAACGTATCATACAAAATATATTTGATACCATGTCGCAAAATCGTATGATATCGAAAATAGAGTCAAACCTATCTCAAGTTGCTAGAAATTGGTTGTTTGCAAATTATGGGAACCAAAATGTACTGCAAAAGCAATCTTTATCTTGGATACAGTCTGCAAATCAAAAAATAGATATCCAGACCAAACAACAGCAGTTTTTTTCAGCGAATCAAAACAAGTATTTTGATGTATCATCATTACAACAAGAAAATAGGCAAAAGTTGTCTTTGTTTTTTTATTCCAAATGGCTGCAAAGCTTTATGAATGTTTTACAAACCCAACAACTATCTAGTATACGAAAAAATGTAGATGGGATGCAGATAAATATACAGAAAAATAGACTGCTTCCATTCTCTGTTTTGTCAGAGCAAAAGCAAAAAGAAGTCATTGCTTTGCATTTATTGCAGCAAAAACAATCTATACAGACGTTTGTATCGAAAGAAAATAAGTTACAACATCATTTACAAAAAATATATCCGAAAAGATATAATGATGTTCATACAATATACCAATCAAATGAGATTGACAAAGAGAATGTATCTTATGATACATATCATATTGTGTTGCAGCAACCAAATCTGATGTCTGAAATATTACAGATATTGCAAAAGAATAATATAAAAAATACTTTGTTTTGGAAAAAAATGCAGCATAGTATGATGCATCAGAAAAAAATTACTGAAAAGCGCATGGCGTTATTTTTGCAGATGTTTCCCAAGCAGTTCCATATGATACAAAATCAACAAAATTTTTTATATGATTTGCAAATAGCGGATAAGTACATGGCTTTTTGGAGTACAAAGCAGTATTTTTATAGAAATCAATTTGGTTTCTATGATACAAAGTATCATAACATGTTGCATCTGCAAGAAATAAAACGAAATTTTGTTCCGATGTATCAAAATTTGATGCAGAATATGGCATTTACCAAAATGCAGCATTTTGTGCGAAATCAAAATGACTTAGAATATAAGATACAAAGTTTCTCGCAATATGATACGGCTTTTGCAATCACACGATTGCAGCATCATCATTTGGGAGCAAATAAAACAATACAAGCAATCCAAAAATATAACCCATATCTATGGTATCAAACAACACCAAGTTTTTGTTCGGAAATAGTTTATCATCAGAAACACCAAGTATTTTTGCACACAAACCAAAATTTGTATCAAAGTTTCAGCACGAATGTACAACCAGAAATCATCAATCAGCAACAAATAGTTTTAAAACATGATATCAGCTCACAACAGAATAAAGTAGAAAACATAGATACCCATTTGGATTCTTATACAAAAATATATCATGCCCATCATGCGAAGCAGTGGTATGACGACCAATCATCATATTTTGTGAAGCATATCTTGCAAAAAAATGCAATGCAAAAATATATTGTAGAATCACCAAAATGGAAAGATGCGTTTGGACATAGTACAGACAATGAAAGCAAAGAACAGCAAAAAAGCTGGTTGTACAACGATACGACCATTCATATTGGAAAGATGATTTGGTCACAATTTCAAACAATATTGCAAAAGTATCCTACTTTGCATAGGAAAGCAAACAGATATTATAATATGGTGAATCCTGTATCTCAAAAAGAATGGATACAGCATAGGCATGCATCAACAGAAACAAAACAAAACTGGATACCGTCTTTGCAATGGATGTCACAATATTCTGAAAAACAAATACCTATGCGCAAAATAGAAAAAAGCAAAATGACAGAACAGATAGAAATAGAACATACAAAACCAAAGTTCAGTTTTGTGACAAATCCTTTGGAACAATGGAAAAAAAATAAAGAAGAATTTCATGTTATTTCTGCTTTCAAACGCAAGTCAAAACCATTGGTACAAACGGAAGTTTTGCCTAGTATGACTACGCAAAACACCACGAATATAGTTACGGAAAATTATTTGCAAACAGAATTTGTCCATAAAAAAGAAAATAAATCTGTATTGCATGACACCGAAATACAGCAAGAATGGGAAGAAGCAGTAACAGAGCGTATACTGGAAAAAGTGCAAACATTGTGGAAAGAGCAAAGAAAGGAACAGTTTGCTCAGCTTAAAGTACCACAACAAAGTATAGAGCCAATGCAGGCTGTCACAAATGTACCAGAACAGGAAAATGGTATGGTTTCCGCATTAGAATTGGAACGTATGTATGATAAAATTTATACCCGTATCGAACGTACACTAGCAAGTGAACGCAGAAGAATGGGGTTGTAAGGAGGTGGGATGATGTGGAAAGATACGTTGAGCAGTGCGTTGGATAAAACACAGGATATTGTGACAAAGCGTATGACAAGTGAGGAAGCCGCAGTCACAAAGGCAACCATTGTCATAGAGGCAGGTTCGGAAGCAGGCAGCAGTTCTGGCACATCGGATATGATGTCCAGTCTAACCAGCATGATGTCCGATATGTTGGGGGAGTCTAGTACACAAACCGTGACATATAAAACAGGTGAAACCATAAAAGTACAACTCAATCCCAAAAGTTATCGCATAGAATCCCATACCAATTTTAATAGTGAAAAAATGGGCGGTATTGAAAATGCCAATACAACATTTGGCGTCAGCTTGCCGCCAAGACCTAGAACATTATCTGTGACATTATTTTATGATAATATGTTGCAAGCGGACTATTTAGAAAAATTAAGAGATAAAATTGTTGGTGTCACACAAACGGTACAGTCTGTATTGAGTTTGACAGATGGTGCAAAAGGTATGGAAAGTTTGATGATGCAGATGTTGGAAAGTGATGATTTAAATAGTTTATATCTCAATAAATTGCTAGGCTTGACAACCATACAGCCCAATTTGAATACACCGCCCTTGGTTTCTTTTTGTTATGGCAGTACAAAATTTAAGGGATATGTACAACATGTATCCGTGGAATATCAGCGATTTAATAAAGAAGGACAAGTCGTACGCGCACAAGTCAATCTCAAAATGGAAGAATCCACAAAACCAGCAAGTGCAGGAAGTAGTGTAGGCAGTGTAGGAGATAGCATTGGTTTGCAGGAAGAAAGTCAAGTGTTAGAAAAAGATATATTATAAAAATGGTTCAGAAGTATGATATGCCCGAAGCATAAAGAGCGAAAGGAGTTCAGCAATGGCAACATATACAATGGAGGATATGCTGAAAAAATATGGTGATTTTACATTTCCAACCTATCAGCTCAAAATCAATGGCAAACAAATTCCACAGATATATTGTAATGGTGACGTAGAAGCAGAATTATCCGCAGATTATGAGGCAAGCGGATGTAAAATTCGTCTATATAATGCTTTTGTGGTGGAAAATGGAAAACAAGCGGCATTGGCAAAAGATTTAAGTGCTTTGATGAAACTTGGTAATAAAGTGGAACTGTCTATTGGCTATCGTGAGAAAGAATTAGAACAAATTTTTGTAGGCTATATTGATGCGTTGTCCGTAGAGTATGACAAAGAGGAAGGTATTTGTTATATTTTGGAATGTTTAGATGGAAAAGGCATTATGATGAATAGCCTGCGCTCGGAAGTCAAAGTCAATATGAAAAAATATAGTGCCGTGGTGGAAGATACTGTCAAAAAATATAGCGCAGTGGTTAAAATCAAAAGTGCAGATTTAGATAAAACAGATGCACAACTAAGTGTTCCGATTGAACAGCATAACGAAAGCGATTATCAATTTTTGGTACGTTTGGCAAAAAAAATGGATTGCTGTTTTTATATCGAAAATGGAAATCTGGTATTTAAGCCATATGCAAAACTGCCCAAAGATGTGTTTTTTTCCTATCATATCAATGCGTTTTTGCTTTCTTTTTATATGCATAGCTCTTTGAAAGGACAGGTTGCAGGCGTTACGGTACGCGCAAATAATGAAAAAGATCCAAACACGCCTTTTGAAGCAAAAGTAACTTCAGGAAAAGGGATTGCAGATAATGCTTCGATTAAAATGAAAAGTACATCTGTGATTACAAATGACGTATCTCAAACCATTATTGATTTATCTGCGGATTCGGAAACTGCTGCACGCAATTTGGCACAAGCGCGTTATAATGCTTTATCATATGGCAGATACCAAGGGCGTATTCGTACTGTAGGGATTCCCGTTATGTTGCCTGGTCGTGTGATTGCGTTAGAAGGCTTTGGCGCAGAATTTGATAAAAAATATTTTGTCAAAAAAGTGATACATCGTATTGCACATCAACGTTATATAACAGAATGTGAACTGGAAGGAAATCAGATATGACAATTGCTAAGATGCTTTATCAGAATCAAAATGCAAATACAGAAACATCTCATTTTGGGATTACCGTAGGCGTTGTAACGGATATCAATGACCCAGAAAAATTGGGACGTGTGAAAGTCAAATTATTGTTGCGTGATACTTCGGCTTTTGAAACAGACTTTATACGCGTGATGTCACCAATGGTGGGACAAGAATGGGGCATGTTTTATTTGCCAGAAGTAGGCGATGAAGTTCTGGTAGGATTTGCCAATGGCGATTTGGCTCGACCATATGTATTAGGTAGTTTATATAACAGTAATCAAAAACCACCTGTGACCATACAAGATGGAAAAAATGATACACGGATTATCAAAACAAGAAATGGCAACGTATTTTCTTTTTCTGATGTAAAGGAGAAAGAAAAAATAGAAATTCATACACCAAAAGAAATCAAGGCAATTTTGGACGATGAAAAGGAACAGATTTTATTGCAGGATAAAGATGGAAAAAATATGGTAAAAGTAGATATCAAAAATGGTATAGTTACAGTAGCCGCAGAAAAGAAAATCACACTGCAAACAGGAAAATCTTTTTTAGAAATTGATGGCAGTTCTGACCAAATTACCATAGACGCAGGACAATCTATGCAGTTGAAATCACAGCAAATTTCCATACAAGCAAAGGGCGGCATCCAAATGCAGGCAAGCAGCAATATCAATATCAAAGCAGATGGACCGCTAAACTGTAAAGGTGCAGTCGTCAAACTCAATTAGGCATGGATAGGTTTGTTGTGTCGAATCCCAAGAATCCCAAGAATACCAACAATACCAACAATACCAACAATACCAACAATACCAACAATACCAACAATACCAACAAGGGAGGATAGTATATGAATCGCGATGCAAAGGGGTGGGCGTTTCCGGTTGGCGTCAATCCACATACTGGGAAAATAGAAATGACAGAACCAAAAGAAGATATTCGTCAATCCATTCGCATTTTGCTGAGTACAACACGTGGCGAACGTTTGCTGCATCCAGATTATGGCTGCAATTTGACACAATTTATGTTTGAACCATTGAATTATGAATTGGTACAACGTATCAAACAAGAAGTGTATACATCTATTACAAAATGGGAAAGAAGAATCCAAAATTTAGAAATCAATCTATTTCAGGATACCGCAGAAGAAAGCCGGATTGTGATAGGCATATCTTATACCATTTCACAATTGCAAGAACAAGATGAAATCTATTATGCATATGATTTGAAATAATCAACAATATGTAATATGGAGGTGAGCTAGATGGAAATGCCTTTGTTTGACCCACGCAACAAGGAACAAATTTTACAGTCTATGTTGGAATTGGCAAAAAGTTATGTGCCAGAATGGGAACCGACAGCAAAACAAGACAGTGGTTGGATATTGTCACGCATGATTGCAGAACAATTTTATGATTCCTTGAAACGATTCAATCAAGTACCATATAAAAATATGTTGTATTTTTTGAATTTATTGGGCGCAGATACACTTCCATGTAGCGCATCGCAAGGCTTTGTTACCGTAGAATTGAATGATGGAACACCGCAAGGAGTTCCTGTGCCACAAGGAAGCCGTATTTTTGGAGTGAATGAACAAGACCGTATTTTGTTTGAAACAACAGAAAGTTTTTTAGCAGTGGATAATCGGATACAAGCCATTTATACACAAAATGCAAAAGAAACAATTTTGATACAAAGTTATCAGGCAGAACAAAATCAAGCATTTCGTATGTTTGATTTCGCAAATGGAACAAATTTGATGCACCACAGACTGTTGTTTCGTCCGGGTACAATCGTATACGCAAATGCAAATGCGACTTTTACCGTATCTTTTGAAAATAGATATCGGCAAGGTATGGAACAATTGGTAGCAGATTATCTGTCAGAACCTCAACATGCAAATTGGTGGATTGTGGTAGGAGAAACATCATATCCTTTGCAAAAAATTGCAGTACAAAAACAGCAAATTTCTTTTGCATTGCCACAGGATTGGGGCAATATACCAGATATGCTGCTTTTGGAAGAATGTTGGATTGCTTGTGATATTTTGCCCAATGATGCAAAACAAGAATTGGCAATCACTGGCATTTCGTTATCAGGTGCGGGAGAAAATATCATACCACAATATATGTATGCCAATGACTTATCTTTGCCCAGAGAAGATTTTTTGCCATTTGGTGAAAAATTCAGTGCATTTGATGATTTTTATATTTGTTGTAATGAGGTATTGAGTCAAGCAGGCGCAAATGTGATTTTAACATTAGATATGGATTGTTTTTATACAGAAGAATCTGTTTCGCCCGCACCCATCAAGTGGAAACGTATTTTGCATGAATCCGAATTGCGTAAACCAGAACATACCACAAGACAGGTAGAACGCGTTTTATGGGAATATTGGAATGGGCAAGGGTGGCGCAGATTGTTTGTAGATACATCATATGAAGATGTGTTTTGTATCATAGAACCTACTTGTATACAAATTGCATTTTGTTGCCCAGAAGATGCTGCACCAACTTTAGTGGGTGCTGAAATCGGATTTTGGCTGCGTGCGCGTATTGTGAGCGGACAAGGTGTATATGCGGCGGCAACGGTATATGCTGCACCGTGTATACGGCATATTCATTTTTCTTATTCCTATTGTGGCGTAGAACGACCGGTATCGGAAATATGGGAAGAATGTAATGGAACAGAAAAGTCCTATATCTGTCAGCAAAAAGAAGAAATTCCTATCATCAAGGCAAAAAAAGAAGGCTATCCAATGGCTTATTTGCAATTGAAAGCACCTTTGGAAAAAGGAGCATTAAAATTATTTTTTCGTGTAGACGGCAATTTAGAAGGGAATATGCCATCTTTGAAATGGGAAGTATGGAATACGGCACAAAATCAAAAACGATGGCAGGAATTGAAAGTTGCTGATGATACGGAATTTTTCAAAAAAAGCGGTATTGTGACTTTATTATGTAATCATAAAATGCAGCAAGAGCAGTTTTTTGGTGCAGAAGGCTATTGGCTGCGCATTGTCAATATGGACGGCAGATATGATAGAATGTCGTATGAAACCATAGAACAATTACCTTTGATTTCGGAAATGCATTTTAATACAGTGCCAGTGGTACAAGTCGAAACTATGGAACCATTGTATTTTTATAATATAGAGGAAAAACAAAATTTACAGATTGCATTAGATGTGGAAAAGGTTTTTTCGATTCGTGTATGGGTTAATGAAGTAGAAACGTTGGTCGGTCAAGAAAAATTAATACAAGCACATACACAAGAAGATACAGTACGTATCCAAACAAATGAGCAAGGCAGAATTACAGCATATTGGGTTTTGTGGGAACAAGTGGAACATTTGTATGATGCTGATGCGCAAGACAGAGTTTTTGTTTTTGAGAAACAAACCGCAACGATACGATTTGGAGATGGGATTCATGGAAAAATACCACCATCTGCGCAAGACGAGGCAGTTTGTGTAGAAATAAAAATTACAGCAGGCGCAGCAGGGAATTTTGAGGCTTATCATATAGAAGGATTTGCAGATGCTGTGCCATTTGTTGCAAAGGTGTATAATGCCGCCCCCTTATTAGGTGGTTGTGATGAAGAAAGCACCTTACATGCGATTGTGCGAAATAGTAAATCGCTTTGCCATCAAAATAGAGCAGTATCAAAAGACGACTTTGTATTTTTAGCAAAAGCGGCAGATCATAATATTGTTGATGTGAAAGTGTCTTATACGGCAGAACAGGAAGGGCAAAATATGCATATTGCAGTATTGCCCAAACAATTTTTGGCAGAGGACGATTACTTTACTGCCATTGCAAAAAAAATACAAACACAGTTGCAGGAGAAAGCCCCTTTGGTGTTGACGAGCAATCGCAATATAGAAATATTTGAAGTGACCTATATGGAATATTGTATTTCTATTCAATTGGAAATAGCAGATTATTCGTTATACCAAACGACATATCAGGCAGTAGCGGAAAGATTGGAAAGTTATTTGAATCCCATTCATGGGAATTTTCATAAAAATGGATTTCCGATTGGAAGTTTGCCAACCAAAATGCAAATCTATAATTATTTGAAAAATATCAAAACGATTTTCAGAATACAAAGTTTGACGATATTTTGTTATGAAAGAAAACGTGGATATCGTAAGGAAATAGATTATGATAACATTTTTCAGTATCCATTTGCTGTTCCAGTCAATGGAACACATGAAATTGATATTTCTGTTGCGTTGAAGCAGTAATGTATTCATGATGTATCAGTATAGACAGGGGAGAGAAACAAATGCTGCCATTGCCAAATTTAAACGAACAAGATTTGAATAGCATATTGCAAAATACCATACAAGCAGTATATCGCAAAGAAGACGTTTGGCAAGATTGGGATATACATGACCCAGGTGTGACATTTTTGGAATTGTTTACGGTACTCAAACAAGAACAGATGCAGCAGATGAACACCATTACCATGCGTAGTTTAGAAAAATATTTAAAACTGCTGCAAATCAAAAGACAACAGAATCAATGTGCGCGTACGCGTGTGTGTTTGCGCGCAAACAAAGAAACATGGATACCAGAAGGATACACCATTGGTCAAGAAGACATTCCGTATGAAGTCGCACAAGCAGGTATTGTATTGGATAATGAAATTTTAGCATATGGAAATGGCGATACCATGACTTGTTCCTATCTTCCATATCAGCAAGAACAAATACAAGCAACGGTATTTACGCAAAAAAGAGATTGCTTTTATATTGGTTTTCAACACCCATTACCAGAAAATGTAGCATTTCGTCTATATTTTGCATTGGAACCAGACCCAGTGTTGCAGCGCAATCCGCTGCAAGAAGGATATTCTCCCTTGTCTGCTGTGGTTTGGGAATATTTTGACCAGAATACAAACAAATGGGAAGCATTGGAAGTACAGCAAGATGAAACAATGGCTTTTTTATATTCAGGTACTGTGATATTGTACAGAAAAGGTGGGGCACATGGTACGCCATTTGGACAAGCACTTTATGCCATACGTGCTAGATGTATCCGTTATGGATATGAAAAATCTCCTATGTTAGCACAGTGTTTGTGTAATAGTTTTGATTTGATACAGCAACAAACAAAATGTAGAAGTGTGTTTTTTTCTCTCGAAGCATTTGAGAAAAATGAAATGATGGTACAGTCTATGGTTGCTGGAAAAGAACAATATAAACTGTATATCCGCAATGAAAATGGCTGGAAAAATGCAAAAGATGCAGGAATTGCATATATGCTTTTGGAACCTACCTTACAAGGACGTAGATTGGCAACTTCAGATAGACAGAAATTATTTGATGCGTTTTCTGGTATGACATCAGATACCAATGTATTCCTGCTTTTATTATATCAACAGGATTTTGCATCAAAAAGAATATTAGGTATCAGCAATGGTGCCATACATCAGGAATATAGCGTTCCATTGGAAAAAAATGCTGTCTATGACAGTTTTTCTTTGATGGTGCAAGAAAAGCAAAATGCGTCTGTATGGGAAAAAGTAGAATCCTTAGATGGCTGTAACAATATAGCACCTGTTTATATGCTCCATGCAGCAAAAGCAGCGGTTCGTTTTGGGGATCATCATGATGGCAAAGCACCAGCACCCAATAGCCAAATCATATTGACTAGTTTTGCTACAACAAAATTGGCACAAGGAAATATACAAGCACATGTATTAGACGGCATATTGCCAGATGGGATACAAGTATGGCAATATCAAAATGGTATCGGTGGAAAAGATGCAGAAAGCAAAGAAGAATTGTTGATGCGCATTCGTACTTGTATGGATACACAAAAACGTGCTGTAACAGCGGAAGATTATCGCACTTTGGCAATGCAGACGCCAGGGCTTTGTATGGGTCAAGTGACGGTATTGCCGCTCTATCGACCACATTTGAAACGATACCCACAAGTGCAGGAAGAAAATGCAGTAACATTGGTGATTGCGCCTTCTGTTTTTACACAGAATCAAAATGCAATACAAGGCTATTTACAGACCGTCAGACAATATATGGAACAATTTCGCTTGATTACAACAAAGCTATATGTGATGGCGGTGGAGTATATACCAATTGATATAGAAATGGAAATCCGAATCGAACAAAACCAGATACATATAAAAGAAAAATTGCAGAAAACAGTGTCAGATTATATCGAAGCATGTCAAAAAAATATACCTGGTGCTTTTATATATTATGGGGAATTGTATGGATTGTTAGAGAGTGTTCCAATGGTAAATCACGTCAAGTATTTACAGATGGAAAGCGGTGTAGCTGTAGAAAAAAATGAATTTGGCGATATCCGTGTGCCGCATTATGCACATGCATATTTGAGAAATTGCAGCATTATGTTTTTCTGAGGGGAAGTGAAACACATTGAGCGTAGGTGGAGAAAAGTTTGTATTTGATGAAATATTATGGAATAGTGGTGTACAATTTGGCTGTCATGCAAAACAAAATGCATTGATTTGGGAAGTATCAAACAACAGTACATTCATGCATAAGAAAGGATTTTTTTTGTCTGCGCCTTTGGATAGTGGAGAAAAAGGAACCATATGGAATCGAATCCAATTTGCATGGGAATCTTCGCCTCAAAATAATTTAGAAATATCATGTATGGCGTTGGATCAATTGACAATCATCAGAGGACAAGAAATCATTTCGATACAGAATTATTTTGAAGATTTGACCATAGATGCAGTGGAAAAAGAAACCTTTTTTGAAGAATTATGTCAGGAAAAGCGATATAATGTACAAGATATGTATTTTACAAATTTGAAAGGTCGTTATCTATGGATTAAGATTGCTTTTACCTCGTATTTGCCTGAAAAATGCAGCCTGCAAAATTTCATGGTTTGGTATCATATCAAGCCTGTTACAGACTATTTACCAATACTGTATCAGGAGCAAAATGATTTTGTAAAACGATTTTTAGCAATCTTCCAATCGTTGTATTATGATTTTCAAGAACAATTGGATTATGTGACGCAATTTTTAGATGTGGATTGTGTTTCTGGTACATATTTGCAATGGTTGGCGCAATGGATGGGCTGTGTATATCCTGCCAATTGGCAAGATGATAAATTAAGAAGATTTTTGAAAATTAGTTTTTCATTGTTCCAACAAAAAGGTACGAGAACAGGATTAGAACGTTTGCTGACTTTTGCAATCGGCAATCAGCCCATTTTGATAGAGTTATGGAAAATCATGGAAACTTGTGGAGAAGCCTATACACGAAATGGATATGACCAATTGTACGGCAATGCAGAATCTGTGTTTTGGGTATTGATTGCGCAAGAAGATTTGCAAGCATGTGATATGCAGGAACTTCTGCAATTGATACAATGGTATCAGCCGATTCATACCATAGCACATATTGCTGTCTTAAAACAGCAAATGTTATTGGGCGGACATACTTATTTGGGAATCAATAGCCGCATTGTAGGAGAAATGGCATATAGATTGGTAGAAAATGATACACAGGAATCTAATTCCATCAGGCTGCAATAAGGAGGAAAGACATGAATCATAAAAAATATTATCCGTTTGAAAGAAACCATTATTTTTACGGAAAATTATTGACAGTCAGAGATTTTCATGATGAACAGAAATATTTTAATGACAAACGCAGGATACAAAATATGCTGTTGCATGGTGCAGGGGTGGTATCTGGGTTGCGTGTTGTGCCAATTGATGACAAAACAATATCTATCGAGTCTGGAATGGCGTTGGATTATCAGGGACGAGAAATCATTGTAGAAGATAGTATGACCAAAAAATTGAATGTCATAGAAGGATTTGACGATTTAGAACAGACACGAACAATCTATCTTTGTTTGGCATATGCGGAACATAAAACAGAAATGGTGCATCGTGTCGATGTGCAAAGCACAAATGGACAAGAAGGGGATTTTAATCGTATACAAGAAGGGTATCGTATCTTTTTGAAAGAAGATGCGCCAGAAGACCGCATTTTGTGGCAGGAACGCATGAAAACAAGTAAAAAGGTTTTATTCGATAAAATGGGTGTAAAAATCACGCAACAGACACCTATGTTTGTACAAGCTGGAGAACCTTTTGAAATGGAAATCACTGTAGAAAAAATCAATCTCGGCGTACCAGTAGAAATAGAATATTGGATACATTCCGAATATTTTGCGGAAGAATATGACCATATTCCGGTAAAATTTCAGTGTGATGATACTGTACTCAATCAAAAAGCAGTTTTTTCTGTAGTTGCAAAGGCAGAAGCTGTGGGGAAAGTAGAAACGGTATTGTCTATGAAATCTGGGGAAAGTCGTATCAGTATTGGTGCAGATACATATCAATTTGATGCAGACGAAAATATTGCATATCAGATTGTGCAGGAATCGCCAGCAAATGCATTGGTATCCAGATATTTTGAAATGCATTTCGATGATGTGATGCATCAAAATATGGAAGAACCTATTTATTTAGCAAAATTTAAATTAGCACATTACAAAAGAGAATATTCTATCATTGACTGTGAATGGTTGCCATTTGGACAATTTATTCTCAATAATCGTATGTTGCATTTATTGGCGGATATTTCGTCACAGCCTTCTATGGCAAATCCACAGCCAATTGCAACAGAATCGAATTTGCAGGAGTCCTATGAAGCAAAACAGAAATACATGACGTCTGGTACAGAAGAAATTATGGTGGATTTGCATGCAAAGGACCATGTCTATTTTAGTGATGAAATTTCGCATGGATTGGGAAAAGGTGACGTACAAGTTTGTGCAGCGGTGCATGAAATCCCAAATGGAAATAGCATTTTTGACCAGTCTTGTACCTATTTTGGCAATTTATCCATACTGCAAAACACGCCATTTGAAAGCGCATTGCCACCGATGGAGGTAGCTGTGATTGCGTATCCAGAAAAGGGTACATTTCGTATTGCACTCAAAATATTAGGGGATATACAAACAACAGTGGTTCCTATGAAATGGTGGGCACAATGCAGTGCGGAGAATAAACGTGAAGAATATGCGCAAATCAGCCGTATTTCTGTACAAATTCACCCAGATACGATTACATTGCAGCCACGCGCGCAGCATAAATTCAGTGTTACAGTAGAGGGTACAGATTATACAGAATGCCGCTGGAGTGTTGTGGAAACGGACGGCGGAAAGATTGATCGCAATGGTGTATATGAAGCACCAAACAAAGAAGGGGTATATGAGATCGTTGCGGAAAACCTGAAATATCCAAATAAAAAATCTACAGCATTTATTGTTGTTAGAGAGGGGTAATTGTCTATGCAATTATTTGAAACAAAATATACCATTCGCAAAGTATTGCAGGACACACCAGCATATGCTTGTTATTTGGCACAACCCAAGACAGATGATGCGCAGGTAGTGTTGGTGAATGTACTGCGAGAAAGAACGTTGATTGATCGTTATATTGCGTTAACCATAGATTTGAAACAACAGCAAATGCCGGAATTTATCGAATTTTTTTCAGACGATTCCCAATTTTATATTGTTTTTGCTTATGCACAAGGAGAAACCTTGGAAAATAGACTACGCCGTGTACCATTGACCTTTTTGGAACGCTTGTTATTGTTGAAAAGAATTATATATCAATTGACATGTTATCCAGAAGTAAGCTGTGTTTGGAAAACGACAGCATTGGAGCCACAAAATATCATTTGCAGTGTCGATGACATTAGATTTAATTTTCGATTTTTTTTGATAGAAGAAGATTTGACGGAAAAATCAAGAATGTATACACGAATAGATACATTAAGTCAAGTGATATTCAAGAAACAAGAAATCGAAAAAAATGCGGATTTAAGGATTGTGTCAGATAAGTGTCAAAAAGGTGTATATCGTTCTTTGGGAGAAGTACTCAAAGATTTGGAATATGTAAAAGCGGCGGAAGAAAAAGAAAGAGATGCACGCACAATCTTGCAGGAAAAGAAAGAAAAGTTATATCAAAAACTACGATATGGTACCGTCATATTAGTGGCAATTGCTTTGGCAAGTTATGGATACCAAAAATGGAGCGAAAGCAAAAAAGCACAAACAACTTATGTGGCACAAAATGGAATCGGTACAGTGAATGTTTATGAAACGATGCAGCCGGAAGTCATTGACATTACAACCATTGCAACACCTGCGCCATACGTAGAAGAAATGACACCAGAAGATGAACAGACACCAGAAACAGATACAAACGAAACACAAAAAACGCAAGAAACGGATACAGAATGGCTAGTAGACGAAAATGGTGTGCGATATCAGATTTATGTAGTGCAGCCCAATGAATATTTGGTGGAGATTGCACAAGCATTTTATAGTGATTATTCTTATAACGATGTTTTACGGATTGCAGAATATAACGATTTGCAAAATATCAGTGTCTTACATACAGGACAAGAAATTAAGTTACCGGAAAAATGATGTATCCATGAGGGGAAGGGTGTGAACATGAAAAAAAGAACCTTAATACTGCTGATCATCAGCGTACTATTCGCGGGAATGGTTTCCGGTATCTATCGCGTACAAGATGTGCAAGTCGTTACAACACAAGCATGGAATCCTGTGGATAGCACCCTATATTATGTTACAAATCAAAATATGCTGTTTCATATCGATAGCAGAGGCAATGTCCTGATGCGAGAACATTTAAACAAAACGCAAGATGGCAACCATTTACGATATTGGAATGTCAACTATGATGCAGAAGGAAATATTTATTTATTGGTGAGTGCCTATCAGGATAATACATTGGTCGATCAATGGATAGAGTGTAGAAAATCCAATGGTACATTGGTCAAACAAATGGATGCTCTTGACTATCCAATTACGGAAAAAACATATTTTTCCTTGCAACGGTCTGGAGATTCTTTGATTGTGTTTTCTGTGTCTACAGACCATATGAAGTTATATTTAGACGAATATAATCTGCACAGTGAACAAATCAATACACGTATTTATCAATTTGATCAGCCGCAATCGTTTTCCTGGATCAAATATGTGCAAAATGGCAGTGTATATTATACAGATACGCTTTATGATATTTATTGCTTGGATAATCGTACATTACAAAAATATCAATATCCCATTTCGGCACAGGCACGCGGATTGGGTGCATGTTTGGCAGATAATATCAGCCAAGACGCAGAAGGTAATATTTATTTTTCTGATATTTATCAGATGCGGTTGCTGCGTTATAATGAGGCAGTAGATGAACTTTCTGTTGTATATGAACAAACCGACGAAATCGGCGATGGTCTGATTTATGATGATGTTTCGGCTGTGCGTTATGTCGAAGATACCATGTTTGGTCTTATGAATGCTATGGAATTTGACAGCAAGGGATTCTTTGTCAAAACAGACGAAGGGATTACCATTATTGATAAAATTTATTATGACATCGGCGATCGTTCTTTGTTATTTCTTTTGACCATGCTGAGTAGTTTTGCAGTATTATATCTATTGGTCAACTTTGTGACAAAAGGCAAACGTACACATAGTATATTGAAAAAACAGCTTCTGGCAACTATACCATTATTTTTAATTAGTATGGGTGCAGTGGGTTACTATTTGCAGCAGTATTTTTTCCAGAGAATGAAAACGGAAGCCTTTGAAGAAACTTATATTTTAAGCAAAAATATTGCAGACCAGTTAGATGGCGAAATGCTGGAAGAAATTACATTGCCGCTTGCCGAGCAAGATGATTTTTTCTTATTCTTAGACCAACAATTGAATTTAGATACAAGGGAATTTTATGAAGCTAATCCAGAGGCAGTGCAAAAAAGCCTGTACTATAACGTATACATTACAAAAGATGGTCAGGATTATTTGGTATTTCGTGGGGATAGTACATCCTTTACCAACATGAGAGGAATCAACCGCTCTAATCTATATGCAAATTGTGTCAGACAAACGCAGCCAAAAGTGAGCTATGATGGCAAGATGTCTCTAGAAATCATTACAGGTGATGGCGCAGAACATTTATATTGTTTATATGCGATTTGTGAAGATGGCGGCGAAATTGTGGGACATGTAGAAGTAGGTTTGGAATATTCTTATTTCTATGCAACATTACGCAGCATTATGACGCGATTTATATTGATGTTTTCAGGCATTACGATTTTAGTCATTTTATTGATGATTTGGCAAACAAAGAGAAATTTGCGCGGTATGAGCAAATTACGAGAAGGGGTATTGTCTATTTCCCAGCAAAACTGGAATGTTGTGGTAGATGTCAACAGCAATGATGAAATTCAGGAGATTGCAGATGCTTTCAATCGTATGTCGCGAGAAATCGGCACGCATTTAAAAGAAATGGAGAAAATGAATGTAGCATATGAAAAATTTGTGCCAAGACAAACACTTTCTTTGTTGCATCGCAATTCTGTTTCGGATATTACATTGGAAGAACATATCAATCAAACAATGATGGTATTGACCATGAATATCAGCAATTTTTATCAAATGAATGAAGTCAAAACATCAGCCGAAACATTTCAGTTTATGAATCAAATGTATAAAACAATGATGCATGGAGTGATACAATCTGGTGGTATGGTGGAGCGTTGTACAGAATCTGGTATCCGCGCGCTATACCCAATACATGAAGAAAATGCCATTTCTTGCGCATTAAAGATTTTGGAAAAAATCAAAATGCAGCAATGTGAGATTGCATTGCATGTTTTGATACAGCTTGGTGATGTCATGTATGGGATTGCTGGTACATCAGAACAAGTGGAAGCAATTGCAGTTTCTAATATTTTGAATTATACACCATTGTTGCAGGAAGTTGCAAAAATGAATCATATCCCAATTGTAGTAACAGCGCCTGTATATGAATATTTTAGCAATATGACACAATATCATATGCGATACATTGGGAAAATAAAAATCAAAGAAGAAAAACCAATCTTTATGGATATGTACGAAGTGTTAGACGCATATACCGCTGAGGAGAAAAAATGTCGTATCCAAACCAGAGAAATCTTTGAAACAGGGATTGAGTATTTTCAAAAAGGTGAGTTAAAAGAAGCTAGAAAATATTTTGTAGATGTCATTCGTATGAATGAACAAGATTTATTGGCACAAAACTACTTGTTTTTGTGTGACCGATTTATAGAACAATTTCCAGAAAGTTGGGACGGATATTTTTTATAAAAAATATAAGCGATGCACAAATGGTCTGGTTAAGGTAGGTGAAGAAAGCATATGGGGCAAATGATAAAACGTTTGGGAAAGACAGCGGAATCTGTCATTTCTATTTCGATTTTTCAAAAAATTAGAAAAAATTTACAACCAGAAAAGTATATAAGAGCCTTAACAACAAAAGTAAGAAAAGGTTTGCAGAGTATATTGCATTTTATATTTGGTAAGCCGTCTGCCTTAACAGACTATTTTCATGTGAATGATACATATATATCCAAACGCTTTTTGGCAAAATTCTGTATTTTTGTGATTGTGCTTGTTGTGATATGGATACAGTTTTTGTATCCATATTTACAAGGCAGACTTTGGTCAGCATCTTTGCTTTTTAATTCTAGTGAATACCATGAATTTAGTGGAAAAAGCAAGGTATATCTGGAAAATGGGAATTTGTTGTATCAAGGTACATTGGAACAAGGCAAAGCCGAAGGGGAAGGCAAACTTTATAATTTAGATGGTGTATTGCAATATGTCGGTGCGTTTTCCCAAAATAAATATCAAGGCGATGGCATTTTATATGATGAAAATGGGACATTGTTGTATGAGGGACAATTTGCTTCCAATTTATATGAAGGCGATGGCAAATTATATTTTGCAAATGGCAATACGCAATTCGTTGGGACATTTGCGGCGGGGTCATATGTGACTGGTACAGAATATTATCCCAATGGAAAATTGAAATATGTAGGCACTTATGAAAATGGTTTATTTACAGGTGAGGCAAGTTTATACCATAACGATGCACAAAATACATTAAAATATACTGGTACATTTGCCAATGGGCAATATGATGGAGAAGGAAAATTGTTTCAAAATGGTGCGATTCGGTATCAAGGCGGATTTTCAGTCGGTCTGTATCAAGGAACTGGCACCTTATATGAAAATGATATTGTCATTTATCAAGGTGAATTTTTGGCAGGAAAGCGGAACGGGCAAGGACGCGCATATAGCCATGAAAATAGCCGTTTGATATATGATGGCAGTTTTGAAAACAATCAATATGATGGTACTGGAAAATTGTATGATGCAGCAACTGGACGCTTGATTTATTCTGGAGAGTTTGTGGAAGGTGTTTATCAAGGTGCAGGGGAATTATATGGCAGCAGTGGACAAAAGATTTATACAGGCAATTTCTATCAAGGTGAAATAGATTATATGCAATATATCAATGCCGATGAAACTATGCTTCATGAGGCATTTGGAAAAGAAGATGCTTTGGTGATGCTGGATAGTTCTTATTTATTGTTGTATCGTCAGCTTGGTGTAGCATTTGAATTGGGGTATGTGGAGGTAGAGGAAACACCACAAGTCGAGCGGATTCGTTTCTGGGGTGACCAAACCATACAAGGAGTATCTACAGATATGACTATAGAAGAATACAAGACATTGTTGGGAGAAGATGCTTCTTATACAGAATATGCTTTCTTGATGGGGGAATCCGAGATGGCGATTTGGAATGAATTGGAAAATGATGTTCCTGCTGATGGCATATTGTATTCCATCAAATATATTTTAGAGGGTAGTTATATCCGCGTATATTCGGATCTTGAAAATGGAAAAATCGTTTATTTTGAAACAGGTGGTATTTGATGAAAAAGACAAAATGGATTGCTGGTTGTATGGCTGCCATACTTTGTGTGACAGCTCCAACCATGCCAACTTTCGCAGTACAAACCATGGATATAGATACGGCACGCACCTTAGCACAGGAAAATAGCACAGGTGTACAGGATACTGTGATTAGCCGGATTCAAAAAGAAATTGAATTGCAACAGGCAAAAGAAGGCATTCGTGATATACGAAAAAAAGAAAATACGGTACGTTTTTCTTTGCTATTTAATATACAATTGCCAGAAAAACATGGTATGCCCAAAGAAATCGAATTGATTATGAAAGTACCGCAAATTTTGAATGAATTGGCAATCTTAAATAAACAAGAACCATATGAAATGCTCAAAAGCCAAACAGATGCAGAAACAGCGTATTATGATGTATTGTTAGCGGATTATACAGTCAATGATTTGGAAACCCGTTTGGCAGATTCTAAAGTTTTGTTGCAACAGGTAGAAAACAAGTTCAAGATGGGAAAGGGAAAACAAACAGATGTAGAATATATGCAAAATCAGATTGTAGAATTGGAGGGCGCGTATCAACAAGCTTTGTTGGACCAAGATGCAAAGCGTAAAACATTGAGTTCTTTGATTGGCATAGATGTGCGTACAGGATATACATTTACAGAATATTTTCCAGAAGTCGATATTTCTCGCAGTCAGTTAGATACGATTTTGGCATATGCAAAAGAAAATGATTTTGGGTTATATCAAAAAACACAAGCCCGAAAGTTGGCTGAAGTTGATACAGACGAAATATTATCAATTTATCGAGATCGGTATTCCAAATATATTGGCAATATAGAATCTTACATACAATCGCACCCAGATGATATGGATTATGAGGAGTTTATCAAGTTGTATAATGAAGCATTGACAGAAATTGATAGTCCATGGGAAGGTTCTTATCGTATCAATTTGTTGTTTTTCTCAATCTATATTCCAAAAGAATGGTTCAAGGGAGAATATTCAGGTACACGATATATGGAAGACCAAAAATATGCACTATTTGTATCTTTGGTAGAACGAGATAAAGCCCGACAGGCAGAACAAACAGCTATGACACAATTGGAGGATTCTGTTTATAATACCTATAGCAGTTTGAAACAAATGCAAAGCGCATATCAAAATGCAGAAAAAGCCTTGGAATTGGCAAAAACAAATTATGAAAGCAAATTAGAGCAAAACAAAAGAGGTTTGGTGGAGTTTACGACATTAGAATCTTCTCGCAGCGATTTTTATACCAAACAAGCCAATTTATACGAAATGAAAATGGAATATGCCAAAGCATTGAGTTCTTTTAATCTGATGACAGCCGGATATGTGAATCAACTGTTAGAGGGTGGAGATTTTAGCCAAAATCAGTTAGAAGCCGGAGATACATTTGCTTCTCAAGCAACTTGGTATCTGGATACATCTTTGACCAGCCAAACCTTTACATTTGGCGTAGAATTGCCGCAGGAATATGATGTAGACCAATATCAGCTCTTTTACGAAGGGCAGGCAATCGGTGATCCAGTAGGAATCGACGAAACGATAGTGCATTTGCCATTTACATATCAAGATACCACTTTAATGGAAGTACGTTTCTATAAAGATGGTGTGCATTGCTATACGAGTCAATTTGATGGTGGTCAATACAGTGGTGTGTTGCAGCTGCAACAGGTTGCAGAAGTACCGCAAACAGATATTGCAACATCACAAACAGCAGAATTGGGTACATGGAAAGTATCCAATGTAGATGATTTGCGCAAACAGTTTACATTGGACGCACCCACATTGGAATTTGCATCTTATGAATTGTTTTATGACCAAACATCTCTAGGCAAAGCAGAGCAAGGAAAAGCGATTACAACATTAGCTTTATATTTTAGTGATATGGAACAATTGCAAGTACAGTTCTATGATACACAAGGCAAAAGCATTGCATCTGGTATCTTGGGAGAAGGCGTAACAAGTGGTAAGATTTTGCAGCAAGGAGGTTCTACTACATGAAAAAGAATTTATGGGCAATCGGTGCTTTGGTGCTGACGTTAAGCAGTCCATCTATGGCATTTGCTGCACAACGCCCAACGGCAAGCGAATTTCCAGATAAAACGATTATCATTGGTACCTATGCGATTGCATTGGAAGCATTGAACGATGAAATTTATGCAGTTGCAACCGCTTCCGCAGACAAAAGCGGACAAGAAAAAATTTATTTTAAGTCTGATATCAACAAAGGTACATGGTATGATATTACAGACAGTACGCAAATTTCACAGATTTCTGTGACACAGGATAATCTTGTGCCAAATCAAACGATTGAAGATTTGCCTTTGCGTTATTATACACAATCGAATGGGCAAACCATTGATTTTACCACAGGAGAAACCGTTTCTATCGCAGAAATGTCAGAATTGACAGACCCTCCCAATATGCAGGAAATGGAAGAACTGGTTACAGAATTAGATATTCAAAACAGTATTGCAGAATCGTCTGAAGATGACCAAAAAGAGATTGCGGAAGAAAAAGTCGATAGTTTGGAAACTGTACTTGCACCAATTGGCGCAGATGGAGATGACAAGGCATTATTAGAACAATTGGATCAATTGCGTAACCAGATTGCAAGTATGGAAAGTTCAATACAAGCAATGCAGGTACAAGGTGCATCTGCAACTGCACTTTCGATTGCTACAGAAGAAAAAATAGCACTGGAAACACAACGAGATGCGATATGTTATGATATTGTATACGCGCGTATGGATATGGAATCCCAAAAATTGAATCAAATGGAACATGGAGATTTGTTAGAGAAATATGCAACTGCTATGTCGAACATCAAAGAAACACAAACAGAGATGGGGGTTCCAACCAGTACGGACGCAGAAGAAATACAAGACGAAACAGAGGAACCAACTGGAGCAGCAGCGATACCAGATGCAGCGGAAAAAATGGAAGAACAGCTTTCAGCTGAATTACAGGCAGCTTTGACTTCTGGAGACTTGGATTCTATTATGGACGCAATTACAAAAAAAGAAGCATTGCAAGGAATTCAAAGCAACAATACAGCTGTATCTGATGAAATGTTGCAAATGCAAAATGAAATGTTAGCGCAAATGAAAGAAGAAGCAAAATCCAGTGTTTCCGAAAAAATGTCGGCTGCTGCACAAGATCAAGAATATGCACAAGCGACACAAAATGGTACCAGTCAAGCTACATTGGATAAAATGTTAGCGGATATGAGTGCAGAAGTGATGGATTCTGTCAATGATGTGTTGGAAACAGATGATAAAAGTTTAGAAAGAATCACAGATCCAGTACAAAAAGTGGAGATTTTAGAGGATACAGCAGCATATTTAGAGCAATTGGCAGAACAAGTACCAACAATTTTACAGGAAGAAATCAATCAACAAATTGCACAATTGCAGCAAGAAAATAAAGCAAAATTAGATGCAGTCAAATTGGAAACGGTACCATCTTATCAGGCATTGCAAACGTCTTTAGAAAATTTGAAACAAACAATAGAAGATGTATATGATGCTTATATGGGGCAGGTAGAAGAAAATCATATGGATGCAGCGGCAGCAATGAAAAATCAAATCGATGTTTTGACGGATGCGAAAGAAACAACACAAGCTGCAATAGCGAACATGGAACAAGCTGTTGCAGATGGCAGTGTTGCAGTAGATGTCAGCACAGGAAAAATGGAAGAAAACGAAAAAGGCAAGGCATTAGAGGAAGCCGCGAATCAAGCAGTCAACAACAATGCAGCAGCGATGCATGATGCAAAAGCGGCGATGACACAAGCGGAGCAATTGGCGGACAATACAATATCTGATAACAGTACAGAATCTGTTTCTAGTGATGTGCCAGCGGAAACATTGGAAGCTGGTTATACAGAAGCAGAAGCAAAGTCTTTATCACAAGCAGCCGAAAATATGGGAGAAGGCTATTTACCGCCATGGAAATTGATTTTTCAAGAGATGCAAGTGAAACTATATGCTCCGATTTATATCAGTGGCAATGAGGTATATGTGCCAGCGGAAGATTTAGCTGCACAATTGGGGATTTCAGTGATTCGCAGCCGTACCAATGGCGCGGTGGTATTGCGTAAAAGTGGTGGAATTATTGAATATATTCCAAATGATGCTGTGATGTATGTCAATGATAAGAGAACGCAAGCAAAACCTGCGCCCTCTGTGATGTATGGCGGAAAAGTATACATTCCATTATCGGCTTTTGAACGTGCTTTTGGTTATACAGAAGTCAGAATGGAAGATACCATTGTCGTAAGCAAGAAATAAGGGGGGGGATACTGTGGGCAGTTATACAGTCATTGCAGATGCAGGACGCTCTTTGGTATCGCTCCTGCAAAAGAATATGATTCCAGAACCATTGCAAAAACCAGAAGATATTGGGCTGTGTACACCAGATGAACCAGGCAATGCTCGTTTGGGTTTATTCTTATATGATATTGAGGAAGTACCAGAATCCAGAAATCGTGAACGGATAGAGTTAGACAAAGAACATTATCGCAATCCGCCTACCTCTTTATATTTGTACTATATGCTGTTTGTGCGTATGGAATCTGAGATTGCGAATCGTGCTGTAGATGAACAACGTATTTTAGGACGTGCCATACAAGTTTTGAATGATTACAACCGCATGGCGGCAGAAGATTTACAAGGGACTTTAAAAGAAAATGGAGAAAATTTGGACATACAAGGTCTGGTATTGCCGTTCGAGGAAAAACACAAAGTATATAGTTTATTTCAACAAAAAGGACTGCATTCATTTTTTTATAAAGTGGGACCTGTATTCTTAGATGCAGCACGAATCCGTCGTATCCAACGTGTCACAGAGGCGAAAATTGATATACAGCAAAAAGCAAGGGGGCATCGCGGATGATACATTATCTTTCTGCAGCATGCAAACTGGTAGATGCTTTTAGCGGTGCACCCATACAAGGCGCAACCATTCTGGCAGAACCATCACAGAAAAGATTTTTGGAAAAAGGAAATGGACTGTATGCAATCAGCAACTTAGAATCTGGTACCTATTTTTTCACCATTACAGCACAAGGGTATGCAATACAAAAACGTCGATTTATCGTAGGAGAAACAGAAAAAGAATTTACCTGTTTTTTATATCCCAATCAATCAGAGAAAAGTATTCTATTATCTGGCAGTATGACGCAAGGTGGACAACCATTAACGCATACCGTATTTTATTTTGCGATTGACCAAGTGCGCTATCGTGGCATTTTGCAAGGAGAAACACAAAAAGGTGAAAAACAAGTACGATTTCATATTTATCGTAATGAATCCTTAGAAGGGCGTCGTTTGGCAATTGCACGAGATACGGCTACATATACATTAGGAAAATTTGATTACCTACAAAAGCAATATCGTATGATAGAGCAGGCAGAAAAAACATTCACAAAAGGTAGCGAGGTATATTTGCTTTTTGAGGCACAAACAGATAGTGCAGGAAAGTTTACATTATGTCTACCACGTTATTTATGGGAAACAGATACATTACAAATCATATTCTTTTTACAGAAAAAAATACAAAAAAATTCTATAAATTGTATAAATCAAACCAATTTTCATGTACAATGGTAAGAGGGGGATGTTTATGGGATTGATGGTGACAACAGGAGCCATATGTCAATGTACATTTGGAACAACGCCTTGTGCATTACAAGTCACTACGGTGCAAACAGTGATGTCAAATAATAAACCAGTTGCAAGTATTATGGATCATACACCTGCAAACTTGGCTACATTTGGTATGTGTTCCTCTATGGCAAATCCCGCTGTGGCAGCGGCAACAGCAGCCGCTTTAGGAGTATTGACACCACAGCCATGCACGCCTGTGATTCCAGCGCCATGGGTGCCGGGAAGTCCCACTGTGCTTTGTGGACAGTATCCTGCATTGACGCATACTGCAAAAGCTATGTGTGCCTATGCAGGTGTGATTTCCATTCAAAATCCAGGACAACAAAAAGCACAGGTACCATAAGTATCATAAATACCGTGGGTGTCAGAAAAAAATAGTTTCTGACACCAATTGTATTGCGGTAAAGTTAGAAAAGTATCCAAGATGGGATCATTATGCAGCAAAGAAAAATAAAAAGTTACAATATAAACTGCTTATATTTTGTTAGCAATCAAAAACAAATTTTGGATATTGCTTGTATAGTTGATTAAAATTTTATAAAATCATAGTATCATCAAGCAAGTATTGAAAATAGAAAAAGTAAATTTAAGAATTTTTATACAGGAGTATGGGAAGTCATTTGTTTTTTATATTTGCGTATCATATGACGAAATGCACTGACACTGACGCCTAAGGCTTGACTGGCAGTTTGGAGCGTATATTCTCGGCAGAGCCATTTTTCGTAAATGGGGAAAAAATTTTCTGGCAGTGGTTTTGGAAATCTGCCCAAATGTTTTCCTTTTGCTTTTGCAATTGCAATGCCTTCGGCTTGTCTTTGACGAATATGTTCGCGTTCTGCTTGTGCAACATACGACAACAACTGCAATACAATGTCAGAAATTAAAGTACCAACCAAGTCTTTGTTTGTTCTAGTATCCAAAAGAGGCATGTCTAAAATAACAATATCCACTTTTTTTGTTTTGACAAGTTCTCGCCATTCTTCCTGTATTTGATCGTAATTTCTGCCTAAACGGTCAATGCTCTTGGTTACAAGAATATCACCTGCTTTTAGTTTTTTCTTCAGTTTTTGATATTGCGGTCGATTAAAATCTTTACCAGATATTTTATCACAGAATATATTTTTTTCTGCAATGCCCCATTGTAATAGATCAACCTTTTGACGATCGATATTTTGATCCAATGAGGATACGCGAATATAACCATATTGTTTTGATTGTTTTGGCATAAAAAAACCTCCTTCCAATGATTATTATGGCAGAAGGCGAGGGAATTTTGTGTTAATTTTGTTACAAAGGTACACATTTATGACAAATGTAAATTTCTAAAAAATCCATTTGAATAAGGAAATTTTACTATAGTTTTTGTGTAAATTCAATACTTATCAATCAAATTTGGCATGGAAAATAGGTCATGATTCATTTTTATGCGGAATTTATATTGAGATGGAAATGTGTACCTTTTAATCATGATATATTTTTTCAAAAATAAGGATAGGGGGAAACAAAAAAGACGATAATTTTTTATCAAAGTAGATTTGACGAATTGTGTCAATAAAATATAGTTTCATTCGTACCATACACACAAGATTTCGATTATATATTTTTACATCGAAAAACAAACATTTTCTATGAATATGGGGAACGAGAATATATTTTCCAATATGATAGCAATTGGTCAACAACATATCAATTTGGCAATGCATAGGAATTATGCTGTGTCGTGGTGAGCGAAAACTAAAGAAGGGAAGAGAAATTTATGTTTAAGAAAATGAAGTTAAGGCAGTACTTGTTGACAGTTTTTGGAACAATCATTGTACTCGCAGCAATTATTACATCCATCGGCACATTGGGTTTGTTGGAAACAAAAAATAATATGCAAGTATTCATAGATGATGTTTTGGGAGCGGAATTGGCAGTAAAAACCTGCCGTATTGAAGCAAATGAAGCAGCACGTGAATTGAGAGAAATGGCATTGATGACGGATAAAAGTAAATATGCAGAAGTCAAAAGTCATATCGAAGAAAGCAAGGATATTATTGAACAACAAATTGCAATATTCAAACAGACACATGGGGAAGAAGATGGCTTGGCGCAAGAGTATGAGCAGGCATTCCAGATTTGGTTTGGAATTGCAGAGGAGGTAATACAGGCTTTAGAAGCAGGGCAACAAGAAAAAGCGAGAGATATTATATTAAATGAATGTTCTCCAGCTTTACAAGATTTGGTAGAAATTGTACAACGGATTGATAATACCATTTCAGAAGAAAAGCAGATAGCTTCTGATCAAACACAACATATGATTATCGGGTTTATCCTGACATCTATCATCGCTTTCTGGATTGCGGTTATCATTAGTTTGTTATCGGCATTCCGTGCAACAAAAAATATTGTGGGCATGACACAGAAAATTGAAAATGCAGTCATTGCATTATCAAAAGGCGATTTAAAGCAACATATTGATTATGAAGCCAATAACGAATTTGGTAGATTGGCAGAATGTATGAATTTTTCCTTTGCAGAATTATCAAAGTATGTAGAAACAGTAGACTATGGTATGAAGGAATTTTCCAAAGGGAATTTCTTATGCGAATGTCCCATTACTTTTTTAGGTGATTTTGTAAGTATACAAAGAAGTATTGAATCATTCCAAGAAAAGATGCGCAATACATTATTGGAAATCAATCAAGCGGCATCAGAAGTGAATGTCGGTTCACATCAGGTGTCAGATGGTGCACAATCTTTGGCAGATGGCGCAAGTGAACAAGCAAATAGCTTAGATCAGTTATCTACCGCAGTAACAGAAGTTTCAAATCAAATTCAAGCAACAGCAGACTATGCACAAACAACAAATGCATTGGGAGAACAAGCAACAGGTGTGATTCAGCAAAGTCAAGAGGAAATGCGTCAAATGCGTCAAGCAATTGATAATATTTCAAAATCCTCTGAAAGTATCCATAAGATTATCAAAGTGATTGATGATATTGCATTCCAAACCAATATTTTGGCATTGAATGCCGCAGTGGAAGCGGCACGTGCAGGCAGCGCAGGGAAAGGCTTCGCAGTAGTTGCAGACGAAGTGCGTAATTTGGCACAGAAATCAGCAGATGCAGCAAGAGAAACTACAGAATTGATTGAAAATTCTTTGCAGCAGGTAGCACGAGGCGAAACATTGGCAATCAGTACAGATGCATCTTTTGAAAAGGTAACACAATATGCGACAGAAATGGTAGAAATGGTAACCAAGATTGCAGCGGCATCACAAGAACAATCTGCTTCTGTACATCAAATTTCGGAAAGCGTAAGTCAAATTTCGGCGGTTGTACAAATGAACTCTGCTACGGCAGAGCAAAGTGCGGCTGCAAGTCAGGAATTGACAGGACAAGCAAATATGATGCGAAAATTGATTGCACAATTCCAGTTACGAAAAGTATAAATAAGTTTTCTCAATTTTGAGCCATTAAAAAAACCGCTTATAGAGAATTTATTCTCTGAAGCGGTTTTTTACTGCATATTGGAAAATCGTTCCATAGTTTTCGTAAATCGTTCGCTGGTTTGTTCTGCATCACTATGTTCGATACCATTTCGTACATCTTGTTTGAGATGACCTTCCAAAACAACTTCTCCTACTTGATTGCACGTAGACTTTGGTAGACTTTGCAGCATGTAATTGTGTGAGAATATCTTTACAAGAAATATCCTCATCAATCATACAATTAATGGTTTGCACTTGACCAATGATTTTTTATGCTGTTTGTCAATGATGGCATGATGTTGTGTATAGAAAGCGAAAAGAAAAATGATACATTTGCGATAAATGACAAAAATCCAGACTGTCAAAAAACTAGATTTTATACTTTTTTTCAAGAGCGCGGAAGGGTTTGGGGAACAAAGGGTTCCCCAACTGGAATCCGCAGTCGGAATTCATTTCCGACGAGGAAAAGCCGAAGTTTCAAGGCTTTTAGCCGATGGAATGCCGCACCCCGAAAGAGACGGGGGCAGCGAAGCTGACTTTGCGAAGCAAAGTGCTTGACCAGAGCTTTATACTTCTGTCAACTCGTCAAAGGCTTGAATGAAATGAGCCTTTGACGAAAGGGTGTCGACTTTTTCGACACCCTGAAAAATCTATCATCGTATCGCAACATTGTTTAGGAGTAAAGAACGTTTTGTACAGATATATCGGATGGACTTAAAATAGAAGTATCTTTGTCTGTGTAGAACATTGGCGTATGCTCTACATTTTCCACATTCTTTGTATCTTCTATGTCTTCCATATCTATTATATTTTCCTTGAATTGTGCTGCATTTGTTTTTGTTTCATCAAAATGGAATTGTGCAACCAGTTCTTTTAATAAATGTGCCTGTTTTTCCATTGCTACACTTGCAGAAGCACTTTGTTCCGCAGTAGCCGAATTATTTTGTACAACAGTTGAGATTTGGTCAATACCAATATGAATTTGTGATATGGCTTCATTTTGTGTAGATGCGTCATTTGAAACCTGCATCATGAGCATATTGCTTTTTTCAATACTTTGTACAACGTTGGTGAGAGCAGAAGCCGTTTGGGTTGAAATATGTACGCCTTGGTCAACAGCCTTTGTTGCATTTGCGATTAATTGTGCAGTTTGCTTGCTGGCTTCTGTGGTTTTATTGGCTAGATTGCGTACCTCATCTGCAACAACTGCAAACCCTTTCCCCGCCAATCCAGCACGTGCAGCTTCTACAGCGGCATTCAGTGCCAAAAGATTGGTTTGAAATGCAATATCTTCAATGGTCTGAATGATATGGCTGATTTGTTCAGAAGAATTACGGATTTCGTCCATTGCGTCTGTCATAATACTCATTTTTGTAGTGCATTGTGCTACTTCTTGTTGAGAATGATGAATTTCTTGCATTGCTTCTTGGATACAGTTTGTACTTTGTTGGATTTGGCAAGAAACATCTTTCACGGTGGCAGCTAATTGTTGTACAGAATCTGCTTGTTCTGTGGCACCTTGTGCCAATGCTTGAGCACCATCTGCAACTTGCAACGCTTGTGTATCGACATGCTGCGCAGATTGGTCGATTTGATGTAATGTATGATGAAAAGAGGTAATGATGGTTTGCAAAGATTGCTTAATTTCAGAAAAATCACCAATATAATCTAGTTCTACAACTTGTTTAAAATTGCCTTTTGCAAGTTCTGTTAGCTTTTCTTGAATATCGGAAATATAGGCACGCAGAAAATCTTTTGTATTTTGCATTGAGAATACTAACATACCAAGTTCGGAAGTATCCGCTTGTAGTTGGGAAGGGATAGAAAGATTGCCTTTCGACAGTTCCATCATTTCTTGTTGTATGATTTGTATGGGATGAATAATACGACAACGGGTAATCCAAATACCAAATACTTGCGAAATGACTACAATCAAAGCCATACAGATAGATGCAATTTGTATCATTACCATTTTTGTCTGTAAAGTAGCCATTTCTTGTTCAGTACGAATTTGTAATGCGGTGAGAAAACTTTCTTGTTTTGCAAAAATTTCATTTAATGTTTCATTATATCGAGAACCATATACAATATCTAAAGCCTTTTTGTTTTGTCCTTGATTTACAAAATCCATAGCTTCTTGTTGTAATGGAGCCAATTTTTGTGACAAATTAGACATTTCACTTAATAGAGTATTTTCTGCTTCTGTGATACCTAACGTTTGCATAGCAGCAACGCTGTTTTCACATTGTTTGTCTAATACGGTTTCTTTGTAATATGCGTCATAGTACAATGTATTGCCAGAAGCTGCGAAAGCACGTACATTTTCTGTCAATGTATTCGATGCGGTAATAAATTGTTGTGCATAACGATTGAGTGCAACTTGATTTTCATTTGCATGTAATACTTGATTGTTTAATGCTACAACAAGAAGGAAAAGTACAATCATGATACCGATTAGCCCTATGGTAATGATATGTATCATAGACATCAAAGTAGATTGTTTGAGTACGCGTTTCATGTAAATCCTCCTAATTTCATATTAAAAACAATCATCAAAAATATAGATTCGTTTTTTGCAAGTTCATTCTAACTGTTTGAAATACATAATGTCAAGTAAAGAAGTAGGATTTAACAAAGATATAAATTAGATATAAAATAGAAATAACAAAACCCATCATTCTGGTATACAACCTTGACATAGTGCAGTTTTTTGATAATATAAAAATAAAAAGTCGATATATCAAAAAAATACGTTAGAGGTGGTCTTATGGCATTTTTACCGGTAACGAAAGAAGAAATGCAAAAAAGAGGATGGGAACAACCGGATTTTGTATATATTTGTGGAGATGCATATGTGGATCATCCTTCTTTTGGTGCGGCAATTATTTGTCGTGTATTAGAAAGTCATGGATATAAAATCTGCTTTGTTGCACAGCCAAACTGGAGAAACACAGAAGATTTTACACGCTTTGGGGAGCCAAGACTCGGCTTTTTGGTCAGTGCCGGGAATATTGATTCTATGGTAAACCATTATACAGTTGCAAAGAAAAGAAGAAAAAAAGATTTCTATTCTCCAGGTGGAGAAATGGGTTTGCGTCCAGATCGCGCAACGATTGTATATTGCAACAAGATTCGAGAAGTGTATAAGCATACACCCATTATCATAGGCGGTATAGAAGCCAGTCTGCGACGCTTGAGCCATTACGATTATTGGGATAATAAGGTACGCCGTTCTATCTTATTGGATAGTGGGGCAGACCTTTTGCTGTATGGTATGGGCGAGCATCAAATTGTGGAAATGGCGGATGCACTCAACAGCGGTTTGCCGATTTCTGAATTGACATTTTTACGTGGCTCAGTATATAAAACAAAAGATATTTCTCGTGCATATGATTACATCATATTACCAAAATATCAGGAAGTAAAACAGAATAAAGAAAAATATGCCGAAAGCTTTCTGATACAATATCAAAATACAGATGCTGTGATTGGAAAAACGTTGATAGAGGAATATGATGAGTGGATTGTGGTGCAAAATCCGCCCTCTCCGCCATTGCGTACACAAGAATTGGATCAAGTATATGCTTTGCCCTTTGAACGGAATTATCACCCTATGTATGAAGAAAAGGGCGGTATTCCAGCCATTGAAGAAGTCAAATTTAGTTTGGTCAGCAATCGAGGCTGCTTTGGAAACTGCAATTTCTGTGCATTGGCATTTCATCAAGGAAGAGTAGTGACAGCAAGAAGCCATCATTCTTTGGTGACAGAGGCAGAAAAGATTACATGGGAACCGAATTTCAAAGGGTATATTCATGATGTAGGCGGTCCTACTGCAAATTTTAGACAGCCCGCATGCAAAAAACAGTTGGAACATGGCGCATGCCGTGACAAACAATGTTTATGGCCGACAAAATGCAAGAATTTAGAAGTAGACCACAAAGATTATGTAAGATTGTTGCGGAAAATACGAGAAATTCCTCGTGTCAAAAAAGTGTTTATTCGTTCTGGGATACGTTATGATTATTTAATGTATGATAAAGATGATACATTTTTCAAAGAATTGTGTCAGTATCATGTCAGTGGGCAATTGAAGGTAGCACCAGAACATGTGTCAGAAAAAGTGCTTGCGAAAATGGGGAAACCCGCAGGAGATGTATATCAAAAATTTGTCAAAAAATATTATGAAATCAATCAGCGTTTGGGTATGGAACAGTATTTGGTACCATACCTTATGAGCAGCCATCCGGGCAGTGATTTGGACGCGGCGATTGAATTGGCGGAATATTTGAGAGATATTCACCATATGCCAGAACAAGTACAAGATTTTTATCCAACCCCTGGCACATTATCCACAGCTATGTATTATACAGAAATCGACCCTCGTACCAAAGAAAAAGTATATGTGCCAAAATCTCCGCATGAAAAAGCAATGCAAAGAGCTTTGATGCAATATCGTTTGCCGCAAAATTATGATTTGGTATATGAGGCGTTAAAAAAAGCACATCGTGAGGATTTGATTGGATTTGATGCACATTGTTTGATTCGTCCAAGAAAAATGAAGCAAGAAATGGCAAAAGGAAAAATGGGAGCAGCACAAAATAAATCTAAACAAAAGGCATTTGGAAAGACAGAGCAAAACAATCGCCCGAAGAAAAAGACAATACGCAATGTGCATAAGAAAAAAAGCTAAAAAGTATGAAAAAGCCAGACAGAAAGGTAACTTGTCTGGCTTTTGTTGTATTCGTTTTAAGATAAAATTTCAGAGCGAATATATTCCCCAATTTCTTTTGTACCAACTTTTGTGGTACCTTCTGTATAAATATCAGGGGTACGATAGCCTTTTGCCAAAACGGCTTTGACAGCCTGCTCAATATCATCTGCTTCTTGTGATAAGCCAAATGTATATCGTAACATCATAGCAACAGATAATATGGTTGCCATAGGGTTGGCTTGATTGGTTCCTGCAATATCTGGTGCGGAGCCATGTACCGGCTCATACATACCAAAATTGCCTTTTGCCAAACTTGCAGAAGGCAGCATACCGATAGAACCTGTAATCATGCTGGCTTCATCTGAAAGTATATCGCCAAATATATTGCCTGTGACAATGACATCAAATTGTTTTGGATTGCGTACCAATTGCATTGCAGCATTATCAATATACAGATGGTCTAATGTAACATCTGGATAATCTTTTGCCACTTCTGTCACAACACGCCGCCATAAGCGGGAACTTTCCAATACATTGGCTTTATCTACACTGGTGACTTTTTTGTTTCGTTTTTGTGCCATTTCAAACGCAGTGATGGCAATTCTTTTGACTTCTTCTTCTGAATATTGTTCTACATCATAGGCAGCTTGTCCTAGAGGGGTTTCTTTGGTACCTTTTTCCCCAAAGTAAATTCCGCCGGTCAATTCACGTACAACCACAATATCCAAACCGCCTTCTACGATTTCTGCTTTCAATGGGCAGGCATCTGCCAAAGCATCAAACAGCAGGGCAGGGCGAATATTGGCAAATAACCCCAATTCTTTTCGTAAGCCAAGCAGTGCGCGCTCTGGACGTTGGTCGCCGGGCAATGTATCCCATTTCCAGCCGCCAACTGCACCCAATAAAACGGCGTCCGCTGCTTTGCAAGTGTCTATAGTTGCTTGTGGCAAACATTCCCCAACTGCATCAATCGCACAACCACCCGCCAATACAGGTGTATAAACAAATTCGTGATGATATTTTTTGGCAATGGTATCTAACACTTTTGTAGCTTCCTGCACAACTTCTGGACCGATTCCATCACCATGAATCACAGCAATGTTATATTTCATAGATTTCGCACTTCCTTTCTTATTTTGCTTTTTGTATAGAGGGTAACAGACCGCCTTTCGCAATGATTTCTTTTATGAAATCAGGGAAGGGAAGTGCTTGATATGTTTCGTTTTTTGTGATATTTGTGATAATGCCGGTATCAAAATCAATGGATACTTCATCTCCATTATCAATACGATCGCTGGCTTCTTCACATTCTAAAATTGCCAAACCAATGTTGATGGCATTACGATAGAAAATACGTGCAAATGTTTTTGCAATGACGCAGGAAATGCCAGATTCTTTGATGGCGATGGGTGCGTGTTCTCTGGAAGAACCGCAGCCAAAATTCCAACCGCCTACCATAATATCGCCAGGTTGCACCTTTTTGACAAAGTCAATATCAATATCTTCCATACAATGTGATGCCAATTCTTTATGATTTGCTGTATTCAAATGTCTAGCTGGAATGATAACATCTGTATCAATGTTATCTCCATATTTATGCACATGACCTTTTGCTTGCATAATTCAAAACCTCCTCAAAAAAACGGTTTATACTTCTGCGGGATTGCTGATTTTTCCGGTAATGGCAGATGCTGCCGCAACCGCAGGACTTGCCAGATAAACTTCAGAAGCAGTGTGTCCCATACGTCCAACAAAATTACGGTTTGTGGTTGCCACACAACGTTCTCCTTCGGCAAGAATGCCCATATGTCCGCCTAAGCAAGGACCGCAAGTTGGTGTGGAAACAACACAGCCAGCATCAATAAAAATATCTAAATAACCAGCATGAATACATTCTTTATAGATTTTTTGCGTTGCAGGAATAATGATTGCACGCACATCTTTATGAATTTTTTTGCCTTTGAGAATTTCGGCTGCTGTTTTCATATCGGACAATCTACCATTGGTACAAGAACCGATTACAACTTGCTGAATTGATACATCACCAACTTCGTCGATGGTTTTTGTGTTTTCTGGCAGGTGTGGGAAAGCAACTGTAGGACGGATTGCAGACAAATCAATGTCATACGTTTTTGCATATACAGCATCTTCGTCAGGGTCATATGCTGTGTAGGGACGATTGACTTTGTCTTTCATATATTCTCTTGTGATTTCATCTACTTGGAAAATACCATTTTTTCCACCTGCTTCAATTGCCATATTGGCAATACATAAACGGTCGTCCATACTCAAACTTTTCAGACCATCTCCAACAAATTCCATGGATTGATACAATGCGCCATCTACGCCAATCATACCAATGATATGCAGTATCACATCTTTTCCGCTTACATAAGGCTGTAATTGTCCATGCAAACGAAAACAAATGGCTTCTGGTACTTTGAACCAAGCTTGACCAGTTGCCATACCTGCCGCCATATCGGTAGAGCCAACACCTGTAGAAAATGCACCCAATGCGCCATACGTACAAGTATGAGAATCGGCGCCGATGATACATTCTCCGGCAGCAACCAGACCTTTTTCTGGCAATAATGCATGTTCGATACCCATATTGCCTACATCATAAAAATTGTCAATATCAAACTTCCGCGCAAAACTACGACATTGCATACATTGTTGTGCGGCTTTGATGTCTTTATTTGGTGTGAAATGGTCCATAACCATAGAAATTTTACTTTTATCAAATACACCAGAAAATCCGGCTTTTTCAAATTCATTGATAGCAACAGGGGAGGTGATGTCATTCCCTAATACCATATCTAAATTGGCACGAATCAGCTGTCCAGCTTCTACATGATCCAGTCCAGCATGTGCTGCCAATATTTTTTGTGTCATAGTCATTCCCATAAAAAATCTCTCCTTTGTTCCAGATGGTTAGGAAAAGGACAGGCGCGACAAACTGTCTTGCGGCACCTGTCCTATATATATTCTGTATCTTATGTGTTTCGATTATTTCGTGATAAAATGGCTTACTTTGTTCAGACGATTGATTGCGCTTACCAAAGCATTGATTGATGCCAAAATAATATCTGCATGCATACCAACACCCCAATATACTTTTCCGTCTTGGTCTGCGATGGCAACATATGCAGCCGCACGAGAATTGGATTCAGCATCTAATGCGTGTTCTGCATAAGTAACAAAGGTATAATCAAAGCTGTAAAGTTTGGATTGACGCAATGCATTGCTGACAGCGTCCAAACGACCATTGCCGCTTGCAGTAAAGTCATATTCTGTTCCGGCAATATTGACATGAATGTCTACTGTATAGCCGTCATCTCCTTTATAGGTAGAGTTTTTACGGAAAGTAGCATCTGTAATGTCAATCGGATCAAATTTATTGATATATTCATTTTTAAATGTTTCAAATACTTCAGCGGGGGTCAGTTCTTTATGGCTGTGGTCAGAAACACTTTTTACCATATAACCGATTTCTTCTCGCATTTTTACAGGAATATGGAAACCATAATTTTGTTCCAGAATATAAGCGATACCGCCTTTGCCGGATTGGCTGTTGATACGGATAACATCTGCTTCGTATTCTCTGCCCACATCATGTGGATCAATGGGCAGATAGGGTACCATCCAACGGTGCATATGTTTATCTTCTCTGTATTTCATACCTTTTGCAATGGCATCTTGGTGGGAGCCAGAGAAAGCAGCAAATACCAATTGACCGCCATAAGGCTGACGAGGATGTACTTTCATATCGGTATATTTTTCATATGCTGCAACGACAGAAGGCATATCAGAAAAATCAAGTTCAGGGTCTACCCCATGAGAAAACAGATTCATTGCCAATGTGACAATATCTACATTCCCTGTTCTTTCACCGTTTCCGAACAATGTGCCTTCGATACGGTCACCGCCTGCCAGCAAACCAAGTTCCGCATCAGCAACCGCAGTACCACGGTCGTTATGTGGATGCAGAGACAAAATTACATTTTCACGCTGATGCAGATGATTCGACATATAAGCAATCTGTGCGGCATACACATGCGGCATGGACATAGAAACCGTTGCAGGCAGATTGATGATGACTTTCTTTTCTGGGGTAGGTTCCCAAATGTCAATTACTGCATTACAAATGGCTTCTGCAAAGTCGATTTCTGTACCAGTAAAACTTTCTGGAGAGTATTCAAACCGAAAATCTGTTTCGGGCATTTTCTTTGCGTATTCTTTCATCAGTTTCGCACCACTGACAGCAATATCAATGATTTCTTGCTGATTGGCGCGGAAAACCTGTTCCCTTTGTGCCAGTGAAGTAGAGTTATACAGATGTACAATTGCACGTTTTACGCCTTTTAAGGATTCAAATGTTTTTGCAATGATATGTTCTCTGGACTGTGTCAGTACCTGTACTGTCACATCATCTGGAATCATATTTTGTTCAATCAATGTACGTAAAAATTCATACTCTGTTTCAGAAGCGGCAGGAAAGCCAACTTCGATTTCTTTAAAACCAAGTGAAACCAGAAAACGGAAGAACTCTACTTTTTCATTTAGACTCATGGGAACGATTAGGGCTTGATTACCATCTCTCAAATCAACGCTGCACCAAGCGGGTGCTTTTTCCAAGTGATCTTTATTTACCCATTGCATAGAGGGTTCTGGTGGCATAAAATAACCGACTTCATACTTTTCACAATTTTTCATCATAATAATCAAACCTTTCCTTTCCAAATTTTTGTTTTTTTGTATCGGATGTTCCCAAATCCGATTTTGTAGATACGCCTGTATGGAGGTTATCATGTTTTTATGATATTTCAGGCGTGTCTACAAAAGAGTTTCACAATGTTTTCTGTGAATGACTGAAATTGTACTAAAACAAATACAATTTGTCAAGTGTATTTTTGAAAATACATTGTTAAAATTTTATTATAAAATATTACTAAAAAATCTTCTTGACAATTGGGAAAAGTGTAATATAATGGATTGTATCAAAAAAAATACATTTTTTTGTATCACAACAAATACAAAAGAAAAAGCAGTACGAAATACAAAAGATAGTTTTTTAGGAAGAAAGGGTGTAGCAATATGAAAATGACAGGATCACAAATTATCATGGAGATTCTGCTGGAGCAGGGTGTGGACACAGTATTCGGATATCCGGGTGGTGCCGCACTAAACATTTACGACACACTATATTCCTATGAAAAACGTTCTCAAATTCGCCATGTCTTAACAGCACATGAACAAGGTGCTGCCCATGCGGCAGATGGCTATGCGAGAGCGACGGGACGAACTGGTGTGGTTTTTGCAACCAGCGGTCCCGGTGCAACAAATTTGGTGACCGGGATCGCAACAGCCTTTATGGATAGCATTCCGATGGTTGCCATTACATCTAATGTAGCAAATAGCCTGATTGGCAGAGATGCCTTTCAAGAAGTTTATATTACTGGCATTACAATGCCAATTACAAAACATAATTTTTTCGTGAATAAAGTGGAAGATTTGGCGCATGCGGTCAGAGAGGCATTTCGCATTGCGGAAACAGGGCGAAAAGGTCCTGTATTGGTAGACGTTACAAAAGATGTTTCTGCTGCTTTGTGTGAATTTACACCACAGCCGAAACAAAAACCAAACAAAGTAAAACCACTTGCAGAACAAGAAGCAATTGAAAAAATTGCAGAATATATCAATCAAGCGGAACGACCAGTTATTTATTGTGGTGGTGGTGTACCTGCGGCTGATGCAGGAAATGAATTAAAAGAATTGATTGAAAAGGCAGATATCCCTATCACATATACCATGATGGCAGTTGGCATCGTTGGGTATCAAGACGAACATTCCCTTGGTATGATTGGTATGCATGGCAGCGTAGCAGCCAATAAAGCGGTAGACCAAGCAGATTTGGTGCTGGCTTTGGGAACTCGTTTTTCAGACCGTGTTGCATTGAATATGGAAAAATTTGCGAAAAATGCAATCAAGGTGCAAGTGGATATTGATGAAAGCGAAATCAATAAAAACGTTATTGTAGATTTAAGTGTATTATCTGATGTGAAATACTTTTTAACAAAGGTATTGCCTTTGGTTGATGCGAAAAAGAGAAGCGCATGGTTGGAACAAATCGCAGAATGGAAGCAATCTTCTGTGATGGCACAATGTCCAGAAGCGAAATTGCACCCAAGAGATATTATCAATACGATGTGCGATATGACAGACCAAGAAACCATTTATGTCACAGATGTAGGACAGCATCAAATGTGGGCAGCGCAATATATCAAACATCGCAACACAAAAGCATTCTTGACCAGTGGCGGTTTGGGTACGATGGGCTTTGGCTATGGCGCAGCAATTGGTGCAAAAGTTGGCTGCCCCAATCAGCGTGTGATTCATATTACAGGAGATGCTTCTTTCCATATGAATTTGAATGAAGCTTGTACCGCAGTCAGTGAAAACTTACCGATTATTACCATTATTATGAATAACCATGTTTTGGGTATGGTGTATCAATGGCAAAGTTCATTTTATGAAAAAAGATATTCTGCGACCACACCAGAAAGAAAAACAGATTTTGTGAAATTGGCGGAAGGCTTTGGTGTCAAAGGATATCGTGCAGAAACACCTGAGGAATTTGAAAAAGCGTTTGCCCAAGCATTGCAGCAGACTGGTCCGGTTTGGATTGAATGTATCATCAATCCAGAAGAAAAAGTACTGCCTATGATACCAAATGGCGGTACAGTAGAAGATATTATTTTGAATTGAGGAAAGATGATGAAAGAAGGTGCATGCAATGACAGAAATCAAAATAGATAAAAACGCGCCCAGACAGGTAGTACGTATGCTGGTAGACAATCAGCCGAATGTATTGGCTCGTATTTCTAGCTTGTTTGGTCGCAGAAATTTTAATATCAGTACCATTACTGCTTCGGAAACACATATTCCCAATTTGACAAGAATCACAGTAGTGACGAGTGAAAATGACGAGAATGTTTTACATCAGATTATTTCACAGACAGAAAAATTAGAGGTTGTCAAAGAAATTTATTTGCTGGATATGAAAAATAGCATTTATCGAGAACTGCTTTTGGTGAAAATCCGTGCAGATAAATCAGAACGTTCCGCAATCCATGAAATTGTTACCATTTATCGTGGCAAAATCATTGATTTGTCTAAAAGCAGTATGATTATAGAATTGACTGGTTCACCAGAAAAAATAGATGGCTTTATGGATATGTTGTCTTGTTATGATGTGATTGAGGTTTGTCGTACGGGCATTACAGGAATTGAACGCGGTATGGCAGAAACAGTATAAGAAAAAAGAAAAAAAGAATTGTTGTATCCATACAGCAATCTTTTTATAAATCAGAAAAAGCACTATACAAAAGAGGGAGCATTCCCAGAAAAGGAGAGGATACAAATGATAAAGAAATACTATGATCAGGATTGTAATTTGGCTATGTTAGATGGAAAAACCATCGCAATTATTGGTTTTGGTAGCCAAGGACATGCACATGCACAAAATCTGAAAGAAAGCGGTATGAATGTTGTAGTAGGTCTGAGAAAAGGTTCCGCACATACTGCAAAAGCAGAAGCGGCTGGTCTGAAAGTAATGGAAATTGAAGAAGCAGCAGAAGCGGGCGATGTGGTAATGATGCTGGTACCAGATGAACTGGCAGCAGATATTTATAAAAGCCAGATTGCAAGCCATTTGAAAGAAGGCAATATTTTGGCATTTGCACATGGTTTTAATATTCACTATAACCAGATTCAACCAGCAAAAGATATTGATGTTATCATGATTGCGCCCAAAGGTCCTGGTCATATCGTAAGAAAACTGTATACAGAAGGTGCTGGCGTACCAAGTCTGATTGCAGTATATCAAGATGCGTCTGGGAAAGCAAAAGATTATGCACTGGCTTATGCAAGTGGCATTGGCGCAGGTCGTGCAGGGATTCTGGAAACCACATTCAAAGAAGAAACAGAAACAGACTTGTTTGGCGAACAGGCAGTACTGTGCGGCGGTGTAACAGAACTGATGAAAGCTGGTTTTGAAACACTGGTAGAAGCAGGATATGAACCAGAAATGGCATATTTTGAATGTATCCATGAAATGAAACTGATTGTAGATTTGATTTATGAAGGCGGCTTTGATAAAATGCGTTATTCTATCTCCAATACCGCAGAATATGGCGATTATATTGCAGGTACACGCGTTATCACAGAAGAAGCAAGAAAAGGCATGAAGAGCCTGCTGGCAGATATTCAAGATGGCAGTTTCGCAAGCACATTCATTCAAGAAATGAAAGCAGGCGGCAAAGCAAAATTCTTGGCGTCCAGACGTGTACAAGCAGATCATCAGCTGTGCCATGTAGGTAAAGAGCTGCGTGAAATGATGAGCTGGCTGAAAAAATAAAAATATATAAATTTACGAAGAAGGAGGAAGGGGATTCCTCATGCAAAGGCACCCGAAAGGGTGCTTTTGCCAAACTGTAGAAGAAGTACATTTTTTACTTTTTTCAAGAACGCGGAAGGGTTTGGGGAACAAAGAGTGCCCCAATTTTAATCCGCAGTCGGAATTTATTTCCGACAAGGAAAAGCCGAAGTTTCAAGGCTTTTGAGCCGATGGAACTTCAAGCTTTATACTTCTGTCTACTCGCCAAAGGCTTGAATGCAATGAGCCTTTGACGACAGGGTGTCGATTTTTTTTTCGACACCCTGACAAAAGCACCCGAAAGGGTGCTTTTGTGTCTTGAGTGATACCCCATAACAGAATATGAAAAAATTAAATAGCGCAAAAGTAACACAAGGTGTTGACAAAGCCCCGATGCGTAGTCTGTTTTATGCAATGGGGTATACCAAAGAGGAATTAGACCGTCCTTTGATTGGCGTTGTATCAGCACATAGCGAAATTGTACCAGGTCATATCCATTTGGATAAAGTAGCAGAAGCAGTAAAAGCAGGCGTGCGTATGGCAGGCGGTACACCCATTATGGTACCCGCAATTGGTGTATGTGATGGTATTGCAATGGGACATATTGGTATGAAATATAGTCTAGCAAGCCGTGAATTGATTGCCGATAGCGTGGAAACGATGGCAATGGCACATTGTTTTGATGGTTTGGTGTTGATTCCAAACTGTGATAAAATTGTGCCTGGTATGTTGATGGGTGCATTGCGCATCAATTTACCCACAATTGTATGTTCTGGTGGACCAATGATGCCGGGTATTGTAAGAACCAAAAATAAGGGAGGGCTCGAACAAGAAGCATATAAGAGTCTGTCTGAAACATTTGAGGCAGTTGGTGCATGTAAGAGCGGTCAAATGACAGAAGAAGAATTAACGGATTTTGAAGAAAACGCATGTCCTGGCTGTGGTTCTTGCTCTGGTATGTTTACGGCAAATAGTATGAACTGTCTGTGTGAAGCATTGGGGATTGCATTACCCGGAAATGGGACCATACCAGCAGTACAAAGCGGCAGAATACGCCTTGCAAAACAGGCTGGTATGAAAATTATGGAACTGGTAGAAAAGGACATCAAAGCACGTGATATTGTGAATGAAACTTCGATTCGCAATGCAATTGCTTGTGATATGGCGCTTGGTTGTTCTTCCAATAGTGTATTGCATTTGTTGGCGATTGCGAATGAAGCAGGCGTTTCCTTAAGTTTGGATACATTCAATGAGATTTCTGAAAAAGTACCAAACTTGTGTCGTCTGGCACCAGCTGGAAGCACTTATATTGTAGATTTGCAGCAGGCAGGCGGTATTCCAGCAGTACAGTCAGAATTAGCAAAAAAAGATTTGCTTTCCTTACAATGTCAAACCGTAACAGGAAAAACATTAGGCGAAAATATTGTGCATGCCAAAAATCGGAACTCTGAAATCATTCGACCTATTGAAACACCTTATAGCACCACTGGTGGCATCGCGGTTTTGTGGGGCAATATCGCAAAAGATGGCTGTGTGGTAAAACGTAGTGCGGTAGCGGAAAATATGCTTTGCCATACTGGTCCGGCAAGAGTGTTTGACGATGAAGATGATGCCATTGCAGCAATCTATGATGGTCAAATCAAAGCTGGAGATGTGGTTGTGATTCGTTATGAAGGACCAAAAGGCGGTCCAGGCATGAGAGAAATGCTCAAACCTACCAGCGCTTTGGCAGGTATGGGCTTAGCGGAATCGGTTGCATTGATTACAGATGGCAGATTTTCTGGCGCAACAAAAGGTGCATCTATCGGACATGTATGTCCAGAAGCTGCGGCAGGCGGCGAAATTGGTTTGCTGCGTGAGGGAGATAGGATTACGATTGATATTCCCAATCATGCAATCAATGTAGAGTTGTCCGAGGAAGAATGGGCACAAAGAAGAAAAGAATATGTTGCGCCTGCGCCCAAAGTAACAAGCGGTTGGCTGGTACGTTATGCAAGAAATGTGGCAGCTTCTAACCAAGGTGCAGTAATGCAGTAATACAGTAATACAATCCTACAAATAATATATTTACCATATCATTCTGAATTTATATAAAAAAGAGGAGATTGGATTGGCATATAACCAATTCAATCTCCTCTTTTGTGTTTAAAAAGTATTCTTTTCAAAAATGCCTGATTTTTGTAATTCTATGAAATGTTTCGCAGTGCGTGGGCTTCTGCCGTTACAACGAATTGCATAGGTTTCTGCTTTTGTGAAAAGTTCATCTTCTGGCATAGATACGCCATATTGTATTGCCAAATGTTTGACGATAGAAAGATAATCTTCTTTGTCTGGTTTTTGGAATGTGATGGTTAAGCCAAATCGTGCCGCTAAACTCATGGTTTCTTGCAAAGTATCATTCAGATAAAGTGCGTCACCTTGGCGGTCTGCCATATTTTCTTTTACCAGGTGACGACGATTGCTGGTAGCATAAATCAGTACATTTTTGCCGCAAGACGCCACGCCACCCTCTAAGATTGCTTTTAATGCAGAAAAATTATCATCATTGCCTGTAAAACTTAAATCATCAATAAATAATATAAATTTTAACGGATTGCCAGAAAGCACATCTAACAAATCGGGCAATTGATATAATTCGTTTTTCTTGACTTCAATCAAACGCAGTCCTTGTGGAAAGAAAGAATTTGCAATTGCTTTGACGGTTGTGCTTTTTCCAGTTCCGGCATCGCCATAAAGCAGTACATTGGAAGCGGTACCACCTGCTAAAAATACTTCTGTGTTGCGTAATACCTGTCTGCGTTCGCGTTCATATCCTGTCAAATCCTCTAATATTTGTGTATCAGGGTGTTTGATAGGACGAATCTTTCCATTGGTATATAAAAATGTGTGATAGGACGCGAATAAGCCAAAGCCTGTTTTTGGCAAATGTTGTATTCTTGCCTGATAATCTTTTGCAAAATCCAATACACAAGTTGTCCAACTTGGCAATGGCATCGTATAACCTGCATCACGTAAAGGCTTTTGCAGTACTTCTGGCGTAAGCTGTGCGACCTTTTGCAGTATTTCTAATTCTTCTGTCAATCTGTGTTGTAATAATGCGGAAGGTGTTTTTCCATATGCACATGCCTTGAGATAATCTGTTTCACAAAACATCATATGATGATATAAATAAACCGTTAAGTTATCTGAAATTTCTGTTTGTTTTTCGTCATAACTACTATATATTTCAGCTGTAAAGTCACAATATGCTGAAATTGTTTTTGTTACGGTAGCCATGTCATCGGCATGGGTTTCTAATTCCTGTGCAGATTGCAGGTATTGTACAAGTTGTTGTAACAATGGCTGCTTGAGCAAAGGACGAAATACAGTTAATGTTTGTAATGACCAATAAATTTCTTTCAGTTGTATATCCATACGCCACCTCTTTTGTACAAAAATAAATACAATAATAATGTTGTTAGTATAGCACGATTGCATGATAGATGCAATGATAAAATACATTTCTAATTTGTCGGAAAAAAAGAAATGACAGTATCATGAAAATATGATATGCTAAAAACTATATCAAAAGACTATGATATAACAAAGAGTAAGAAAGGACGGAGCAAATGAAAAGGGCGAAACAGATTTTTGTACCGTTGGCGATTGTACTGGTGTTAGTGGGATTGTATTTTGTCAAAAATCAGGATAAATTTTCCAATTCAACCACTGCACAAATACCTGTTGTAGAAGAAAATACAGAAAATCAAATCGCAGAATCGACGCAAGAAGAAACCGCTGACCAAACTGTGGAACCATCAAATAACATACAAGGCACACAGCCTGAGGAGAATGAAAAAACCACAGAATCCACCATACAAAATATCACGGCAATTGATTTAGAAGCTATTTCCGCTTTGGAGGTTCCATTGATGATAGATTTTTATTCAGACGGTTGTACACCCTGCTTACAAATGAAACCAGAAATTCAAGCGGCAGGCGAAAAGCTACAAGATAAGGGTATGATACAAATGATAGATGTATGGAAATATCCAGAAGGTACAGCAAATTTTCCGATACAAGTGATACCAACACAAGCATTTTTTCTGCCAAATGGCGCACCATATCAGCCTAGTGCAGAATTGGAACCATATTTTGATTTGTATGGAGATTCTGAAACAGGCGAACACGTTTTGACATTACATGTAGGTGCATTGTCAGAAGAAGATATATTAGAAATTTTTAGAGATATGGGGGCAGATGTATGATTGAACAATGGTTGCAGGTAATGAGCCGCATTGTAACAGAACGTGTTTGGCTTGCGCCGATTCTGGCATTGCTTGCCGGTGTACTGACTTCTATATTACCATGTTCCCTCTCTGCAATCCCTTTGGTGATAGGATATGTGGGTGGCGTTGGTACAGAACCGAAAAAAGCATTTCGTTTATCTATTGTATTTGCAGTGGGTACAGCAATCACATTTACCATATTAGGCACATTGGCAGCACTGGCAGGGAATCTGATTGGTGCAACTTCTAGTTGGTGGTATGGTGTACTGGGTGCATTGATGATTTTGATGGCATTGCAAACATGGGAAATTTTCCAGTTTATACCCGCTACCTATTTGATGACGAAAAATACAAAGACTGGTTATATTGGCGCATTGGCGGCTGGTGTTTTAGGTGGTATTTTTTCTTCTCCTTGTGCGACGCCAATGTTGGTTGCATTGTTGGCGATTGTGGCAGGCAAGGGAAGTGTACTATGGGGCATGTTGCTGCTTTTGCTATATGCAATAGGACATAGTTTTTTGACTATCGTAGCTGGTACGTCTATAGGCTTTGTACATGCGCTCAATCGCAGCGAAACATATGGTAAATTAAGCAAATGGGTCAATGGCTTTTTGGGAACCGTTATGTTGTTGATTGGATTTTATATGTTCTATTTGGCATTTTAAGCAGAAAATAGGAAAGGCTTGCTTTTTCTCCAGTTTACTTTTATAATGTATAGAAATAAAGACATAAGAAAATGAGAAAGAAGGGTATCATATGGCAAAACAAATTACAAGAGAAGAAGCATTTGCATTGCTCAAAGAATATAACAAAGAACCATTTCATATTCAACATGGTGAAACTGTGGAATGTGTCATGCGTTATTTTGCAAAAGAATTGGGATATGCAGAGGAAGAAGATTTTTGGGGCATTGTTGGTTTATTACACGATTTGGATTTTGAAGTATATCCAGAACAGCATTGTATCAAATGTCAAGAAATTATGAGAGATTTGGATTTAGATGAAAAATTGATTCATGCAGTTGCAAGCCATGGATATGGCATTTGTTCTGATGTGGAACCAGAACACGAAATGGAAAAAATATTATTTGCAACAGATGAATTAACTGGCTTGATTGGTGCTGCGGCTTTGATGCGTCCATCTAAGAGCGTACAAGACATGGAATTGAAATCTCTGAAAAAGAAATTTAAAGACAAATCTTTTGCAGCTGGTTGTGACCGTGATATTATTCGCAGAGGTGCAGAACAATTGGGTTGGGAATTGGATACCTTATTGGATCGCACCTTGCAGGCTATGAAATCCAATCCTGCATATTAAAATACATATTTTGTATAATCAGGAAAAAAGGATAAAAATAAATCAGGGTGTCGAAAAAGTCGACACCCTGTCGTCAAAGGCTCATTTCATGCAAGTCTTTGACGAGTTGACAGAAGTATAAAGCTCGTGGTCAAGCACTTTGCTTCGCAAAGTCAGCTTCGCTGCCCCCGTCTCTTTCGGGGTGCGGCATTCCATCGGCTAAAAGCCTTGAAACTTCGGCTTTTCCTCGTCGGAAATGAATTCCGACTGCGGATTCCAGTTGGGAAATGACACACCGCAAAGAAGTGCGGACAGCCATTTATGGCTGGCATTTGCGCAGCAAATGTGTTGAACATCGTTTCCCAAGCCCTTCCGCGTTCTTGAAGAAAGTATAAAATTTAGTTTTTTGACAGTCTGAAAAATAAATATTTTCCTTATGTCATAGATGATTGTATTTTGTCTATGATAGCAAAATGTTTTTGAATACAGGAAATGTTGAATCATTTCTTTCTATTGCAGTCCATTCGTTCAGCAAAGTATTTTTTGAAAAATGATTGTGGATACTCTAATGTAATTTTTCATGTTTGTAATAGGATTGTCTATTATAAAAATGGGAAACAAAGAGAAAGGAGTAGATGCAATATGAAAAAATTTTTTCTAACAGCTGTGATTTGTATGCTCACAATTGGTTGTATGGGATCTTTCAATCCGGTATGGGCAATAACATCAACAACAAATCAGAATGTTATAGATACTGCAACAAAAGAAATGTATTACCAACAATATATTGAAATTGCAAAAGAAATTTCTCAAGAAACGGAAATAGATATTTCTGTACTTCCTATGGAAAAATTTCAAGAGCAAGATTGGCGTACACCGGATGCCTATCGAAAATTATTGACCAAAGTTGCAAATTGGGATATGACGATTCCGCTTTCCAAAAATGAATATACCTCTGTATGTACGAAATGTACCAGCATTACGGAACAGGGGAATATTTATTCTGTTCATGTGACAGGGCAATTTACCACGCAATATGATGACTATCGACAGAGGCAATTATTTGCAAATGTGATAGATGTTTCGTCTACAGGTGGTATTTCCAATACACAATGATCACAAACAGGATATGAATATATTCTGATAGATGGAGCAAGAACTTGCGAAGTTGTTTTATCAGGAGATTTGACAATTGGTGGTACTACTTTTCACCAAAAACTGATTGGTGTAGAATTTGGTTGTAGTGCTCGTGGCGGAATCAGTTGAATACGCATATAAACAATAAAATAGAAAAATAGAAAAGAAGTGCAGGACCAGGAAAGGTTTTGCACTTCTTTTGATTTCAGAGCAAGAAAATTTTTGCGATGCCCCAAACAAAAATGTGGATTACTTGTCCATACCTTCGTTTGTGGATTCTGTTTCCAATGGTGGTTCATTGACCCACAATGCACCCTCTAAAACTTTTGTATTGGTATAACCAAAATGGCGTAAACGCTGTTGTAATAAATAACTGCGTTTTCCTTTGGTACAAATCAATAATATTTCTTTGTCTAATGGTACCCCTTCTAAAGGTCCATTCACTGCTGCAACGTCTACAAAATGCGCCTCTGGCAATGCTGGTACTTGTGAAACATCAATGATGTAATAGCCTTTTCCGCGATTTTGCATATATTCTGCTGGTGTCATAGAAACCAGTTTCCCTTCTAATTTATTTTGCAAAATTTGGATTGCTGCAACAAAGGGGTGAATCGCAGTGGAGAAAGGGGGTGCATATGCCAAATCCATATTATCCAACTGATCAATCGAAGCACCTAAAGAAATTGCAGTGACAGCAATATCAATCATTTTATCTACTGCGCCAGGTCCTAATACTTGTGCACCTAATAATTTTTTGCTGTTACGATCTACAATCAATTTTGTGATAAAGTTTGCAGCACCAGGATAATAATGCGCTTTGTCATCATTAACAGTTACGATTGTTTCTACCTCATAACCGGCTGCTTTTGCAGCGGCTTCGTTCAAGCCAGTACGTGCTGTATTGAGCGCAGGCAATTTGACAATGGCAGTACCTAATACGCCAGAAAATTGCTTTTCTGTACCATCTAATACTTCCGCCAAAATGCGACCTTCCATATTTGCAGAAGAACCCATAGGCGCCCATGCTTTTTGTTCTGTTTGGCGATTGTATACCATAGCACAATCACCAGCTGCATAGACATCAGATAGACCAGTGTACATAGTGGGGTCTACCAAAATGGCACCATTTTTTGAAAATTCCAGACCGCTATCTTTCAAAAAAGCAGTATTTGGACGGATACCCAAAGATAATACAACAATATCAGCAGATAACAAACCTTGGTCTGTTTGTACACCTGTTGCTTTTGTTTCGCCAGTGATTTTTTCCATTTTGGTAGATGGCAAAACAGAAATTCCCATTTTATTTAAATGACGTGTTGCATATGCTGCTAGTTCAGGGTCGAAACCGGGCAAGATTTGCGGCGCCATATCTATCACGCTGACTTGTAACCCTTGTGACTGTAGATTTTCAGCAACTTCCAATCCAATAAAGCCACCACCAGCAACAACGGCTGTTTTTGCACCACTGGAAGCAATATATTGTTTCAGATTTTCTGCATCTTGTGGAGTACGCATTGTGAATACGCCTTCTAATGATACACCTTCCACAGGAGGCACGATAGAAGATGCACCTGTTGCAATGACGCAGGCATCATAGGCATATACTTCATTTTCTCCTGTTTCCAGATTTTTGGCTGTTACTGTTTTGTTTGTAGCATCTAAATGAATCGCTTCCCGTCCAACTAGAACGTTTGCACCGGTCAATGCTGCAAATTTTTGTGGTGTATTGACAATAATTTTTTCTTTTTCTGTAATGACATTTCCTACATAATAAGGCAGTCCGCAACCAGCATAAGAAATATCTTTGTCCTTTGTCAAAATTGTAACATCTGCATTGAAGTGCAGTCTTTTAAATTTTGCTGCTGTTTTCGTTCCTGCAGCAACACCACCTAAAATCAATACACGCATGAACAACGCCTCCCTTTTGTAATATGTTATATATAGTTTAGCATTTTTTTGTCATTTGTTCTGTAATTCAGTCACAAAGTATTTTTGATTTTGGAATGCATATGCGTCATGTTTTCCATGAAAAATAGCATGGAATCCGGTTTTTTAGAAAAATATATTAAGTTTTTGGTTTTTCAATCCGAAATAATTTTAAAAGGGATTTTATATGGAATATGTTTTCAGGAAGCAAAGGAGGGCGACTATGAATTTTTCAACAATTGGCAACTTAAATACACAATTAAAAACAATGGAAATGAAAAATTTATGGAATTTAAAACAAGAAAACAAAGACTATACCAGCAAAGGAAAAACATTAGATGAATGGCTAAAATCGGCGGAGGTAGAAGCGATTCAAGAAATGGTAGATCGTGGAGATGAGAAATTGCGTAATATTTGTACAAAAATGGAGTTTGGGGGCAATTTGACGCCAGAAGAACGTGAATATCTGAAAGCAAAAGCGCCTGACAAATACCAAGAATTGGTTGCAGAAGAAGCAGAACAAAAGGCATATGAAGAAGCACTGCGCAGATGTAAAACACAAGAAGAAGTGGATCGTTTACAAATGGGACGTATTCATAAAGCAGTTTCTACATTAAAGAGTGTAGAAAATAACCCCAATATTCCATTGCATAAGAAATTAGAAATTGCAATGAAAGAAAATAGAACGTTACAAGATGCTATGGAAAGCACAGCCAAGTTTATAGAAAGCGGAGCGTATGACAGATTGCCGTCTGAAAAGGACGAAGTCAAAGACAAAGAACAAACCGAACAAACCGAACAGACAGAAACAAAAGAGCCTGTTCTTCCAGAAGAAGAAAATAAAATGGAAACAGAGAACGAACAGACACAACCAGCAACGCAAGACACAGCCAGTCCATCAGATGCAAAAACAGAAAATACCAAAGTGGAACCGGAAACTGTTGCTGCTAACACAATATATATGCAAAAAGAAAATCCTTTATCCTATGTGACGAAAGATATGTATTTTCAAGCAACATATAATATGCAGCCAGAACAGTATGCAGATATGATGCAGCAGACAACACGGCTGAATCGTAAAGCATAACTGGGAATCGTGCAACCACATCATAATATACAATCAAATTATAATCCAGCAGGAAATCAATTTTGATGCTAGGGAGAAACACCATGGGGAAAAAAACGGTAATTTTGATATGTATTTGTTTCACAATGGCAGTTTTGCTGTATGTTGCTTTTCGTTATCAGCATACTTCTACCGAACGCTTGGAAAATCAATATGATAACGAGATACAACAGATACACAGCAGTATAGATCAAGATCAAGACGGCATAGACGATCAGATAGATATTTTGCAAGGTGCATTAGATTATGTTGCTTCTGCTCCAAAGTATAAAAGCAAATATTATCAGACGGGATATTCTAATGATGGATATGGTGTGTGTACAGATGTGATTGCAAATGCACTCAAAAATGCTGGTTATGATAGTATGACATTGATACAAGAAGATATCAAAAATAATCCAAATGACTATGCGATAGTTGAGCCAGATAGATATATTGATTTTAGACGTGTGAAAAATTTAGAGGTTTATTTTTCTCATACTGCGATTCGTTTGACAACAGATATTTCTGCAATAGAAGAATGGCAAGGCGGAGATATTGTGATTTTTCAAAATCATATTGGTATCATTTCTGACCGCAGAAATCAAAATGGTGTTCCGTATGTCATACACCACAATGATCCATTCCAAAAAACATATGAACAAGATATTTTGGAACATAGAAAAGATATTGTCGGTCATTATAGAATTTCAGAATAAAAAATGGCAGGGATACTTATCAAATCAAATGCGATATAGAAAAAGGAGAAATGTTTTATGAAAAATTTTCAGCAGTATGATGCGGAAAAATATCAAACCACTGCATATCAGGAAATAGAAACAGGCATATATTTGACAAAAAATACATTTCCAATCGGAGCCCCACAAATTTATGTAGCTTCTTTGTTGTTTGAACAAGAACCCGAACAATATGGAGAGGAAGAAGGGTTACCGGAATATATTTCTCAAATACCATTGGAAGATATTTTGGATCATTTTGAGGTTTGGGTGAGTGATTTTTACGAGCAAATCAATGCACAAAGTGATACAATTTGTTATCAAGAGTTTGGCAGTGAGAAATTAGAGAATATACAAAGATTACGTACTTTGATTGGAAAACGCATTTATGCAGTACCTTATTTTGATTCAGATGATGAAGAGGAATATTATCATGTAATGGTAGAAGAAAATGGAACAGTAGTTGAACAATGGGATTAGAATGAAATACAATAGAAAATCAGGAGGTATCGTGGATATGATAGAAAATCATAAAATGATACCCCCTGATTTTTATTTTATGATATATAAAAATCATATGTGCCTTTCGCTGTTGCAATACTGCGAACTTTCCCGAACAGCGAAAGGCGAAAAACATGAGGAGGAGTGTAGAGGATTAGATGGTGTTTACTACATAAAACTTGCCTGTCAATTTGCTTTTCTTACAGTGTTATCTTCTGCAACAAGAGCTGTTGTTTCTGCGTGTATTGTTGCAGCTATTATTGCAGGAGTTGTTGCAAGAATTGTTGCAGCTATTGTTGCAGGAGTCGTTGCAATTGTTGTTTCGGCTGGAATTACAGCTATCATTGTCGCAGGCACAGGAATCTGTGTCAAAGCAGCTGCTTTTTCCGAATGTGTCACCAAATGCGCAGCATGTTTTTGGCTTTGCAGAAGGAGAGAACAAATCCAGAGGGAATGGGAATGCATCAAAATATTTGCATGGATCTACATTGTTTTGGTCTGGTGTAAAGCACTGTTCTGGAACACATCTGCCCAAAGACTGTACTACCATATTGACAGTACGGAACAGTTTTACGATAGAGAACAGACCCAATGTGACATTTACTGCAATGGGTGCGCCCATAGATGCATCGCCGGAATTGTCACAGCCACAGCCACAGTTGCAGCCACAGCCACAAGAGTTGTTGCAGCAGCCAGGGTATTTCAATTCTGCGGACAGACCAATGACTTTACCTTCTGCAACTACATAAGGACCACCATTGGAATTGCCACAACAATCATACAAATCAGTAGCGCTGGTAACATCGGATTCTGTAGAACCAAACAATGTGACTTTCATGGTGTAAGAGTTGGTAGCATCTACGCAGCCGATTGGGCAGCCATCAGAACGTCTAAATTCCAAAGCATAATCGAATACATAACGCAGCTCTAAATCCCAACAACCTTCTTGGAAAGAACTAGGGCATTTGCGCAAAATATCGATTCTGCTCAATTGAGGGTCATGCAATGTTACAGTAGCGGCATTTACTGGAGGGATGATGATATCTCCATCACACATCATGTCGTTGCAGCCGCCCATATGACCGCATGCCATTCTGGCAGGACCTAAAACGTCTGGACTACAACATTTTTGAATACGGCACTGGTCAAATACTTTTTGCGCAATGATGCAGGTTTCTCCGCGTTCATTGTTGTTATTGTCGCATGTGCAGCACCCACAATTTCTTGCACTGATATTACAATTGTTTTCAAATTCAAAAGCACCCATTTTTGATAGCCTCCTTTATGGTTGTGATATTTCTGATATATACTATGTGAAATATAAAAATGGGTGCATCATAGAAAAGGAAAATATATAAAATGAAAGATTGTAAAAGCATAGAAATTTGGTCAAATGACTTTTTGTTTATGATGTAATATGAGATATAATAAGGTAATATTTTCTGTTCTCAAAAATATGCCAAAATAAAAATAGAAAACCCCAGCAAAAAAGTGACGATGTTGCACTTCTTGCTGGGATTTCTATTTTCATTCTATTTCCAATAGTAGGGGATTTATGCTTTTACAAAATTTGTTTTCCAATCAATTTCCTTTGCTGCTTAAAGGGTTGCTTCTTTCTTCCCAAAAAATATTGTTGTCAGGCTCCGCTTTGCCATCTTTGCTGTAATGTGCATTTTGCCGAATATTGTATAAATCGTTGCTGGAAATGGTATCACTTGTTTTCTTTTGATTTGTATGCCTCTTTTTCATACTCCATCACCTCAAATTTTAAAATACCCATAAGTACGATATGTATACAAAAAAAGCTCTCAATATTGCACAGGATACAATTTTGAGAGCTTAAAATTTTTTGATTCTTAGTCTTGTGTGGAATTTTGCTGATTTTCTTTTTGTTTGGTTTCATGTTCGGAACGATAACGCGACATCAAACCATGGAATAAATCCATTGCTGTAGGAGGTGTGAAACTAATTGCATTTGCCCCTGCGGCAATGGTACGGGAAATGCTTTCACGTGTAGGACCGCCTGTTGCAATGATGGGAATGGTAGGATATTTTTCACGTATTTTTGCTACGACTTCTGGTGTACGCGCAGCAGCAGAAATATTTAATATGCCAGCACCTGCGGCAATACGACCTTCAATATCTGAATTTTCATCTAATACGGTAATGACAACAGGAATATCCACAATTTTGCTGATTTCGCTGATAATCTCGTTTGTTGTAGGTGCATTGACAACCACTGCCATTGCGCCCAATGCTTCTGCATCTTTCGCAAGCATCACAACGCGCGGACCTGTTGTAGTACCGCCGCCAACGCCAGCAAATACAGGAATACTGGAAGCCGATATGATAGAGTTTGTAATGACTTGTTGTGGTGTAAAAGGATATACTGCCAATACCGCATCTGCATTACAGTTGCGAATGATGGCAATATCCGTAGAAAATACGAGAGATTTGATTCTTCTGCCCCAAATCACGATGCCGCTGGCTGCCCATATTTCTTCTGGCATCGTAACAATGTGTTTTCGTAAACGTGTATCAATACGAGGTGGATTTTTTACTGCCAATAGAATCACTCCTTTTTGCAAAGCTTTTCAACGATTTTCCAACTAAAAACTAAAAAAGAAACGTCCGAAAAGGGTGAAAAACGATGAAATTTTTATGTGAAAATGAAATAGATTGCAGTCTATACAATAACAGAATATACTGTTTTTTTATGCTTGTCAAGAAAAAAGCCATACGTCCATGCCAGAGCCCTATTGTATAGGCAACACATCGTTTTCTTTGAAAAATGGCTTGACAGCAGAATAGAATGTGTCTAAACTTTGTATTGAGTATGTATGGATAAAATAGTAATTTGGAGGAATGAGATACGTGGAATATTTAATTGGTCTTGCGCTCTCAGTTGCTGTCAATGTAGTTTTGATTTGGAAGCTGGTACGTTTGCAAAAAAAACAAACTGCACATACTGTGACAGAAGAAGGCATACGTATGATGGTAGATGCAGGGGGCGACAATGGCAGCATTGATGCGTCTGAAAAGGAAATGATCAATAATATTTTTGAATTGAGCAATACTTCGGTAGATGAGATTGCCACACATCGTACCGATATTGTAGCGGTGCCATTAGAAGCAACCTTAGAAGAAATCAAAGAAGTATTGATGGAAGAAAAATATTCCAGAATTGTGGTATATGAGGAAAATATTGACGATATTGTTGGTGTTTTTCATGTGAAAGATTTGATTAAATATATTTTGGCAGATGCCAAACGTATGAAAGAAGAAAATTTCCACTTAGAAGATATTTTGATGCAGCCTTATTTCGTTCCTTTTTCCAAAAAGATTGATGAATTGATTGAGCAGATGCAAAGAGAAAAGGTACATCTTGCCATTGTGATTGATGAATATGGCGGTACATCTGGCATTGTCACAATGGAAGATATTATGGAAGAGATTGTGGGCAATATCTTTGATGAATACGATTTGGAGGAAGAAGAAGATATTTGTGCTTTGGACGAAAATACATTTTCCATTAGTGGGAAAGCTGATTTGAGTGATGTGGCGGAAATATTGGGGATTGAATTTGAGGACGAAGCAGATTATGATACATTGGGTGGTTATTTGATTGGTCGCTTGGGACGTATTCCAGAAGACGATGAAATGCCTGAGATTGTGTTGGGAGATTGGTTATTCCAAATCAAACAATTTGAAGAAAAACGAATTGAGAAAGTATTGGCAATCCGTAAACAGCAGCAAAATGCTGTAGAAATATCAGAAGAAGTACAAAATTAATTTTTTAGGAGGACAAGCATATGTTAGACGCAAAAGTAGTAGCATTATTGAATGATCAAGTAAACAAAGAATTTTTCTCTGCATACTTGTATCTGGATTTCTCAAATTTCTATGAAGCAAAAGGTTTGGCAGGATTTGCAAATTGGTATAAAATTCAGGCACAGGAAGAACGTGACCATGCTATGTTATTTTATCAATACCTGCATAACAACAATTGCTCTGTTACTTTGGAAGCAATTGCAAAACCCAATGTGGAAATGAAAGAATTGATGGACCCTTTGAAAGCAGCATTGGCACATGAAGAATATGTAACAGACTTAATCCATAAAATCTATGCAGCAGCGCAGGAAGTGCAAGATTTCCGTACCACACAATTTTTGGATTGGTTTGTCAAAGAACAAGGGGAAGAAGAAACCAATGCCAATAACTTGATTACAAAAATGGAATTATTTGGCAGTGATCCAAAAGGATTATATATGCTGGATAATGAGTTGGCGGCAAGAGTATATGCAGCACCTTCTTTGGTCCTGTGATACAAAGGTCTGTCATCTTTACAAACATTTAGCATTTTATTAGAATAGCAAGCAGGGAGTTTCAAAGCGTTTTGCTCTGAAACTCCTTCTTGTATATTTTAATATAAAGAAATAGGGGGCATATGTTTTGGAAGTTGTTGCGATTATTTTACCTGTATTTGTCATGTTGGGCTTAGGAATGTCGGCAAATCGGTTTCATTGGGTCACAAGAGAAGGATTAGATGGTATCAAATTACTAGCAACCAATGTGATGTTGCCGGTGGTTTTAGTGAATGCCTTAGGCACTGCACAATATCAATTCAGCACATTACTGATAGTAGGTGTGATGTTGTTACAACTATTTGTTGCGTTAGGGGTTGGATATTTGGCTCGACCGCTCATAGGAGCACAAGGACGATATTTGCCTTTTTTGACATCGACGTTTGAAGGGGGTATGATGGGGTATCCATTATATATTGCTTTATGTGGTTCCGCGATGTTATTTCATATTGCAGCCTTAGATATGGCAAATTGTATTTTTACATTTACGGTTTATTTGACATTGATTACTGCAACAGGACAAAAAAACAGCGAGAAACGTCAGTTGTTACATACAATATTACATGCTCCAGCAATGTATGGTGTCGTATTGGGTATTTTATTAGGGGTAACTGGAATATTACCGCGCTTGGTGGCTTCTCAGGCAGGCGATGTATATACGTCTTTGATTGATATGATTACAACACCCGTTTCTGCTTTGATATTATTTTGTGTGGGCTATGATTTGCAATTAGATAGAAGCGTGTTATCTGCGGCGGTGAAATCTGCATTCTTGCGTTTGCTATTGCAAGGTATTTTATTGGTATGTGTTTGGTTTGTGATACGACGCTTTGCGACAGAACAAGAAATGATGATTGCGCTGGTATTATACGCTTTTATGCCGCCTTGCTTTATGAGTCCATTATATGCGGTTTCTGCGGAAGATAAAGCCTATACATCTACAACGATTTCTTTTTATACACTCATTTCGATTGCTGCATTTACTGTAATTTCGTTTTTATTTCACGGAATATGAAGAATATGAGAGGTATGTGAGATAGAAAGATGCAAAATATACAAAATTTTATCTTGTAAGTGATGGCTTTTACTCTTATAATGTAGCAATATGGCTTGTATGGTTTTTGTGAGCCATACAATAGGGAGAGGGAAAGGAAAGGCGGATAAGAAATGAAAAAGAATTTGCTGGTAGCTCAGTCTGGCGCACCTTCAGCAGCAATCAATGCGACTTTGTGCGGTGTGGTGGAACAGGGATTGGCAGATGAAAATATCGAAAAAGTATATGGTGTGAAAAATGGTATTATGGGATTACTGTCAGAAAAATTGATAGATTTGACAGAGATTTTGGCAGAGGAATCTACAAGACAGCTTTTGTGTCAAACACCATCTTCTGCATTGGGTTCTTGTCATATGAAGCTTTCTCCATGGGAAGAAAATGTATTTGAATATGAAAGAGCGATTTCTATTTTTCGCAAATACAACATTGGATATTTTGTGTATATTGGCGGAAGCGATTCTATGGATACGGTTTATAAATTAGCAGATTATTGTAAAGCGCATCAGATAGATGATATTTATATTATGGGGGCACCAAAGACAGTCGATAATGACTTGCCAGAAACAGACCATTCTCCAGGTTTTGGTTCTGCGGCAAAATACATTGGCGCAACGTTTTCGGAAATTTCATGTGATTGTAATGTATATGCTTTGCCATCTATCACATTGGTAGAAATTATGGGCAAAGAAACCGGTTGGCTTACTGCATCTTCGGCATTGGCACGCATCAATGGCGATGGTGCGCCGGATTTGATTTATTTATGTGAACGTCCATTTTCGATTGATGATTTTATAGATGATGTTCGCGATAAAATGGCGGAAAAAAATGCGGTGGTGGTTGCGGTCAGTGAAGGTTTGCGAGATGCTTCGGGAGAATATATTTCTACTGCATTACAAAATCAGGTGTCTGGCGCAACAGGACAAAAAGTGTTAGCTGGGGTAGCACGTTTTTTAGAAGAAATATTAAAAAGAGAAATCGGCTGTAAAGTCCGTAGTGTCAAATTAAACTTAATGCAAAGATGTGCTTCTCATATTGCGAGCCAAAACGATATTGTAGAAGCACAACGTATGGGGCGTGCAGCGGCAGCTTTCGCAATCGCAGGCGGCAGCGGGGAAATGGTAGCATTACGCCGTTTGAGTAGTACACCATATCAAACAGAAATTTGTTTTGTGTCACTACAGGACGTAGTCAATCGTGTGAAGCATGTACCAGATACATGGATCAATGAAGCGGGAAATGATATTACAGAAGAAATGCTGGAATATTTGATTCCTTTGATACAAGGGGAATTGCCATGTACTTATGAAAATGGGATTCCAGTACATTTCCATTTGCCGAAAAAATAATGTAAAAGATTTGTATTTCAGGGTGTCGAAAAATCGACACCCTCTTGTCAAAGGCTCATTTTCTACAATCCTTTGACAATTAGATAGAAGCAGAAAGCCATAGTCAAGCCATTTTGCGATATTAAAAAAGCAAAAAATGTACTTTTGATATCGTCTGTTTTATTTAACAGCATATGGAAACATAATATACAAACAAAATTAGAATTAATAAGAATCAATAGAAAAATACTATGCTTGTATGTATATACCTGGCAAAATTTGTCCATACTGTTCGATGAGGTGGTTACATTGAACAAAAAATGGATTTTGATTGTATGCTTAGCTTTGTTTGTATTTTTCGGTAGCATGGGTGTGGCATATTGGTATACAAGAAAAAATGTAATGCCTGAAGAAAAGGCGAATACTTTGGAATTTCCTGCCTTGCATCAAGCATCTGTGAAAGAAGATACCATTGCAGAAGATGCCCATATTGTCTATCAATATTACTATACAGAAGATGCAGTGACAAAAGAAAAAGTAGAACCTGTGCAGAATTTTCAAAAAGGTTTGACATTGGCACAATTACAAAGTATTTATGATGGTTGGCAAGTGATTTCTTTTTCTCCGCAAAAGGTTATTTTGCGGTGTAGTGTGGAAGGTCGCAGCGATGCTTGCTTTTTATTGGGGGCATATCAAGGGTATTTGGCAGTCTTTCAAGAAGATATGCAAAAAAGATTTGTGTTGTATGAACAAACGGATATTCCGCTTGCTGCATTGCCGCTTGCGGAACAGCAAAAACTCAAAGATGGCGTTGTAGTGATGGGAGAAGTGGCGCTGGCGAAAATGTTATCGGATTACAGCAGCTAATATAAAAAGTCAATGCAAGTCAATAGAAGTACATTGCGAATATACAAAAATAGTATCACAGATATGCCGTATATTGTGGAAATGACGAAGGGATTTCTTGGGTCAGAGGAATCACATAGATGACTCTTTACAAATTATGGAGAAGATATGAGGGAATGGCTGTGAAAATTTTTTTAAAAAATTAAAAAAATTGCTAGACATTTAATGTCCCACATGCTATAATAACAAATGTGAAAACTCCCCAATATTTTCACATTGCGGTGAAACGCAATCCCAATAAGAAATACCTTCTCTTTGTGAAAATGAGCAGCCATCGGCAGGTTGCTCATTTTCATTTTAAATTTTATTCTGTTTTGTATGCATGAAAACGATGTTTGACACAGAAATACCTGCATATTATAATGTATCAGGGACGGTGAAACTATGGATTATTATTTTGATTTATTGGAGAAGAAAAAAAGGGAATCGCTTTGCCAAATACCATTTGAACCTATGGCAGTCTTTAGTGATGAAACAGAAAATTTCCGCAAACCGGCAGAGCCGTCAGCCGAAGATTTTGTGGAAATCTTTTTACGTACAGCACAAAATAATGTATTGTGTGTATATTTGTGCATGGACAATCGGAAGCGATTGATGGAAAAGGTAAAAAGTCAGAAAAAATTTGATTATTACCGTGTTTTGCTTCCACCCACAAAAGACGAAAAACAATATTATTTTGAATTACATTATAATGACGAAATATATTATTATTCACATTATGGGGTTGCACAAGAATTGCCAACACAAGGGTTTTTTCGCGTTGTAAGAGATTTTTATACACCACAATGGGCAAAAGGCGCGGTATTGTATCAGATATATGTGGATCGTTTTTGTAATGGTGATCCAAGCAATGATGTAAAAAGTGGAGAATACCGATATTTGGGCGAATTGGTGACAGGGGAAAAAGAATGGTTGACGCAACCTGGAAATGAAGATTTTCGCCATTTTTATGGCGGGGATTTAGCTGGCGTGATGCAAAAATTAGATTATCTGGCAGGACTGGGGATAGAAGCAATTTATCTCAATCCGATTTTTATTTCGCCAAGCAGCCACAAATATGATATACAAGATTATGACCATATCGACCCGCATTTTGGAAAAATCGTAGTCGATCAAGACAAAATCTTGCAGGGGGACGAATCCAATGCAAGAGCAGTGTCTTATATTACACGTACCACAGACGAACGCAATTTGATGGCAAGTGATGCTTTGTTTGCAGAATTGATTGCAAAAGCGCATAAAAAGGGAATCCGTGTGATTATAGATGGTGTGTTTAATCATTGTGGTGCATTTCATAAATGGTTAGACAGAGAAAAAATATATTTGAACCAAAAAAAAGGCGCGTTTTATTGCAACAAAAGCCCATACCATGATTATTTTTATTGGAATCCAGATGGCTCTTATGAGGGCTGGTGGGGTTATGAAAATCACCCGAAACTGAATATGGAATCTTGTCGCGCATTGTATTGGGAAATTATGCGTATTGGACAAAAATGGGTATCTGCGCCATATCATGCAGATGGTTGGCGTTTAGATGTTGCGGCGGATTTAGGAAAAAGTGAAGCGTTTAATCATAAATTTTGGCATGACTTTCGTAAGGCAGTCAAAGACGCAAACCCAGAAGCAATCATATTGGCAGAACATTATGGCGATGCCAATCGTTGGTTGGAAGGCGATCAATGGGATAGCGTGATGAATTATGATGCTTTTATGGAGCCAGTCAGTTGGTTTTTTACTGGTATTTCCAAACATAGTACGGAATCCAGAGAAGATTTATATAATAATACAGAAGTGTTTTGGACAACAATGTATGCACAATCTTGCAGTATACCGATGCAGGCGGCACAAGTTGCCATGAATGAATTATCGAACCATGACCATTCCAGATTTTTGACTAGAACCAATCACAGAACGGGCAGACTGCATACAGATGGTGCTTTATCAGCGGATTTAGGGGTCAGTCGTGCTGTGTTTCGACAAGCGGTTTTGGTGCAAATGACTTGGACAGGTGCGCCAACCATTTATTATGGCGATGAGGTGGGTATGACTGGCTGGACAGATCCAGACAATCGCAGACCATTTCCATGGGGGAGAGAAGACGATTTATTGATAGAATATCATCGTGTTTTGATTCATTTGAGAAAGAAATATAAAGCGTTGCGTTTTGGTTCTATCAAATCTTTGTCTGATGAATCTGGCGTGTTGGCATATGGTCGTTTTCAAGAACGAGAAAAATTGGTGATTGTTTGCAATAATACAAAAGAAACAAAAACAATTACATTGCCAGTTTGGACGATTGGAATTGGTTTGTTTAGTAAAATGCAAGTGCTGTTGCGTACAGAACAAATGGATTTTTTTACACAATCTGATGATTTATGGGTTGCAAATGGTGTGCTGTCTTTGGAAATGCCACCACAAAGTGGGATACTGATGAAAGAAGTGTAAAGTATGAATTTGAAAATATTGTATGAAGATGCAGATATGATTGCAGTGGAGAAACCGCAAGGTATGCCCGCACAACCAGACAAAACAGGTGATTTGGATATGTTGACATGTTTAGAAAAACAATGTCAAATGCCGTTGGGGTTGGTACATCGTTTGGATCGTCCAGTCGGTGGTGTGATGGTATTTGCAAAACGTACCTCTGCGCAAGTAGAAACACAGATCGCAAAGGCAATGCAAATCGGTGGTTGGAGCAAAACATATCTTGCAGTTGTTATGGGAGAGCCAAAACAGACAAAGGGGACATGGACCGATTATCTTTTTCGTGATAGTCGTTCCAATACTTCAAAAGTCGTTGATGCAAAGCATAAGCAGGCGAAAAAAGCGATTTTGCAATATGAAGTGCTGGATACCATACAAAATTCAGAAGAAACTTTGTCTTTATTGAAAATTCAATTGCAAACAGGCAGACATCATCAAATACGCGTACAATGTGCACATCACGGCGTACCGATTTGGGGCGATCGGAAATACGGCAAGCAATTGCAACCAAAAGGACATATTGCTTTGTGGTCTTATGAATTGAAAGGTCAGTTACCAAAAAAGAAACTATTTTGTATACATTCTATCCCACAAGAAAATCCATTTCTATACTTTGCAGAAATCTTACGGAAATTGTAAAAAAGTTGCTTTGCTTTTTTTTATGTTTCGTATTATAATGTGTAAGAATACATTGGTATTCTATTTTTATAAGAAAATGGGTTTTGTAATCATGCAAAAGTAATAGAAAAGAACGGCTTTCCAATTCCGGTTTGAGCGGAGATATCGTAGAAAGCAAATGTTCTTTTCTTTTCCAGAAAAAATTAGCAATCACAAAGATTGTTGGCTAACAAATTCAGGAAAGGGTGGTGAATACCACATGAAACATCACTATACGCAAAAAGCACAGGAAGTTTTGGAAAGAGCCAAAGAAGCAGCCGCAAAACTAGGAAGTCATGTTGTTGGAACAGAGCATATTTTACTTGGCTTGACTTTGGTCAAAGATAGTGTGGCAGCGAAGGTATTGGAAATGCAAGGCGTGACCTATCATCAAGTGATGGAACGCATTCAGCAAACACAAAATAACACACAATCTACAGAACTGATGGAACTGCCAGACGGCTTTACACCACGCGGACAACGTGTGATGGAAAGAAGTATGCAAGAAGCAGAACGTTTGCATATGGACAAAGTGGGAACAGAGCATATTTTGTTGGCGTTGATGCATGAAGGAGATAATATTGCAATACAGATTATGGTTGCTTTAGATATCAATTTACAACATATGTTTGATGATGTGATGCAGATGTTGGGCGAAGGCGAAGGCGCAGATGCAGCCGCACATGGTATGCAGCAACAAAGTGAGGAAGAAGAAAAAAGCACAACAGAAGCTTTAGATAAATTTAGCCGCAATTTGACACAACTTGCCAAAGCACAGAAATTTGATCCTATAGAGGGCAGAGAAAAGGAAATCGAACGTATCATTGAAATCTTAAGCCGCAGAACAAAAAATAGCCCTTGCTTGGTGGGTGACCCTGGTGTTGGAAAAACAGCGATTGTAGAGGGACTGGCACAGAGGATTGCGCAAGGTCGTGTACCAGATGTATTGAAACAGAAAAAAATTATTAGCTTGGATTTGTCTGCCATGGTGGCTGGCTCAAAATATCGTGGTGAGTTTGAAGAACGTATGAAAAAAGCGTTGGAAGAAGTCAAGGCAGATGGCAATATTATATTATTTGTTGATGAAATCCATACGATTATTGGCGCAGGTGCGGCAGAAGGTGCTATTGATGCTTCTAACATATTGAAACCATCTTTAGCACGAGGGGAAATCCAATTGATTGGCGCAACAACATTGGAGGAATACCGGAAACATATTGAAAAAGATGCCGCTTTTGAAAGAAGATTCCAACCAGTGCGCGTGGAAGAACCTGACGAAGCTGGTGCCATTGGTATGTTGCAGGTATTGCGTCCTGCTTATGAAAAACACCACGGCATCAAAATTTCTGATGATGCGTTGCAGGCGGCAGTACATCTTTCCGCACGCTATGTGCCAGACCGTTGTTTGCCAGATAAAGCAATCGACTTGGTAGACGAAGCCGCAGCAAGATTGCGTTTGAAAACATTTTCTATGCCTGACGAGATTTTAGACATGGAACATCGTTTGCAAGATATGGAAAAACAAAAAGAAATTGCGATTCAAACAGAGCAGTTTGAACAAGCGGCACAAGTAAAACATGAACAAGATGCTTTGCGCCAAAAATACCATACTGCAAAACAAAAATGGCAAAAAGAGCAAAAAGAAAATGCACAAACAGTCACAAAAGAAGAAGTGGCTGAGATTGTATCAAAATGGACAGGAATCCCATTGCAAAGTTTACAGAAAGACGAAAGTCAACGTTTACTGCATTTAGAAGATGTATTGCATGAGCGTATTGTTGGGCAAGAGGAAGCTGTCAAAGCGTTGGCAAAAGCAGTCAGACGTGGTCGTGTGGGATTGAAAGACCCGCATAGACCGATTGGTTCTTTCCTGTTTTTGGGACCAACTGGTGTTGGGAAAACAGAATTATCCAAAGCATTGGCAGAAGCGCTGTTTGGCGATGAAAATGCAATGATTCGTATTGATATGTCGGAATATATGGAAAAACACAGCGTTTCTCGTATGGTAGGTTCACCTCCAGGATATGTGGGGTATGAAGAAGGCGGACAATTGAGTGAACAAGTACGCCGCAAACCGTATTCAGTCATATTGTTTGATGAAATCGAAAAAGCAGCACCAGAAGTGTTCCATATATTATTACAGGTATTAGATGATGGTCATATCACAGATGGACAAGGCAGAAAAATAGATTTCAAAAATACTGTTATCATTATGACATCAAATGCAGGTGCTAGAAGTATTGCAGAGCCAAAACGTATGGGCTTTACCAGTATGGAAACAGCAGAACAGAATTATCAAAATATGAAGAAAAATGTAATGGAAGAAGTAAAACATATTTTCAAACCTGAATTTTTGAATCGTATTGATGAGATGATTGTGTTCCATTCTTTGACACAAGACGATATTTTGAATATTGTACGTTTGATGGTAAAAACGGTTGCAAAACGGATACAGGAAAATATGGGTATTACTGTTACATTTACACAGAAAGCTTTGGAAAAAATCGCACAAGATGGGTATGACAAAGCATATGGTGCAAGACCATTACGCCGCGAAATTCAAACAAAAATCGAAGATGCTTTTGCAGAAGAATATTTGCAAGGTCATTTCCAATCTGGGGATAAAGTATCTGTGGGAGTCAAATCCAATGGTTTTCAATTTCGCACGCGAAAATAAATGAGAAATATTCGAGAAAAAACAAGAATTTTGGTATATACCTGTATGTGATTTTATGATATAATGAAACACAACTGCATCGAGGGTTGCACATAGCCATACCTTCATACAGGTGCAAAGAGAATATAGTAAGAAAGCGTATATGCTTGGGAGGTAAGTAGCATGGCAGTAATTGAAGAACTGATCAGACAGGAAGAAGATGGAAGCATCAGCTTTGGCAATCATTTGATGGAAGAAAAGAAAAAAGTGCAGGATTTTGAAGTGCATGGCGATTTATATAAAGTAAAGACTTTTCAGGAAATAACAAAGCTGGAAAAAAACGGAAAAATGTTATTGGAAGCGGTTCCTGGTGCAACCATTTTGCATATGGTACAAAACGAAAAGGGTGTTTCTTTTTCCTTAGAAGCATCTGAAGATGTACAATTGACATTAGAATTGGAAGCGGAAACAGAATATAAAATTTTAGTAGACGATGTGAATGTGGGCAAAATCAAAACAAACATGGCTGGTAAAGTGAATTTTTCTGTGGAAGTGCAAAAACAGGCAGTTTCTGTAAAGATTGAAAAAATCGGTTAATCCGTTAATGTGTAAATATGCAGGGAGTTTCAAAGCATTTTTGCTGTGAAACTCCCTTATACGTTTCGCTGCTTTGATAAAATACAAAAGTTGCCCCATGGGAGGAGATTTATGAAAGCAAAAACAATTTACGTTTGCGAATCTTGCGGATATCAAAGTCCCAAATGGATGGGAAAATGTCCAAATTGCAATGAATGGAATACATTTACAGATTCGGTTGCTGCAAAAACATCTTCAGCGCAAACACAGAAAACAAAAGTACGACCAACATTGGCACGTTTGGCAGATGTGCAGAGTGAAAAAAGTCAAAGATTGTTGACTGGGATTGGAGAATTTGACCGCGTGATGGGCGGCGGCATGGTGCGGGATTCTGTCACCATTTTAACTTCTCCGCCAGGTGGGGGGAAATCTACATTATCGCTTATGGTGGCTTGTGCTTTGGCAAAAATGGGAAATCGTATTTTGTATGCAACAGGAGAAGAAAGCGACAGTCAAATCAAACATAGAGCAGACCGTATTTTGCACGATATTTCGGAAAATATATGGATATTGGCGGATACTTCTATGGATTCTGTGTTGCAGGCGATTGATGAAATAGATGCAGATTTGATTATATTAGATAGTATACAGACATTTGCTTTATCCGAATTTTTTCCTGCACGTGCTGGAAATCCCACTCAGACAATGGAATGTGCTTCTGCATTGGTACAATGCGCAAAAAATAAAGAACGGCAAAGGGCTGTCCTGATGATTGGGCAGATGAATAAAAATGATGAAATTGCAGGCTTGCGTGCTTTGGAGCATTTAGTGGATACGGTATTGCTTTTGGAAGGGGAAGGCGCAGACGAGCTGAGAGGTTTGCTTGCGACCAAGAACCGCTTTGGCAGTACAGGGGAAATGGGATTTTTTGCTATGACAGAACATGGGTTGCAGTCGATTGATAATCCGTCTGCGTACTTCATCACAAAACGCAGTAAAAATGAGCAGGTGTCTGGTAGTGCCATCGCAGTACTGAGAGAAGGTTCTCGTCCGGTTGTGGTAGAGATTGAAAGTTTGGTTTCGCAATCTTTTACACCATATCCTTCCCGCATCAGTGAAACTATGAAAAAAGATACTTTGCATACATTATTATCTATTTTAGAACAACGCGGTGGTATACAATTATATGATAAAAATGTTGTAGTCAAAACAACAGGCGGTTTGTTTTTGAAAGAACAAGCGGCAAATTTAGCAGTTTTGATGAGCATTATTTCTTCTGTCAAAAATAGACCGATTCCGCCGGATTGGGCATTTATCGCAGATGTTGGCTTGACGGGAGAATTGAAACGCGTACCAGCGATGGAAAGCAGGATACGAGAATTGGATCGTATGGGATACCGCAAAATTTTTACAGCAAGAGGAGTGGAAAAACATTTAGAATTACAAAATGCAGAAATCTTACCATGCCGTTTACTGCAAGATGTGATGGCAAAATGGAATCAAGGTTATGGGATATGATGTGATATAAATTCTATAGTTTTTCTTGTATTTTACAATCTTTATCATTTTTTTAGTTTACGAATGGAAAAACCTATATTATAATAGTACAATAGGAGAAATTTTGGAACTGATTTCCTTTTGGAAAGAGATACAAAGGAGGTATGATAGGATGCAGCAAGTTAAAATTAAAAAGTTCAAAAAGGTTCTGGTTGCAAACCGTGGCGAAATTGCCATCCGTGTATATCGCGCCTTGAACGAATTGGGTATTCAAACCGTTGGTATATTTTCCAAAGAAGATAAATATTCTTTGTTCCGTACCAAAACAGACGAAGCGTATATGCTTAATCCTGAAAAAGGACCAATTGATGCATATTTAGATATTCGTAATATTATCAAAATCGCAAAAGCAAAAGGCGTTGATGCGATTCATCCCGGTTATGGTTTCTTATCCGAAAACCCAGCTTTTGTAGAAGCTTGTGACAAAGCAGGCATTGCGTTCATTGGTCCTGATGTGGACGTTATGTATGCAATGGGGGATAAAATTTCTTCCAAGAAAATGGCAATCGAATGTAATGTACCCATTATTCCAGGGGTAGACCATGCCATTCGTAGCTTAGATGAAGTGATGGAAGTAGCGGAACGTGTCGGATATCCGGTTATGCTTAAAGCCAGCAACGGCGGCGGCGGTCGTGGTATGCGTATCGTAAATTCTGCGGAAGAAATGCCAAAAGAATTTGCAGAAGCGCGCAACGAAGCAAAAAAAGCATTCGGTGATGATAAAATTTTCGTAGAAAAATATTTGAGAGACCCCAAACATATTGAAGTACAGGTTTTGGGCGACAAGTATGGTAATGTGGTTCACTTGTTTGACCGTGACTGCTCTGTGCAGCGTCGTCATCAGAAAGTAGTAGAATTTGCACCAGCATTTACCGTGAGCGATTCTGTAAGAGAAAAAATCTTTGCAGACGCAGTACGTTTGTCAAAACATGTTGGATATAAAAACGCGGGTACACTGGAATTTTTAGTAGATGCAGATGAAAATTATTACTTCATTGAAATGAATCCTCGTATCCAAGTAGAACATACTGTAACAGAAGCGGTAACAGGGATTGACATTGTACAAGCACAGATTTTGATTGAAGAAGGATATCCTTTGGATTCTCCCGAAATTGGTATCAAATCACAGGAAGATATTACATGCAATGGGTATGCAGTACAGCTGCGTGTTACAACAGAAGACCCCGCAAATAATTTCTTGCCAGATACAGGTAAAATCAGCGTATATCGTTCTCCTGCGGGGAATGGTATCCGTCTGGACGGTGGTACCGCACATACAGGCGCAGAAATCACACCGTTTTATGATAGCTTGTTGGTAAAAATTATTGCACATGACAGAACATTTGAAGGCGTAACCAGAAAAGCGGTTCGTGCAATCAAAGAAACCAGAATCCGTGGTGTCAAAACCAATATTCCTTTCCTGATCAATGTATTGCAAAGTCAAGTTTGGAATGAAGGCAAATGTACCACAACATTCATTGAAAATACACCCGAATTGTTCCACATTGTTTTGGGTAAAGACCGTGCAACCAAAATTGCAGAATTTATCGGAAACAAGATTGTCAATGAATCAAAAGGACACAAACCAGAATTTGATCCGATTGTAGCACCAAAATTTGGTCAGACAGAAGACGGTAAAACCATTCCAGTGGAAGGTGCAAAAGATAAATTCTTAAAAATGGGCGCAAAAGATTATACACAAAGCCTGTTGCAGGAAAAACGTTTGCTGGTTACAGATACTACCATGCGTGACGCGCATCAGTCCTTGATGGCAACCCGTTTGCGTACCAATGACTTGATTGTTGCGGCACCAGCAACCAATATGGCAATGGCAAATGCATTTTCTGTAGAAGCATGGGGCGGTGCGACATTTGACGTAGCATATCGTTTCTTGACAGAATCTCCTTGGCTGCGTTTACAGCAATTGTCTGCTGCAATGCCAAACACATTGATTCAAATGCTGCTGCGTGCTTCTAATGCGGTAGGGTATGCAAACTATCCTGACAATGTAGTAAGAGAATTTATCAAAGTTTCCGCAGAACGTGGGGTAGATGTTTTCCGTATTTTTGATAGCTTGAACTGGATGGAAAACATGAAAATGCCTGTAGAGGAAGCTCTGAAAACAGGTAAGATTGTAGAAGGTGCGATTTGTTATACAGGTGATATTTTAGATCCAAAAGAAACAAAATATACTTTGGACTACTATATCCGCAAAGCAAAAGAACTGGAAGCAATGGGTTGTCATATTTTTGCTATCAAAGATATGGCAGGTTTGCTCAAACCATATGCAGCAAAAGAATTGTTTGCAGCTTTGAAACAGGAATTGCATATTCCTTTGCATCTGCATACACATGATACAACCGGCAATGGTGTCAGCACAGTATTGATGGCGTCCGAAGCAGGTGTAGATATTGTCGACTTGGCAATTCAATCCATGAGTTCTTTGACCAGCCAACCCTCTATGAATGCAGTAGTAGAAGCATTACGCGGTACAGAAAGAGATACTGGTTTGGACCCTGACCAGTTGATTGAATTAAGTCACTATTATCAAGGTGTACGTCAAATCTTCACTGGTTTTGAAAGTGAAATGAAAACACCAAATACAGAAATTTATAAATACGAAATTCCTGGCGGTCAGTATTCCAACTTGTTGGCACAGGTAAAAGCGATGGGTTCTGCAGATAACTTTGAAGAAATCAAGCATTTGTATAAAGAAGCAAATGATTTGCTGGGCAATATCGTAAAAGTAACACCTTCTTCTAAAGTTGTAGGTGATATGGCAATCTTTATGTCCAAAAATGGTCTGAATAAAGATAATATTTTGACAGAAGGAAAAGATATTTCTTATCCTGAATCCGTTGTAGATTATTTCATTGGGAATATTGGACAGCCAGAAGGCGGTTTCCCGAAAGAATTGCAAGAAATCGTGCTCAAAGGCAGAAAGCCAATCAATGGCAGAGCAGGCGCATTGTTGCCTCCTGCGGACTTTGATGCAATTGAAAAACATCTCAAAGAAAGCCATGTAATGAAAAAAGTAAATCCAAGAAATATCATCAGTTATGCTTTATATCCAAAGGTATATGATGATTACTGTGACCATTGGGAATACTATACCGATGTATCCAAACTGACCAGTGATGTATATTTCTTTGGTTTGGCAAAAGGCGAAGAAACTTCCATCGAAATCGGGGAAGGGAAAGACATCTTGATTAAATACATTGATATGTCAGAACCCGATGCAGAAGGTTTCCGTTCTTTGACATTTGAAATCAATGGTGTAATGCGTGAAGTACGCGTTTTGGATAAACACTTAGAAGTCAAGAGCGATGGGAAACTGAAAGCAGACAAAAATAATCCTTTCCATTTAGGTTCTTCGATTCCTGGTAACATCAGCAAAATTTTGGTAAAAGAAGGCGAGGAAGTCAAGAAAAACCAAGCATTGCTGACAATCGAAGCAATGAAGATGGAAACTTCTATTGTTGCCAAAGAAGATGGCGTAGTAGACAAGATTTATGTAGTAGAAGGAGAAAAAGTCAGCCAAGGCGACTTGTTGATTTCCTTTGCACAAGACGAAGAATAATTTTATCAACAAAAGTTGAATAAAAAAATCGAGCTTTTCTCAAACTGAGAAAAGCTCGATTTTTTTGGTGAATCCAATAAAAACCCCCGGCTATGCCGGGGGAATCAGGGAGCTTTAGCTTCAGGCAAAAAACCTC